>NZ_JAGBLU010000139.1 GCF_017635265.1 Butyrivibrio sp.
ACAGGAGAAGGTGTTCTCCGATAAATTCGGAGCTACAGCCTTAGCTGTCTACGAAGAGTTTGACTCCGCAGACACACTTGCCTACATGGACTTACATGAACTGACGGAATTCCTTCAGAAGAAAGGAAAACACCATTTTTCTGATCCGGAAGCCATCGCCAAAGCCATCCAAAAAGCTGCCCGATCATCCTATCGTTTGCCTAAAACGGTAAACGACTCTGTAAACCAAGTGCTTGCTATATCCATAAGCTCCATAAAAGCACTGGAGTCACAGATTAAGGAGTTTGATAAGGCCATTGCTAACCAAATGCAGTTGATTCCGAATACACTTACTTCGATCAAAGGAATCGGACCAGTATACTCTGCAGGAATAATCGCAGAAATTGGTGATATCAACCGCTTCCCGAGTCAGGAAAAGCTGGCAAAATATGCCGGACTTGCCTGGACTCAACATCAATCCGGTGGATTTGAGGCACAAAATACTCGTCTCATAAAAACCGGAAACCGTTTCTTAAAGTACTACCTGGGCGAAGCAGCCATGTCTCTTGTAAGATGCGATGCAGAGTACAGCCGCTTCTACCACCTCAAATATAATGAGGTGAATAAGTACCAGCATAAACGTGCACTTGCGTTAACTGCCCGTAAACTTGTGCGGTTAGTCTTTCGACTGCTGAAAGACAATCGTCTATACGTAGAAAGGTAACTCATCCCTGTAGATGAGGATTTTCCGTCTACGCCCGGCCATGTAATCCTCTTTTTTTACGCAGATCGGCGGGGCTTAGGTAGGTGTTTTTAACCTTTTGCGAATGACATAAAAATAATGCGAATTTTATTCATTCCTGGGTTGACATTTCACCGCTGGACTTTTCATCGTTACTTACCGTAGGATCCGGTCGCTCTTTCAGAACCGTATTGATCATGTTCTTCACATCTTTAAGTGAAAAAGCGCACGCTATGATCCTGTTCATTTCCTGCTCGCTAAAGTCATAAGCTTCGGGGAAGTATTTCACTACACAACCGCCCATCATATACTTGTGGCGATCCTGAGTCTTTCTGAGCTGCTCTTTCTCCTCACGCACCACCTTGGCAAGCTCCGCATTGGCTCGCTTCACCTTATCCAGTGCCCTCTGTTTTTTTGGTGAAATCTGTTGCTGTTCCATTTGTAAAATCTCCTTTCTTTGTTGTGCCGTTTCCGGCGATTTATGGATAAAAAAAGACGGGGACGAATAATCAGTTAAGATCGTTCGCCACCGTCTGTGGTAACAATATTCAGTTTTCTATGTCATATTAACTTCCGAGTTAATTGGCATGAACAATTTAAACACAATTCATAAAAATCTCCTTGCATGAACGGTATTACGCAATATGTTTCACTATATTTTACACCTCCTCCATAAAGAACTCATACATCTTGCTACGAAAATCCGGAGCAGTATCAAAAGAGGCATGGCCAAAGCCTATGTACATGTAAAGTCTAAAGTCTTTTTTGAAATCAAGCTTTTCAGCTATCTCCATAGTAGCATCAGAATCCAGCACCTCATCCTCAAATGAACCTGTGGCAAAAACAGGGCACTGTATTTCCTGTAATCTGTCTGTAACATTGAAATCTTTTGTTCCCGATGCAAGAATAATGAATCTCTGCAGTTCTTCGTCTGTTACTGTTTTGCTGATATCAATAAAATAATCCCTATACTGTTCAAATATAGAAGGTGGTTAAATCATCTCTCCAAATTTCAGATAAAGTCCCATCCTGTCTCCTTTTTAGCTAACTCTATCCATTCATCCAATGACTCATACTGCTCATCCTTTACATGTGAAGATGTTGAAGCCAGAGCCAGCTTTTTGACAAAATCCGGATTCTCGATTGTCATAGTCATTGCTATCATGCCACCCTGAGATGCTCCAAAAAGGTAGATATCAGAAATCCCTACCTGCCTGATTACCGCGGCAGTATCGCTCGCCATGTCATAGATGCTGTATTCTCTAGGGAGTTCTTTTCTCCGGTCAAATACGTAGATGGTAAAGTCCTCCTGCATCATCTGGAAGGCGTCTGACACAGCATCAGCAGAGTTCATGACACTTTGAACGCTTATCCCCGGCAGAATTACAAGCGTTTTCTCTCCTCTTCCAAACCTGAAGTAATCCATGGAATAATCTTCCATCATCACGGATTGTATCTCAATCATCAACGATTCCCCTTTGGTTTAATAGCTTTTTCGGCAACTAAATCTTCGTATCTCACGCAGCATCTTCATTTTCTTCTTCCGTATACTGCTCAGCCGCTCTTTTAATTGGAGCCGGATATATTTCCAGAAAATCATTCTTCATGGAAATGGGCACATATCCCTGTTCTTTGTACTGTGCAGATTTCTCTTCCCAGTTCTGTGTCCCCCATTCCCTTACATCGTCATCTGCCACGACCATATACGCCTGTGATCTGTATGGATTTCTTTTATCAAGCACATAGTTCATCATACCTGTATCGCTTCCGCTGTTTCCAAAAGCGAGCACAGGACGCTGTCCTATTTCTCTTTCAATCCAGATAGATTTATTGGCATTTAGATTTTTCTGGATAAATCCGCCGGTAAATACCAGTTCATCACCATCTGCGTATTTGTAATCCATATTTTCATGTGTTGACGTATACAATCCATCAGAACTTACCTGTTTTGCAAATTCCTGTGATCCGTTTTATTTCAAATCCTCACTTTCATAATGTACGTATTCTTAAATGAAAATCTAGAAATGCGCACTGGCTGCGCATTTCGTGAGAATGTGATACAGGAGTCAACCAAGCCCTATCGACATAGTCGATTCAAATTGGCTTGGTTGATACATTCTTGAATGTATCAATCAAGAATGTATACTTCTGTGTCTGTATAACATTTGGTTTTCCCGACTTGTCTGATATGGACGGGCCAATTCATAAAGCAGTGGTATCTTCATTTTGTACTTATCTTTTGCCCCTTATTTTGATCATATCAGCTTTCGTAGCTGCCATTAGTATTTCTTCCTGCAGACAAAAACCATTCATTGCGGGCAGGAGATATCCGAAGGTTGAAGCAACGATCACAGCCAGCGGCATCATGGACAAGTCCGTTCCACAGGCAGAAAACAGTATGGGCATGATAGCAAATGCAGACCCCGGAATTGGTGGTGCTGCTATTGCTACAACTATAGATACGAATATAATCTTAAAAATAGTCATTGGATCCGCAGGGCCATGTGACATGGTCCCAAGTACCCAAGTCATTGCTCCAAGCATTATTGCTCCATTTGGCATATATACAACGATTCCAAGCGGCAGACCAAAGTCCACAAGCTTCTCGTCGATCTTATACCCTTCTTTGCAGCATTTCATGCTTTCCGGCAAAGCACTGATCTGAGAACTCGTAGTCAGATTTATCATAAAGGATGGAATCTGCGGAGCAAAAATCTCTTTTAACGATCTACCAGTAACAATACGGGTTCTTATCATAACAATCAGGATGTTGATAATGCTGGCAATAAAAGAAATCAATAGAATACTTGATACTTTAGCTACCTCCGCAAGTCTGTCGCTTATGATCAGGTCGCAAATACCCAGGAAAACAAAAACCGGCAGAAGTTTGCATACAAGCATCATCATCTTATTTACTATTTCACCAACACCTGAAATGAATTCCTTTACCCTGTTCGCTTTATCTCCCAAAAGAAGCATTGCAACCCCGATAAAGATTGCCAGAACAATAACCTGGAGGTCGTTGTCTATCGCAAATGGAGATATCAAATTTTCAGGAATCATGTCAAGAACAAGGTTTAACAGATCCGTGAAGGCATCACTTTCAGATGACGAGTTTCCAAGCGCTGCCAGCCCCATTGGAATCCCCACAAGAACCATGATCGTCATTGCTATAAAATATGTAATCATCATCCGGCCTATTAGCCTGCCTCCAATTTTGCCAAAAGAGGCAGCATCCCCTATACCGCTGATTCCGGTTATTACTGCACAGAAAACTAAAGGAGTTGCTACCATAGAAAACAGGGTAGTTATTTTCTTAAATAGCAGTGAAACTGTGGAATTAAGGCAAGTAAAACCAGCATATCTGACAATGTTACCAACAATCAGGGCAAGTATTACTGCCGTAACCAACTGTATAAGAAGAGCATTCTTCCTTTTCCTGATCTGATAGGAAAGCGAATCGTGTTCAAACTCTGCTTTTCATGATATGTATATGAAGGGTTAAGATTCATATACCTGAGGAAATCAAAATATGGCGATTCCTCCGTATCCATCGGATTTTGCCTTAATCCTCTTTGCTGAATTGTGAACTTGATCGCATTTCTGGTTCTTATGCATTTAAATCTACAAGGCTCACCAGTACCATAACAATCTCTAAAACGAAGTAACACTTCTTCTGTGCCAAGCTTAACTTTTAAAGTTTCAGCATTATTTAATCCAAGCGCCTGCGCATAGATATCCTCCGCTTCTTCAGACCATTCATTTATCAGCTCATCAGTTAGACATGCTTTTTTATCAATGACAATCATGCGTATCCTCCTATCAGTCATTCAGATTCTTTATTAAAAGAGGCTTAAGCTTCTTGGGCCTTAAGATAAAAAGTGTCGACAAAAGATAGATTCCACCCAATACAAGAACGCCTAATCCAAAGCTTTTACCAGTCATCTTCTGCGGTGCGATAACATTCCCTAGGGCTGTGCCATTAAGTCTCCCCTGATTAATAAGTCCAATCAGGTCGTATAATCCATGGAGTATAATCATAAACCATAGATTCTTACCTACGCGGTAAAATACCGCACAGTAGTAAATACCGGCAAAAATGTTTATAATTGCCTGAAAAGCCACTGCCAAAAAGGATGCTCCACGAGTCAGATTGATCATATGTGTCAGACCAAAAACAGTCCCCGCACATACCATTGCAAGAAAAACATGCCTGAAGGAGTCTTCCCCAAAAACACAGTGAAACTGTCTTTGTATCAATCCCCTGAATATTGTTTCTTCGCAAAATCCTATCAGGATGCAGTGTCCGATAAGCAACAGCCATTGAAGCCCTGTTGCGCTTGAATCAATGAGGTTACCAAGGCCCATTACAAAGTAAAACAGCATCATTATAAAGAGAAGCCCGGCTGATGGCCATCCGCTTTTCATATGTGTCCTGTGGTTATTAAATATGTACATCTTTCTGAAAGCAAGAACGATCAAAAAAGCCAGGACAGCGAACACAGCTTCTGCCAGAAACGCCGAAAGGAAGGTATCTGAAACAACATCTTCAATCAATTTTGATGCAGCATGATATATGATCACTGATACCAGGGATGCTACAATTATCAGAATCAGTTCTTTTATATTTGCCTTCTCATTCATCCGTTAAGCCTCACATCCAAAGTCTTATTCTTATGCCATTTCCTGATTTTAAAGATAGACACAACAAACAGCACGCACATTACTACGATGCATACAAGTTCAAACGCAAGATAGCTATCGTTTTTCTGATAGGCAGTTACCGAAGAATCATAGATGGAATGGATTAACGAAGGAACCAATATCGCCAGAAAAGATAACAAGTTTTTATTCTCCACCTCGGCTTTTCCGTACAGATATCCCATTATGCTGCCAAACACAAAATGGAACGGGGTCAGAGCGCGCACAACAGCAATCGCTATGCCTCCATTAGAGAAAGTAATGTCCTCAAACAGCTGGAAGCCAAGGCCAACAAGCGCTCCCACAAGGACCATATCAAACCAGCTCTGTGCGGTATTATTCTTTTTCGCAGCCACCTTCATCATCAGCAATTTAAATAATTCTTCAAATAATCCGATGGTAATGAAAGTATTTGCGAAGATCCTGAGAAGTGAAAACTCCTGCTTATCAGAAATCGCCATGATCTGATATCCCAAATTATCTATACTTTGCCTATCCTGAATGGATATCGAAGTAAACGCCTCAGGTCCAATCTCAATGATTGCTCTGATAAGGGCAACCACATAGCCACAGACTGTAGCCAGAACCACAGCTATTGCTCCAAGCACAAGCGCCCTCACAATACTCCCCTTGGGAAAGGGATTGTCTTTCTTAAGTTTCTTTATCCATAACACCAGAATAACCGTAACCGGGATTGATAATATCACACTGATAATCTGCATATTCCCTCCTTTTAATCGTATCAAAATATTTACTAAAAAAGTTGCGCGCCTAAATCGCGTTGCGTTATGCTATCTGCCTGATGGCAAGCTTATAGAAAAGGCCTTTTTTCTCCATAAGCTCATTGTAACTGCCTTGTTCAACAATCCTTCCAGAGTCCATTACGATGATCCTGTCGCAGTTTACTATGGTTGACAGCCTGTGAGCAATCATTATCTTAGTGGCTTCAATGCACTCCAGAGTCTTTATTACCTGATTCTGGGTAACATTATCCAGGGCACTGGTTGCCTCATCAAGAAAGATGATCTTGGGTTTTCCGGCTATAGCTCTCGCTATAAGTATTCTTTGTATCTGTCCTCCTGAAAGGGTTCCACCCTCCTCATTTATGACCGTTTGAAGTCCCATGGGCATCTCCTCAATGTCTTTCTCCAGTCCCACCTGCCTGATAACCTCCTGTACACGATCTGCACTGCAATTTGGTGCCGTGATAGTTATGTTATCATAAATGTCACCACCTATAAGGCCTCCATCCTGAAGGACTACGCCAAACTTCTTTCTTAGTTCTCTCTTGTTCAGTTCATCTATATCCTGTCCATCGTAATAGATGCGACCCATCTGCGGTTTTTCAAATCCCATAAGCAACTTTAAAAGCGTCGATTTGCCACATCCTGATGCGCCTACTATTCCAATATACTCTCCACTCTTCACATGAAGATTGATACCGTTTAATGCATAGCTTTCTCCGCCATCATAGCTGAAGGAGACATTGTTAATTTCTATATCGCCCGTAAGATCTTCCGTTATCTTATCAGCTCCCCTATGCTCTGTCGGCGTCTCAAGAATAGGTCTTGCCAGTTCATAGAGCGGATAAACTTCATTTACCACGAAGATACTCTGGACAATTGCAAAGACAGCTCTGTAGAGTGCGCCAAACGCCGTCATAAATCCCATATAGGCACCGATACTAAGCCCCAACTCATTGTTTATCATCACTGAGAAAAAGATGATGGAAAACATAAGCTCCGATGCATCCTCTATGACTTCCGAAATAACAGTCAACCTCTCTTTGCTTAGATTTATGCGCCTTGATCTGATGAGCTTTTCAAGGTACTGGATAAGCGCACTATTTTCAGAAGAGCTAATCCTGACCTTCTCTATTGCGCTTATAAGCTGATACATAAGCGAGCCTGCTTGCTGATCCACCTCTGTTTTTTGTTTTTCGTATTTGATCTGGCATCGGCCTAAGGAAAGTGAGATTACCGCAGAAACTACAAGCATTATTACCGCATAACTTGTAAGGATTCCTGAATAATAGCTCATTCTTGAAAGGTACGCCAGTGAAAAAAACGCTGACAACAGACTCCCTATAAGTGTCTGCGAAATAATCGTATATATTTTGGATACACTCATCACCCTTATTCCGAGCACAGCCGCCTCATACCGTCTGATAAAGCTCTCAGGAAGTCCAAACACTCTGTCTATCATGGCACTTTGTACGGCATACTCCATTGTACTCATGGATCTGAACACCGCCAGATTTTTAACGATGGCAAAGGAAATGTTTCCCAAAACACAGGATAGCAGCACAAATCCGAATTGGAGACGCGCGCTGTAATCCCCAAGTGGGATGTAACTATCATATAGCTTCTCATTAAAAACAGGTATGAGAAGTCCTATCAAAACTCCCAGCATCGAAAAGACCACAATCCTCAGCGCATCGGACAAGCTCGCCTTTTGAAGCCCGAAACTGATCAATTTGTATATTGTAATCTTCTCGTCAGGA
Source organism: Butyrivibrio sp. (assembly GCF_017635265.1). Lineage (GTDB taxonomy): Bacteria > Bacillota > Clostridia > Lachnospirales > Lachnospiraceae > Butyrivibrio. Next base: position 7,926 of record NZ_JAGBLU010000139.1, read on the forward strand.
AATGGTCTGTAAAACATTACCGCATCATTTCTTAGATTCTCTGCAAAGTGCGCATCCACTTTGATGAATTCACCACTCTTGCAGTTGTATGCGAGGTACTTTCCGTTAAACCTTGGGAAAAGACATAACGGCGTACCAGTCTCCTTCATATATGCAATAAATGATCCGCACTGTTTCTTATACCACTTATCCGGCAGTGATATCTTTCTTATTGTAAATCTTGATACTCTTGCGATGTCCTCAAGGGCAAATCGGTTTCCTGAGCTCTTTACAATCCTTTCCTTTGATGCAATTTCTATTTTTTCCTTCCCGCACAAAAACGCCGCACAATCATATATGATGTTTCCTGTGGGTGCCGAATCATCATAGTTCTCTCCTTTACTGTTCGCAAACACATTCTTTATCATTTCAAGCGAATTGACATTTGTATCTTCCGTCTTTTTTTGTAATTTATAGATAGAGCCTTCTTCTTTTACAGTGTTCAGATTATAAAGCTCTATAATCTCGCTTTCAAATTCAGAAACATCTGATAGCGAAAGACCTATTTCTTTAGCAAAGTGCATCTTTTCACTTACAAGCGCATCCTCTTTAGCCTCTATCACTTCAAAATCGGCTTCATCCAGCGCTACAAGAGCAAATCGCCATGACGATCCATCAGTCATATCACATGATAATCCGGGCACAAGTAATCCTTTGGAAAACTCCGCAAGAAACAGCCTTCTCCCCAGTTTACTATCCGAGCAGGGAAGAATGTACAAAAGCACTGTTCCCTTCAGTACCCTGTATAGCACATGAGAACTGGTTGTTACATAAACTTCTCCGCCCTTAATATGTAGTTTTTTACCAACCTTATCCTGCATATTTTTTACCATCTACGCTTCATTCTGAATAAGATGCTTATAATATCCTTCAGTGTCTGCAAGTTCTTTATGTCTTCCACGCTGTACAATCTCCCCATGTTCCATGACTATAATCTCATCACAGTCACGAATTGCAGAGAGGCGATGTGCCACAACTATACAGGTGCATCCTCTACGCTTTATGTTGTCCATAATCTTTTTTTCAGTTATCGGATCAAGTGCACTGGTTGCTTCATCCATTATCAGTATGCTGGGATTTATAGCTAACGCTCTTGCTATCTCAAGACGCTGCTTCTGTCCCCCGGAGAAGTTGGCACCATTCTCAAGCACCCTGGAATCATAAGCCCCGGGTCTTGCTGTGATCACATCGTGAATACATGCATCCTTTGCTGCCTTTATTATATCGGTTTCAGGTATGTCCTTATTCCACATTGTCAGATTGTCTCTGACAGTTCCAGCAAAAAGAGCTATCTCCTGACTTACTGCTGAAATACTGCCAGACAAAACTTCCGCCGGAATATCCTCAACCCTTACACCATCTATTGAATAGTCTCCGCTCCATTGGCGGAATAATCCGCCACATATTTTTGATATGGTCGATTTTCCGCTTCCTGATTTTCCCACAAAGGCAATGGACGTTCCGCAGGAAATACTAAAGCAAAAATCCTTAATAAAAGGAGGCTCCAGTATGCTGTATCCAAAAGAAATACCAGAAAGCTCTATATTTCCTTCGAGCTTTGTTTTCATATTTTCTTTTATTGAATTCTTAAACTTTGAATCCTCCTCGTATTTCATGACATCTTCAACACGGCGCATATCTGCTTTTGCCGTCTGAATGGTCGTGACAAAACCCGCCAGTTCATTTACAGGTTCAATAAACTCGCCAAAGAGGCTGCAGAAAGCCACCAACATTCCTTCTGTCATGGCTCCACGGATAATAAGAATGCCCCCAAGAATAAGAATAACTAAGGACGAAAACTGTTCACCAACGTCGGGAATTACATTTAAAATCTCTTGGCGTTTTCCGAGTTTTTGCTCAGTCAAAATGCAATTTGCATAATAGCCCTGAAGCCTTCCTGCATATTCTCCTTCTGTACCTGAAGCTTTCAGCGCATTAGAAACCTTTATACCGGCAAAAACTCTACCCAAAAGTTTTCCTTCATCCTGCTGCTTTCTTACAGCAATATCTTCAATGGCATTTGAAAATTTTTTTGTGAGGAACATATTAAACAGCATGATCACAAGGCCTGCAGCTGTAAGAACCGGGCTGTACACCAAAAGAAGTATCAAATAGAAAAAGGCCACCATCAGATTCAGAATTGTTTCTGCCACTTCGCTTGTAAGGAATTCGCTGACATTATTATTGTTTTCAACTCTACTGGACAAGTCGCCGACATATCTTTGACTGAAAAAGTTTATTGGAAGTCTTAAGAGATGAGAAATAAACCCATGGGCAGAGATTAGTGAGAGTTTATTCTGGAGTTTAAGCATCAAGATTCCCCTGTAATAGCTAAGAAGGAGTCTGAATATAAGCGTAGATAACATAGCGGTGATAAGTCCATAGATCCAGCTGTAATTTCCTTCAACCAAAATCCCATCGATAAAGACTTGGGAAAACGCTGGTATTGCAAGTCCCGGAAACACCAGTAAAAGCCCCATTACCACCAATCCAAGTATTGGCTGCAATTGGCCCTTAAGGCGTTCTATAGCAAAAGAAAGGAGGGATTTTGTTTTCCCAGAAGGCACAAACTCCGGCGTCTTTAAAAAGGTAAGAACAACCCCCGTAAATCCATCACTTAACTCATCAATCGTCAGTTTCTTTCTTCCTTCTGCAGGATCATTAATATAATAGTACTTTCCCTTTACTCCCTCAAAAACAACAAAATGATTAAAGCCCCAATGCAAAATACTCGGGACCGAAAGCTCTAAGAGACCACTGACCTCTTTCCTATATCCATGAGCCTCAAGGCCAAATTTCCGTGCTGCAATAAGAATATTCCTGGCATTGCTACCATTTCTGGAAACACCGCATTCTATTCGCATCTGCTCCAAAGGTACATGTTTTCCATAATACCCAAGTATCATAGATAAGGCTGCAGCACCGCACTCAGTAGCTTCCATCTGAAACACGGTTGGCATCTTGGCATACGCGCGCTTTATCATCACCTGCATCCTCGCTTATCAGTAGCCTGTCTGTAACACCAGTTCAATTGGTCTTTTTTCCATAACGGCTATATCCGCAGAAACCATTGTTCCGTTAACCATATCTATTGCAGCGCCCTTGCTGTTTGACCACCAGTACCCGTTTGAAGTTGCCGCATCTTTTTCCAGTTCCAGCCTTACTTCAACAACCGGTCCTTCTTCAAGGAAAGCATCAGCCAAAGAAATGACTCCAACCTGATTAATAATCTCCGCTCTTGATGTAACATAATTATCAACATACACCACTGTGCCTTTCATGTGACCATATTCCTGTTTGTTTACTGTACTTGGATAAATAAAAGCTTTCATTCCAACTTTTATTTTTCTGCCATCATTCACTGGAACATAGCACACAACCACGTTATCATTCAGATCTCCCATCGCCACCCTTGCAATATAGTCTCCGGCCGCAATCATCTGCCCCTCTACCACAGCAAGCTCCGTAACAGTTCCCTCCAGTGTTGAAAAGACTTTTTCGCCCGTTGAAAGAAAAGCAATCACTTCACCTTTTCTTACATAATCTCCTGTATCTACAGCAATCTTTTCCACAATTCCGTTCATCTCAGAATAAACTGAATGAACCCCTTCCCGGTTCATAAAAATACCGTCTGCAGAAATATTCTCATGTATTCTTCCAAATATGGACCACACAAATACCATTACTATTATTCCCGCCACGCCAAGCATTGCAATCCAAAATGAAGGTGATATGATCACTATCGCCTTATCAAGATTTTCTCTGCTGGAAATTCTATCAAGTGCTGTTTTTCTAAAGATTTCTGCCATAAGCTACTCCAAAAAAATCATCCCACATTACGTTCTGTTTCGTCCTGTATCCTGTTGACTACAACAGGAAGCCATGGTGATATGCCGGAAAGAATTTCATCAACATCCAGATACTCTGGGAACAGCACCCCTTTGTCAGGATGGTTTTGCATATACTTTATCGCAGCAAAAACCGACGCCGACACCAAAAGAACTGTAGGGGTATCGTCCCTGTTTTTATCAAGATAGAGCTCTGTACCTACGTAGATCGGATTAAAATTCTTACCTTCTACGCATATACCTATGATCTCTCCACCCGAAAGCATACGATCCCTGGTGATGAGTCTTGCCCTTATATTGTCTTCATGATAAACAGAGCTAAGAGCAATCTCACATGGATGATACACAAACATAACAGTAGGCGCGTAGGTTATTTCACCTTCATCATCTCTGACCGTATAATAATCATGAATGGAAAAGACCTCTTCATGAGCATCAACACAGCCTTCAACATACCTTCCCTTGACATATCCACCGGTCTTTACATATTTACCGGAGATATCAAGAACCAGGGTCCCGTCCGCTTTATTGTAGTAGTAGATTTTATCAGCAGAGACTCCTATTCTTTTTAAATGCTCACTTAAAGTCTCCTCACTACCGAGTTTCTGAATTGTCCTGTCATTCATTTCTCCCTGGAAATCTGCAACGCTCCAGGTAGAATATGCCGTATCATCGTATTCGCTGTAATCAGACTTTGCTGTATCAAGATCTGTTTCCACAAAGGATGTAACCTGAAGTTGCCTGGCCAGGTCTGCATAATTATCGGCAGCAATCAGTTTTTTTAGGTTATCTCTGTTTTCTAAGACAAAAGGCGCATCATCATTCTCAACAATTTCAATAAGAGCTTTTTTAGTCAGCACACTGATAAGTCCTGGATTGGAGCCAAACTGAAGAATCGATGTGGCCTGCCCGTTTGTTTTCTCCGTGAGCTCTTTATACTCGTAAAAATGAGTCCTGTAACGAAACGGTTCATTAAAAGGCTGGTCATGAAAGGTATCATCGGTTGTGCACAGAAAATGAATTCCTCTCTTGGCACACTCTTTTGCCAGCGTGAGGTTATCGTTGCCAACCGCGAGATATATAAGAAAATCACCGCGATTTAAGTTATCAAGAATCTCTGTATAAGAATGTGAATCCATCTCAAATAGAAAGAAGTTCTCTATTTTCCCACCCTTTCCTTCAAAATATCTGAAAGTCTTTCTGCTTCTGTCCACAATAAGAATATCGTCTATGGAAAAGAGCTCTTCCTGTAGGATGAGGTTTAAAAGAGATTTTCCAACTCCCCCAAATCCAAAAACCATTATTTTAGCATTGATCATAAGCTGTCTGTTGCCCCCTCTTTAAAGACAAAGGAAATACCTTCCGGTATCTCCTTTGAATATGTTTGCCGTTAGTTTCCAAAGCCTTCCGCTGCAACACCACTGATAAACATAATATTATTTCCAGCCATAACAAGATCATAGACGGGAACTTTCTTACCTGTTTCAACAATATCTGTGATCTTAGTAACGCCATCAATAGTTACCACATTACGACCATTATGCTGCCATATATCATGTTTTCTTCTTCCATCGAAGAAAAACTGGGTTGAAGTGGTATTCCATACACTGCCGTCTTCAAAGTGTACCTCAACAACCTTTCTCTCAGCACTGGTTTTTTCAAGGACTTTAGTCTCCACCCTATTCCCAGCCTCATCTAGGCTGTAAACAGCATCGCCTTTACATATGTCCTTGATAGGTTTCTCACCAAGAGGTGTCTCAACCATTGATTCTGCAGTAAAGCAAGCCACAATGGGTAGTATTACTTTTACCCACTTTTTAAGAATAGCATCCCAGATAAGATTCTCTTCATTTTTAGGACCTGCCCCACCTGCAACAGCCATAAGTTCATCATCAGAAAGCTCATCTCCCTCGAGGTCTACGCCTTCAAAGCTCTTGAAAAAGGGCTTTCCGCCATATTCAAGAATATCCACGAAGTCTTCGAAAGGAATGGAATCTCCCGCAACCTCTTTAACTGCGTCATAGGCCTTTTGCCTGTCAGCGTCAAAAATTCTATTAAAAAGATTTTCGTCAGCACCAGCCTTTACGGCAAGCTTAAAAACCGCCGCAAGATATGGTGCATCTTGCGCATGATACTCCTTAAGTTCTTCCATTGTCAGTCCCGGAACATACTCCTGGGCATCCTTTAAAACATCCTCTTCCCACTTGTCAGAGTAAAACTCATATAAGAATTCAACATCCTCATAAATTGCTATTCTAAGCTCATCTACTATTTCCTGCTTCAGCATACAATACCTCCTTCTAAAAAAAACTTCCAAATCTGTATTTTCGTTTATATTTTACCATATTTCAGGATACGCTAATAAAAGTGTTTGAGTACTTTGTATTGTTTCGTGCCTTTATTGTAAAAAACACAAAAGAGATCGTTAAAACAAGACTCAATGCAGCAAGGGCAATCGCTGAGAACATAATTACATAATCAGTATCTCCAGCATCAAACTCAATACAAAAATCATAGCTTCCATGTATTATCCAGGGAATCAAAAATGCCGGAATATATAATAGCCTGTTGCCTTTCTTTTTTGCTTTCCCAATAAAGTATCCCATAATAAATCCAAAACCCAAATGAGGACATGTGACCCCTCTTAGTATTATTTCCATTGGGCTTGCTCCTACTGCATATATCGCACTTTCCAAGATATCAAAGCCTATGGCGACTATCACCATGCAGATAATGAAATCAAGCCACGAAAAGCTTTTATCCTGTTTTTTTAGAAGTCTTTCAAACATAAAGGCTTTCGATAATTCTTCAGGAAGCGCCAGTGCAAAGAAAGTATAGAAAAAAGTTTTGGCCATACTCTCATCCTTAAATGCGACCCGTTGAATTATCAAAAACAGTGCTCCTATTATTACGGCTGGAATAACAGACTTCAAGCCACTTATCAGAGCATTTTTAGCCATAATCCTATGCTCGTCATCTCTAAACACCTTCTTTTTAATCCAGAAATAAATCAGAATTACAGGAATAATACTAATTGGATAAAGAATGATACTGATCATAAGCCTCTCCTTTTTTGAAACAGATAATAAGCAAACAGAAGTATTGCGGCTGCAATCCCAATGGGATAGCTTATAGCACTATTCAGGCTAAAGCCCTCATCTGCCATAAGTATGTAAGTTACACTCACAGCAGTCATAAAAGTTGCAGGAAGTGCTGTAAGAAGGCTGTATGTCTTTCTTTTACCTGCTTTCAACAAATATGCTGTGGCAACCCATAGTGAGATCATGGCCAGTGTCTGATTACTCCAGGAGAAATATCTCCAGAGAACATTAAAATTAAGCTGAGTAAGCAGCGCTCCCAGCCCCAGCAAAGGAATAGTAATAATAAGGCGGTTTCGTATCTTCTTTTGATCAAGCCTTGTTATCTCAGCAAGTATCAGTCTTGCAGAACGAAACGCTGTATCCCCTGATGTTATTGGACATGCGATCACTCCCACGATTGCAAGGATTCCTCCGACAGGCCCAAGCATTCCTGTTGAAATATCATATACAGCCCCGGACTGTCCCATATCTGTAATGGCGCCATAAAGCCCTCCTGTGGTCCCATAGAAAACCACGCCGCCTGCAGCCCAGACAAGGGCAATCACAGATTCCGACAGCATAGCTCCATAGAAGATCTTTCGTCCAAGTTTTTCGGATGTAATGCACTTTGCCACCATCGGAGACTGGGTTGCATGAAAACCTGATATAGCCCCGCAGGCCACTGTAACAAACATAAATGGCCAGACAGAAAGCCCCTGGGGATGCATATTCTGAAGCGTAATCTCAGGAACGCTATAGCCTCCCACAATAATTCCGCCCATAATGCCTAAAGCCATTATGATCAGCACTGCTCCAAAAATTGGGTATAGTTTACCGATTATCTTGTCTATCGGAAGCAGTGTTGCCAGCACGTAGTATAAAAGGATCACAACAATCCAGAATGTATTGCTCAGAGAATTCGGAGTCAGCCTGGAAAGAAGCGCCGCCGGCGATGTAACAAACACCGTGCCTGTAAAAAGAAGCAGAACAACTGAAAAGATACGCATTCCCCATTTAGCTGCTTTGCCCAAATAAATGCCGCTTAATTCTGCTATTGATGCACCATCATGTCTCTCAGAGATCATTCCGCTCATGTAGTCATGAACGCCACCGCCCAGGACTGAGCCAAAGATTATCCATAGGAAGACCACCGGCCCAAAGCATGCCCCCATAAGGGCTCCAAAGATAGGTCCTGTCCCGGCAATGTTAAGAAGCTGAACAAGAAAAGCCTTCCAGGTAGGCATGGGAATGAAATCTACTCCGTCCTGTTTTGAATAGGCAGGTGTTTTTCTCTCATCCGGAGCAAATATACTTTCCCCCACTCTTCCATAAATAAAATATCCTGCCATCAACACTGCAAAAGCCAGAAGTAAAGAAATCATATATGTGCATTCTCCTTAAACATAAAGATTTAAACCGTCAATACAGTTTTGCACTATCGTTTCCGCATCATTCTCCTGTAAATCAAGGCCAGTCGCTTTTATCAGCTCCATGTCCATTATTCACAAATCACGTTCTCCGCCAGGATCACCTGGGTTTTGGCAACCTGTGTTTTGGAAGTCTCTTAGGGAATGGGCCTTCCACAATATATGCTAATGACTCAATATAGTCAGCTATTTCACCTCCAGTCCATCTGTGTCGATACTGTACTTCATAGTTTCACCCTTCCTGACAACAGTTCATTTAGTATCAGCCGTTCTGTTAATTCTCTTTTTGCCTGCCATAATTGCATCCCCCGGGCATACAAGTCTGCAAAGATGACAGCCCACACATTTACTTCCGTTAAGCTTTGGTTTCCTGTCATCGAACCTTATTGCCTGATGTCCACCGTCATTACAGGAGATAACACATCTTCCGCATCCGTTACATTTATCAAGATCAAATGCAGGGAAAAGAACTGAGTCCCTCTCCAGCACATCCGTTGTATCGCTTACGCTGTCAAGAGCTGCTCCGATAATATCCTTAACAGACTTTATTCCCATCTGAGCAAGATAATAGTTAAGACCATCCTTCAGGTCATTGATTATTCTGTAGCCATACTGCTGTAGTTATCTGGATCGAACAAGATCCCATGAGAATGAATTCAAGGGCATCCCTCCAGGTCTCTATTCCGTCCATTCCGCTTATATGCATACCCTTAAGCTTTGAATTCTGTCCAATCTCAGCTATAAACCGTAACGCTATGGGTTTTACAGCATTTCCGCTGTAACCACCGACTGCTGATTGTCCCTTTACAGCCGGGGCTGAAACATAGGTATATGGGCTTACTCCCACAATGCTTTTGATAGTATTTATCGCAGCAATCCCATCTGCACCGCCCCTGAGAGCAGCCTCTGCTGCGGGGCTCATGGTGGCGACATTAGGTGTCAGCTTAGCCAGGATCGGGATTGTAGTACCCCTTTTGGCTGCTCTTGTAAACCTTTCAACTAGTTCAGGAACCTTCCCTATATCCGAGCCAAGGCCGTCTTCCTGCATATTGGGGCATGAGAAATTAAGTTCTATGGCATCCGCTCCGTTTTCTTCACAGAGCCCAGAGAGTGACTCCCACTCAGCCTCATCCTGTCCCATTATTGATGCGAGTATGAACTTGGTGGGATAGTTCTTTTTAAGTTTCCTGAATATTTCCATGTTTTCAGCAACGCTGTGATCCGAGAGTTGCTCGATATTCTTAAAACCGATGATGCTCCCGTTATCGCCCTTTATAGCAGAAAATCTCGGGGACGCTTCATGGATATCCAGTGAACAGATAGTTTTAAAACAAGCCCCTGACCACCCTGCTTCAAAGGCTCTAGCACACATATCATAAGTAGAAGCAACTACAGAAGACGACAGTAAGAATGGATTCTCAAGCGGTACGCCGCACAGGTCACATTTAAGCCTTTCTTCATCATCCGGCATGTGGATTTCTGCCTCAGGCCTGACCTTTTCATATAGTTCATTCATCAGCTGCCTTATCGGAACTCTTCCACTGTTCACGCATGCTTTTTCACAGAATGCATCGCAGTCTACACATACATTTTTATCAGGAAGCCTCATAGCTGCCACATCCTGATCATCGAACCATATCCCTAAAAGAGCCCTGGCAGGATCCATGGCAGGACATACACTGCTTCAGGGCGCATCTTTACATAATGCGCAAGTTATCATGTCACGCCTGTTTATAACTGGTTTAATCAGCATACAGCCTCCCACACAAACAGCCCTCGCCAAGCTTTTGGCTAAAATGCTATGTTTCACACACTTTTCTACGTTACATCACTATATACATTTTATCATTTACCGTTTATTTCTTTTATAAAAAATGTATAAAGATGCGCATATACATCTTTTGAGACCCCCAAAAAAACTACATCCAAGTAGCATTTTCCTCCACTTAGATGTAGTCAACTTTTCTCAGTTTCATAAAGATGTATTAGTTCTGCCTTTACCCAAGGTATTTCTTATGAGCACTTTTTACATTGCTCTGCTTAACCATAGCGTACTGCATGGTCGTATCAATTTTCTCGTGTCCCAAAAGCTGCTGCACCTGCTCAACAGGCATTCCTCTGTCAATCGCGGTCGTTGCCATGGTGCGGCGAAATTTATGCGGATGTACATGATTAACATTACTAACAATACCCATTTTGCGAAGCATAGACTCTACCCCGCCAGCCTGTAATCTTGCATGAGGACTCTTTGTGCTGACAAAAAGTGCCGGCTCATTATCTGTTCTCGAATCCAAATATTTCTTCAGATGGATCTTGGCCTTGGCATCAAAATATACGACTCTCTCTTTGTCTCCTTTACCAAGAACAACGCACTCACGCTCCTCAAAGTCAACATCATCGATATCAAGATGGACAAGCTCTCCGACACGTATTCCTGTAGAGTTCAGAAAATCAATGATTGCCAGATTCCTGAGAACCTTACAGTCATCACGAAGCTTTTCGATATCTTCATCATCATATGTATCCTTAACAACTACCGAGGTTTTTATCTTATGGATACGTCTAAGCGGACTCTTGAATATGTAGTTTTCATCCTCAAGCCAGGTGAAAAAGCTGGAAAGATTACGTCTGACATTATCAACAGTAGCTTTACATGCCCCATTCTGTTCCCAATATTCAGACAGATACTTTCTGATATCATCGGTGTTCATAACACAGACATTCTTTTCACTCTTGGAAAGCATCTTCTCAATATTAAAACGATAGAGGGCAAGAGTCTTTTCTGAACGACCTTCCAGCCGTTTATTCGACAAGAACATTTCCAAAAGTTCCTGCGAACTTTTATCAGAAATTATCCCATCCTTCTGTAACGCCTCCTCCAAAACTATTTTCAGTTTAATCATCTGGCTGTTATCCAGATAATCTGCCATCCTCCGTAAGATTGCATTAACAGCTTCTTCGTTCATAGGCACGTACCTCCTTAAGCTTAATTGAAGATACATGTTATGAGAAAAGTCAATTCTTAAAAATCCATATTTATCGTGAATTATTTAAGGTTCTTTCTTATCGAATAGCTAGATCAGTTTTGACAATGCGATGAGTTTTTTCTTAATACTTATCCCATGATCAGTGGCTAAACGATGTATCCATATTTTATCCTCTTCACGATAAGTTTCCTTCAGAAACCTTTTAACAAACTTGGTGATCTGACTGCGAAAAGCCCAGTTTAGCCCAGACGCATCATTGATAGAATCAAAGTCCCTTACTGTTTGGTATTCATCTGCATCACCCAACAGATATCTCAGTATCAGAATATCTGCAAAAGTAAAAGGCATAACCTCATCTTCAAACTGTAGCAATGACATGTATGGTCCACCTTGTTTGGTATCATCAGTCACCAGCGCATAAGCGCCAATAGTCTGCGCAAGAGAAATTGCATATACTTCCCCAAGGTCACCTTTACCGTACAGACAACGGTTTTCATTTACATTTCTCTGGAAAATACTGAAAACAGCCTGTTCTTTTAAATACGTATCCGTGTATAACTCAATTCTTCCTGCTTTTATGTCTTCATCAACTTTTTCAAGGATATCCTGACCATGGTTATTTAGCTCTATATTCCTGATCTGTTCATAGATAAAGACTCCTTCATCAAAGAATTCAAACAGAATATCCTGTAATCCAGCCTTGTAAAAGTGTATGATAGCATTTGTATCTAAAGAGGCTCTCAATCTTCCAAACCTCCCAACAATTCTTCCAGATTATCATCTTCTTCCATATCAGTAGCAGAGATTCTATCGCTGACGTCATCAAGGGATAGCTGATAACAGTCCAGTACTTTTTCCAATGTCTCCTTTGGAATGGCATTATGATTATAATTGTAGATCACATAATCAATGTATTCATAGGGAATCCCAATCTCATTGCTTGGCAGATTCAATCTGATATTTCCGGATGCACTTCGTAATAGATTGCCAACTTTTTTCTCAGTCTTTTCATTATCAATCCTTAGCTTCTGATTAGCATCGATCTTACCGAGACTCTCAAGCCTGTTCAGAGCCATGTCAAAGCTGACACTGAATTCAGACATGATTCTGGCTATATCCATAGCAGATAAAATACCATTTTCATAATCTGATATCTCCAGGTCAAGAAATCTTGATACATCATCTGTAGGCATAAGCAGACATGCTGCAAAGTAGTTAGCCTCTTGTTCCTTCTCATCCTGGTTACCGTCAGCAATCGTTACATTATCATCAATAAATGAACTATTACCATTTAAGTGCAGTACAACATGCCCTATTTCATGCGCCAAAGTGAAGATTTCTCTTGAAAGTCTGCTTGAAGAGTTAGTGAAGATCACGACATCTTCATCCTTTTTTGTGGCAAAGCCAAGGTCAGCACTCTCCCCAAGCGGATAACGAAGAAGCTTATACCCGCACCTGTCACATTCCCTAAACAGATCCATAATACCGTAGCGGCTTATCTTACACTTTTCCCTGAAGGAATCTGCTTTAATACGAATTTCTCTTTTCCTACTTTCCTGCATATAAGCCCCCTCAGTCCATTTCTCTCTGACGAAGCCTGTTATACATATGCTTATTAGCATAGAATAAATCCAGCATATCAAAGATTTTCTCGGAGGAAGCACCCTCATCCGCACCGATTCGGAATGCAACATCAGGTGTTTCATCAAGAACTCTTGTGATATCTCCAACAGTCACGTTCAGAACCCCTGCTATCTTTGAAAGAATATCCAGAGTAATGCTATTATTACCACTTTCAATCCTGGCATATTTCTGTCTGCTCACGCCTATACGATCAGAAACCTGCTCCTGCGTAAAATTGTTTGCTATTCTCAATGCCTTTATTCGGCTTCCTAACATTTTATTCATGATAGAACCCTCCATTTCCAACTATATTTTATCATTGTTCAAAACATTTTCAATGTCTTATGTTACAATTTTATAACATTTTCATTTTTATATGTTATACAAAGAATATAAAAGCCATAATATACAAATTAAAAAATAACATAGATAAATGTCCCTTTCACATCTTCCATGCCATTTTGTTTGAATTATCTGATAATTTGAGCAATCTTCAATTGCGACATTTGTTTTCTCAATTATCCTGAAAGATAATATCTCTACAAACTGGAAGTAGTAGCTCATTTCCATTCTTGACTAAGGATTCGCATCATTATAAAATCGCTGTACTCATCGTTATAATAATATGCCTCTTCCAAAATACCTTCCTGCTTGAAACCGATTTTCTTATAGAATTCCAGTGCATCTATATTCAATCCTACCACTCCGATTGAGATACGATGCATTTCATATTCATGAAATGCCATGTCCAACATGATTCGGATTGCTTCTGAACCATATCCTTTACGCTGCATTTTAGGGTCCGGAATAATAATCGTAAAATCGGTTTGGTGCCACGCTGGAAACAT
>NZ_JAGBLU010000140.1 GCF_017635265.1 Butyrivibrio sp.
AGGCCGCGAAGCGGCCGCAGATTTTGGAGGGTTTGTCAACCCCTATTTTTAAAATTTTATGGGAAATTGGGGGGATTTGGAAAAAAGAAAAAAAGAAAAAGCCCTTGGAATCTGGGCTAGAGATTCCGAGAGCCTATTTGATTTTTCGGGGGGGGTAGCTATAATATATTTCGAGTTAGTATGCGTACAAATTGTGAGGAATACTTACTACAATCATTACGGAGGTTGTTGCTTATGAAATTGTTAAAACAAAAAAAATTAGGCAGGAAGCTGTTAAGCTTTTTGCTCACGCTGGCAATACTCGTCGGGCTGATGCCGTGGATGGGCCTGACGGCGTATGCGGCGTCAACTACTGTAACATTGTATGCGAATGATATTTCCGGATACGAATTTGTTCAATCTTTCACCAAAGATAATATTACTATAACTGGCAATTTAGACTGTTCAATTAAAAATATCACTGGTCCCGGAGAATTTACGACTGCATCAGGGAAATTCACCAAGATCGAAGTAACTGCCTCTATCGTTAACATCAGCGGCACAGGCTGGTCGGGCGGAACTTGGACAGGTGATGCGTCATCCAGCGTATTGTATGATGGTGAGATTTTGGATAATATAACGGGAACGTTAAAGATAGTCTTTACGATTGAGACTGCGGATGCTACCCATAGTGTGACCATCACACCGGGCAGCAATATGACAAAGACTGCAGAATCCGGTGAGGCAACCCAGACCGGACTGCCAGGTGCTATGACAGATGTGGTCTATACAGCGAATGAAGGTTATTATTTCCCGACAGATTATAGCGTTGCCAAAGTCAACGGAATCTCCGTGACCCGCAACAGCTATACGCAGATTACGGTTTCCGGTACTCCTACCGCAGATGCCTCTATTACACTGGCAGCTCCGACGGCAAAGACAAAACCAGATGCACCTACTACAGCTGCAGCAGTTGACTGTACGACTACAGACAACAATGACGGAAAGCTGACCGGTGTTACAACCGCCATGGAATATAAGAAGTCGGATGCTACGGATTGGATTGCTGGAACAGGAAGCGACATCTCAGGTCTTGTACCCGGAACATATTATGTACGTTTAAAGGCAACAGATACGACCACGGCTTCTGATAATCAGGAGCTGACGATTGCAGAATATACAGCACCGACCTATACCGTAACCTACACGGTAGTCAACGGAACATGGTCGGATAATAGCACAACAGACAAGACGGAGACTGTTCAAAGTGGATCTAAGCCTGCAAGCGTGCCTACCGGCATGAAGGCGGCTGAAGGTTACACAGGCGGAAGCTGGGACAAGAACCCGGCAGATACGACTATCACGAAAGCAACGACATTTACTTATACTTTCACAGAAAAGCAGAAAGTAGCAACACCAGCATTCTCACCTGACGCAGGTACATATACAGAAGCCCAGAGAGAAACAATTTCATGTGCAACAGAGGGAGCAACAATCCACTACACAACAGATGGAAGTGAACCAACTTCTTCAAGCACAACCTACAGCAGCGCAATTTCAGTTGGCGAGACCACAACTATCAAGGCAATAGCTGTAAAGGATGGAATGACTGACAGTGAAGTAGCATCTGCAACTTATACAATCAGTGAAGGACCTGAGCCGTCTGAAGAAACAAAGGTAGAAGTCGAAGATCTGTCTGATGACAGCATTTCTGATGACCTGAAAAACAGCGATTTCAACACAGTATCAAAAATTGAAGATGCTCTGGAAACAGCTCTTTCAATTACAACAGAAGAAGAAAAAGAAAGATCGAAACTTGTCGATGTTAAACTGATGGTTTCAACTGACGGAGGTTCAACCTGGACTACAGCAACTGCTGAGAACTTCCCTGCAGAGGGCATTGATGTAGTATTGCCATATCCTGACGGAACCAATGGCGATGAATATAGTTTTAGCGTTGCCCATATGATTGGAACAAGTGCTAACGGCAAGACTGCCGGAGAAATAGAGAAGCCTGGTACAACAAACACTTCTTCAGGTATCAGCACACATTTTAATGGTCTTTCACCTGTAATGATCACATGGACAAAAAACTCATCACCTTCAAAGAAGGATGACTCAAAGAGCAAAGAAAAAGCTCATACACACCACTATGTCTGGGAAACAATAGAAGCAACAGAAGATAGTGATGGTGAATTAAGGTATAAATGTGACATTTGCGGAGATATTCAGACAAGAGTGCCTATAACTGCTTACTATGTGTTCAATAAGAATACTACAGATAAAATTAGAAAAGCAGGGCAAGGAGCAACAGTGAAGATTGAAACATCACGTTTCATTTCCTTCCACAAGATGGTAATGGACGCCCTAGCAGAAAGACCTGATGTAACACTTGAGATTAGTTTCCTTGACGGAGAATATAAAGGAGACAGAGTAATCGTTACAATTCCTGCCGGTATTGACGCGTTATCATTATTAGACGAAAACGGTTTTGTCGGATTCTTGTATCTAGCTTCTAAGTATGGATACACGTCAGATAATTAATAGTATTAAACTGATGATGTTTGTAAAAAAGGAGAAGATTGATGATGGATAAATCAATCTTCTCCTTTACTAATTCATAGAAGTTAAAAATCTTTTCCGCTTGTTAATTGATTTCTGAACCAACTTGGTTCAGCTTTATGTGATGTTTTATTTGCTGACAAAGCGGTATTTTCCCTTATCTTGACTTTTTACAGCAACTATTACCTTAACCTCATCACGAAGTTTGGCGATGACTGAGCTGGATTCAATTCTATCTGTCCAACGAACTGCTGGAGAATCTCTTATCGAATTCTATAATATCGTGCCCGGCTTTCTCCCTCAGCTTCAACTATTCCTTCAGCTACAAGATCGGATAGTATAGCCCTAACTCTCGGCTGGCTAAGGCCAATATGCTCAGCAATCTCTGATGTTTTGGCATTTCCCTGACTAGTAATATAAGCAACTATCACTTCTTTGTTTTCAGTAGTCTTGGCTTTGCCGCTTATATTTTCCGCTTGTCGCTTGTTTTTGTCGCTTGCCGCTTGCTTTTGCCGCTTGTCGCTTGCTTTTGCCGCTTGCAACCTATAAACAGTAGCCTTGATTCCGTCACCAAATTCCTCAAAAACAGGTTCCTGCAGACCATACTGCTTACATGATGTGATAACTCTGGGAATACCGGTTCCCCACGCTTCAACTATGTGCATGTACTGGAACATATCAGCGATGGCCTGATTTCTGCATTTTGATCTTCCGGTTTTCATGGTTGCAAAATCCATTCCGCCATAAAGCGTTCCTGGCGATACTACTTCAATTCTATCGTCGAAAATGGAAATCTGTATCTTAGATTCGACTAAATAGCTTCGATGAATAACTGCATTGGCAACCAATTCTCTGATTGACTTTATTGGGAGCTCATAGACATCTTTACTATAGAGCCCATTGACCTCAGCACCAATGTTAATATGCTTCAAGATAAACCGAAATGCATCAGATAACTGCTCATAAATAGGACCTTCAAACTCTTTTTTATCAATAAAAATGTCTCTGTCATTTCCTTTAAACAGGGCACATTGTATCTTGGCAAAACGAGAGTGATTATCTGTCATTAAAGAAAATGCATGTGTGGGCGCTAAATCTCTTCCGCTTCGACAAAGCATACCCATATCTTCGAGTTTCCCTATGGTCATATCTTTTACAGCTAATTTCTCATCCTCTGTCTCACAATTAGATATAGCAATTTCTTTTACCACTCTGCATAACTCGAGAGCTTTTTTCTCGTCATAATCAATGCCGATTTCTTGCATTGAATCATATGACAGGCTGGCCCCTTCAAGTTCAAGTTCTTTTAATGTAACAGGATCTGCCGGCCTGCTGGTTCCGTTAACCCTTACATATGAAGTATCTTCTTTTGTTTTGTTAGCCAGATAGTATGGTCTATGTTTTCCCGGAAAAACTTCAACAACAAGAACTGTCTTGCCTTCCACCGATTGAGGATATATGTCAGTCTCAATAAGCGGTGTACACGAATCCGAAATCATCGATGAAATCGAATCAGAGAGCTTAAATGGGCTCTGGTCCCCAATGCCCACAACCTCTTTTGTTTCGTCAACAATTCCGATTATGCTTTTTCCACCACTCGTGTTAGCAAAAGCAATAATATCCTTTAAAAATTTCTCGTGTTTCGCTGGGATTTCTTGCTTGAATTCTATTTTTTTATCTTCTCCAAAGTACTCTTTAGATACCATAGATAAATCTCCTCTATTCTATGTCGCTATCATTCTGATCTAGCTGATCGTATCGTTCTTGTAATTCCGCTATCTTTCTCTTGAGGCGGGCTTTTTCAAGGCTCTTCTCCGTCTTATCAACAATTCCTTGTGGATAAGTCCATTCCCAATTATGGTAGGCATTTATGATTTCCGCTTTTTCTTCTTCGGAATTAGCAACCTCGAGATCGGACTTCATCTGGGCGTATACATCATACCAGTCTTTCATGTATCCATAGAGACTATCCTTAAAATCTACCGTAAGACATAATCCGGGTACATGATTTTCATCTGTGGGCTCGATTTTCATATTAAAGTTATGCTCAAGTTCAAACATAGCATACATGGCGCCAATATAACTGGTTGTAACCGGATCTGCCAATGCAAGCGTACTTACACCAAGTGCTTCCGCAATCTTTTTGAGCATATCTGTTTTTGGCTTTCTTGCCCCGTTTTCATACTTCTGCATTCTATCGGCATTTAACCCAACTTTTTCACCAAGTTCAGCAAGCGACAATCCTCTCGCATTTCTTATGGTGCGTATTCTTGCCCCAACTCTGTCTGCAGCAGTTTCGTCATTGAACTCTACCGGATCCTGTCCAAATGCTTTGCTTATAGTAATCATGCGGATTCCTCCATTACTGATAATTAACAATTCATTACTGATATGGTAGCACAGATTATAACAGATATGAAGCACAAAAAAGGACATATAGAGAACATTTTTATAAAAAGCACGTTATAGTGCTTGCAAAGAACCAAATAAAATGATATAGTACAATTAAAGAACAGAAATGTTCTTAACAAGAACCAAGAAAACAGAATAAAACAAACTGGTTCATCAACAAAAAGCGTTTCCCGGGAATCCGGATGTCGCAAAGAGCCCGGCGTTTCCTGATACAGATGTCGCCGATACCACAAAAGAACGGGAGAAGTGTGTTTCTCAGAAAGGAGGAAAATGAAAAACAGAAACAGACAAAGAGCAAACCGAAAACTAAAGGAAGAACTTCTTGATTTCAGAGATGTGTGTGGAGTGAAAGATCCCACACCATATGAAGCGGTAAAGGAAATCGTAGCTGAAATGAAGAAGAACAAAGAAAGGAGCAGACATGGAATACACGAATATGTTAGTTGGGTATAATGATATACTCACACCTACAGATGTTAAGGAAATCCTCAAGATAGGAAGGAACAAGGTCTATGACTATCTGAAGGATGGCACAATCAGATCTATGATGATTGCCGGGAAGTACAGAATTCCAAAGTTATATCTTCTGGAATTCATGTATCCCGATGTAGAATTTGTTAAGGAGGCAAGCTGAGAATGGCAAGACCTAAGAAAAGCGGCAAAAGAGCTACGGGTATCCAGGGCAGAAGCGGCTATCTATATATTATCAAGAATAACTATATAATTAAGGATGGCAGCAAGACCTTCGAAAAGCAGTGGATATCCACCGGGCTAAAAGATACGCCCGAGAATATCAAAAAAGCTTCAGAGATGAGAAGCAGGCTTCTTAATAAAAAGGAAGTTAAAAGCACAGACAGAAATATTTCATTAAGTAAATATGCGGATGGTTTTCTTGAAAAGAAGAAGAGAGAGGTTTCAGATACAACCCTTTCTTCTTATTTTTATAGAACAAACAGAATCAAAAATTACTTTGGTGATACTAAAGTCAAAGATGTAAATGAAACTATGGTCGAGAACTTTCTTGATGACATGTTCAAAACCTATAAGGTTCAGCGCAGAACAGTCAAAGATACAAAAGTTCTTCTAAGCAGTATTCTGGAGCAGGCCGTCAAGGAGGGATTGATAGCTACAAATCCCGCTAAGGAAGTTGTGATCAATAAAAACCTGGCAAATAAGTATGCTAAAGAGAAAGACACAGACGAGGAATTTTTTTCTTATGAAGAAGCTCAGCGTTTCTTGGATGCAATAAAGGACCACGAGCTTTACGAACTGTTCTATGTCACTTTGTTCTTTGGACTTAGGCGAGAGGAGCTGCTTGGTCTAAGATGGTCTGCATTGGACTTCAAGAATAAGACTATGAGCATAAACCATACTGTTACAAGAGGAACAGTCATCAATCGAGTCAATTCAACAAAAACTGACTCCAGTACACGAGAGTACCCTCTGACAGATGAACAGATTGAAATGTTCAAAATGTTAAAGGATAAGGAAAATGAATACAGACAGCTATGCGGTAACAATTACTATGAGAGCGACTACATCTTCAAACATGTTGATGGGTCGCTTTTTTATCCGGATTATCCGTCAAAGCTGTTTTGCAAACTGATCAAGAAGATTCCTGAACTGCCTCAGGATATTACTTTTCATGGTCTTAGAAGTTCATGCGTATCGATTCTTGTCCATCAGAATAAGGATGTTAAGAGCATTCAGAAGTGGGTTGGACATGCAGACATCAATACCACTCTTAAAATATATGCAAAAGTAAAAGATAAAGAGGCTAAGAGAGAAATCTCAGATACAATGACAGGAATTATTCCTCTTAAGGATTATTCCGAACATGACAACGACCAGTAACTAAACAATTGAATATAGTTTATAGAGAGCTTTCTGTGTTATCAGATATTTTTCTGAAGAATAAAAGGAAAATGGTAGAAAAATGGTAGAATTAGAGCATAAAAAATCGGGGTGACAGGATTCGAACCTGCGACCTCGTCGTCCCGAACGACGCGCTCTACCAAGCTGAGCCACACCCCGTAGTGAAAAATATGAAGTTGAAAATCGGGAATCGGCGCAACGTCCCGAACGCAGCGCTCTACCAAACTGAGCCACGCCTCGATAATAAAAAACCCAGATTATTATCTGGGTGTGTAGAGCGATAGACGGGGCTCGAACCCGCGGTCTCGACCTTGGCAAGGTCGCGCGTTACCAACTACGCCACTATCGCATCTGTATAATCATCACAACTGTGACAACGAATTGATTTTAGAATAAATTTAGTGTATTGTCAACATATAATTTAAAAATAATGAATGTTTTAAGAACAAAAAGAGGTATAACATGTCAGAAATAAGTATTTCAAACGCAGTAGCCATATTGAAAAGAGGACAGGGAAGAGAACTTAAAAAGGGCGGACTCTGGGTTTATGATAACGAGATAGATAAAGTAGAAGGAAACTTTGAAAATGGTGATATTATAGAGCTTCATGATTTTGACGGATATTTTATGGGATATGGTTTTATCAATGTTAAGTCTAAAATCAGAATCCGAATGATGTCCCGCAGAAAAGAGAATCCGGTTACAGCAGGGCTCATTGAAAAGAGAATTCGCGATGCCTGGGAGTACAGAAAAGCTGTACTTGCGACTAACGAACCGATAAATGAGCTTTCATGCAGACTTATTTTTGGAGAGGCAGATTTTTTGCCGGGAATAACAATCGATAAATTTTCTGACGTACTTGTCATAGAGTCACTGGCCCTCGGAACAGACAGAATGAAGGAACTGATCGTAGATCTGTGCAAGAAAGTGCTCAAGGAAGACGGAATCGACATTAAAGGTGTTTATGAGAGAAGTGATGCCAAGGTAAGAGAACTTGAGGGGCTTGAGAGAACAAAAGGCTTTATGGGAAAAGAGTTTGACACAAAGGTCATTATTACTGAAAATGGCGTTAAGTATTATGTTGATGTGGAAAACGGTCAAAAGACAGGGTTTTTCCTCGATCAGAAGAATAACAGAAAAGCCATTGCTTCTTTTTGCAAGGGGAAAAAAGTATTGGACTGCTTTACTCACACAGGTTCTTTTGCGCTTAACTGTGCGGCAACAGGTGCGGAATCAGTACTTGGAGTAGATGCGTCAGATCTTGGTTGCAAGCAGGCGGAAGAAAATGCAGCGCTTAATGGGCTCGAAAACATCGCCAAATTCCAGTGCGCCGACGTATTTGAACTTTTGCCGGATCTGGAGAAAAAAGGTGAGCTTTTTGATGTGGTAATCCTCGATCCGCCTGCATTTACGAAATCCAGAGCATCAATAAAAAAGGCAACTACGGGATATAAAGAGATAAATATGCGAGGAATGAAACTCGTTAAGAATGGGGGATTTTTGGCAACATGTTCCTGCTCGCACTTTATGGATGAGGAACTGTTCCTAAAAACTATTGCTGATGCCGCTCATGATGCGCATAAGCGTATCAAGCAGGTTGAGTTTAGGCAGCAGGCAGCTGACCACCCGATTTTGGTTGGCGGAACTTCATCTTATTATTTAAAATTCGTGATTTATCAGGTTTGTGATGAGCTGTAACTGCATATTTTTGTGTTGTAGTTGGTAATGTGGTTTGTTATAATGAGCTATATTTTGTTACTTGACTGTTGATAAAGTGTAGTTTTTACATTTAGGAGGGTAATAAAATGTCTAATTCAATAAAAAATATTATCAAGGACATGACACTTGAGGAAAAGGCAAGTCTGTGTTCAGGAGCCGATTTTTGGCATACCAAGGCAGTGGAACGTTTAGGAGTCCCTGCGATCATGGTGTCTGACGGACCTCACGGTCTGCGCAAACAGGCAGAAGAAGCTGACCATCTTGGAATCAATGACAGTATTTCAGCGGTTTGCTTTCCTGCGGCTTGTGCAACGGCTGCAAGCTTCGACGTGGATCTTATCAGAGAGATGGGAGAAACAATCGGCAATGAGTGCCAGGCTGAAAATGTAGGTGTCGTCCTTGGTCCTGCTGTTAATATCAAAAGAAGTCCTTTGTGCGGACGTAATTTTGAATATTTTTCTGAAGATCCATTTTTGGCTGGTGAGATGGCTGCGTCATATATAAATGGCGTACAGTCAAAAGATGTAGGAACCAGTATCAAACATTTCGCAGTAAACAATCAGGAATATCGTAGAATGAGCACCTCAGCTGAGGTTTCCGAAAGGGCACTTCATGAGATTTATTTTCCTGCCTTTGAAATAGCAGTAAAAAAGTCTCAGCCCTGGACGGTTATGTGCAGTTATAACAAGATAAATGGCACATATGCTTCGGATAATAAATATCTTTTGACAGACGTCCTCAGAGATATGTGGGGCTTTGAAGGCTTTGTCATGACTGACTGGGGCGCTGTAGATGACAGAGTGCAGGGAATAAAGGCAGGTCTTGAGCTTGAAATGCCGGGCCCCGGAACGCTCAACGATAAAAAAATCGTAGAAGCAGTAAAGAGCGGTGCTCTCGAAGAGGACAAGCTTGATGCAGCTGTGGAAAAGATATTGGAGATAGTCTACAGATTTGTGGATAACCATGGCAAACACGCTGACGCAGTATTTGACAGAGATAAAGATCATGACAAGGCTGTCAGGATTGCGGGTGAATGTGCGGTTCTTTTACAGAATAACGGAGTACTTCCTATTGCTGCAGACAAAAAAGTTGCCTATATTGGTGGATTTGCCAAAACTCCAAGATATCAGGGCGGCGGTTCCAGTCATATAAATTCTTCAAAAGTAGTAAGTGCTCTTGATACAGCGACTAAAAGAAACAGGAATGTTGAATATGCGCCTGCATTCCCAATTGATGCAGATCGCATAACAGATGAAGATTTGGCAGACGCAATTGAATTGGCAAAATCTGTAGATGTTGCAGTTATATTTGCAGGTCTGCCTGACTATATAGAGTCTGAAGGATATGACAGAGCAGATATGAAGCTTCCTTCTGCCCAGATTAAGCTTATTGAAGAGGTGGCAAAAGTTCAAAAAAATACAGTAGTAGTTCTTCACAATGGAAGCCCTATCGAAGCAGATTGGGCAGATAATGTGGGAGCAATCCTTGAAATGTACCTTGGTGGACAGGGAGTTGGTGAGGCTACAGACAAGCTTTTGTTTGGTGAGATAAGTCCAAGCGGACACCTTGCAGAGAGCTTTCCATACCATCTTGAGGATAACCCAAGTTATCTGAATTTCCCCGGAGATGGAAGAACTATTGATTATGCTGAAGGAGTTTACGTCGGATACAGGTATTATGATGCGAAGAAAATGCCGGTTAGATGGGCATTTGGTCATGGTCTGTCTTATACAACATTTAAAATTGATAATCTGAGACTTTCAAGTGGCACAATGACAGACAATTCTGAAATCGAAGTTTCTGTAGATGTTACCAACACCGGCGACAGAGCGGGAAAAGAGGTTGTTCAGCTGTATGTAAGCGACCACACAGGTACTTCCGGTAGACCGGTAAAAGAGCTAAAGGGCTTTAAGAAAGTTTCTTTAAATCCGGGAGAAACAAAGACGGTCAGTATAACAATCGATAGTCGCAGCCTGGCTTACTGGAACAGTGATATGAAGGGATGGTATGCTCCTTCAGGAGATTATGAAATCCTGGTTGGAGATTCCAGCGACCATATTTTGTGTAGCGCTTCCGTACAAAATGAAACAAAAGTCCTTCCTCCATTTAAGATTGATGGAGCAACTACTATTGAGGAACTGTCAAAAGATCCAAGAACATCAAAGGCATTTGATCAGATGATGGAAGAGCTTGCAAAGAAATCAGGAATGTTCGCTGCGGCAGCAGATAAAGAAAATCCGGATATGATGCTCGCAGAAATGATAAAGGGAATGCCTCTTAAGAGCCTTGCAAGTTTTGGAGTGGATTTGGATTTAGATGATGTCATTAAATCTTTTCAAAAAGCAGTAGGTTCAAATGATTAAAAGAGTATTTTGTTCATTAAGGGGAAAGGTGCTCCTGGTAATAATAGGAGCACTTGCGCCCCTGATTGTTCTTATTATTGCATTCAACATGTATGTGCTCTCTGAGTACAATGAGAAACTCATAGACAGCAATTCAAATATGCTCGCTTTTAAGGTAAAAGACATAGAGTATTCTATGACAAAAATGGAAGGCTCTATGTTAAATATTGTGGCCAATGAACCTGACTTTAGAATGTTTGCATTCGGAAAAAAAGATGAGTACAAGGACTACATGGAATTGTATGAAGTCATGAAAAATCTTGATTCTGAAATGTACATAAATAAGGACTGGTGGGCCAGTGCCATTGCATCACCTAAAAAAGGAGTTTATAGATTTGCTGCCAATAAAGCAAACACAAATAATGTAAGCGCAGTAGCTATCCTGGACTACATCAGACAGCAGAGCGATGCCGGAAATATAAGTCTTGGAAGAAACTGGATCATTCATACCATTGAAGATGAGTATTATCTGTGGAGAACGTTAAAGCAGAGGGATACTTGTCTTATTGGGATGATAAATATTAGTGAGCTGTTAAAAGAACTAAATAAAGATGTGGGTGATGGTTCAAGATTTATTTTATTCGACAATAGTAATATATATCAGATAGACAGCTTTGTTCCGGCTGATATATCTCTTTTGGATGCGCAAAGTATACTTGCACTAGATGGGGGTAACTATCTCTTTGTAGAAGAAAAGCTAAACAATTCAGATCTTCATATTGCGTATATATCCCCTAAGATAAGGATGCTGCAAAGCATACATAGCACACAGTTCCTGCTTGTTATCATATCGATTCTCTTATTCTTCATAGTGCCTGTCAGCTTCTACATCTTGAACAGGATTTTTTTAAAACCCCTCAACAGGCTTGAAAAAACAATGGAAAAAATGGGAACTGACAGATCTGTAGTCGAAGTTCCGGGAAATGAAAGTGAAGAATTCAAAAAGGTATATCAGACTTTGAATGAAATGCTCGTCAGTATTTCAGGACTTCAAAACGAACTGTACGAGAGGCAGCTTGAAATGAACCAGACGCAGCTCCAGTACTATCAGCTTCAGATACGGCCCCATTTTTACTTAAACTGCTTAAAAAGTATCTATGGAATGATACAGCTTGGGAATAATAAAAATGCTGAGAATGCGATAGTTCTTTTGTCTAAGCACTTAAGGTATATTCTTAGTGAAAATGGCGAGAGCATTCCTGTAACAAGAGAGCTTGAATTTATCAGGAATTACCTGGAGCTTCAGCGTGTTGGCATGGAAAAGAGAATACAGTATGAGATAGAATGTGATGAAGAAATGGAGTATTTTGAAATTCCTTCGATATCTCTTTTGTCTGTGGTGGAAAATTCTGTAAAACACGGCTACACAGCTGATAAAGTGCTGGAAATAAAAGTAAAGATCGATGTTCTTGAATCTGAAGATGGGAAAATAGCTCATTTCATCATTTCTGACAACGGAAAGGGCTACAATGAAGAGATTCTTGAAAGGCTCAATATGAGTGGCGGAGAGTCTGCCCCGGACGAAAAGGCCGAATGGCACATAGGGTTAAATAACATGATACAGCGTTTTAAATTACAGTATGGCGATAACGTTTATTTTGTATTTGGGAATTATAATGGTCCTGAGACAGAAATCTTTATTAGGAACGAGGTTAAAGTAGGTGAAGGTTCTATTATTGGATGATATCCAAAGTGTAGTCGAAGGACTGAAGGTAGGAATCTCCTGGAAGATGATGGGGATTGATGAGCTCTTTTGTGCTTATAACACTGTTGAGGCAAGGAAAATCCTAAAAGAAGAATCCATAGATATTCTGCTCAGTGATATTGAAATGCCACAGGAGAATGGGATCAAGCTCCTTTCCTGGATAAGAAAAGAAGGCCTTGATACTGAGGTGATTTTTTTGACTGCCCATGCGGATTTTGAATATATGAAAGAGGCTATAAGAGAGGGAAGCATAGATTATATTTTGCAACCGGCTCCATATGACGAGGTAAGAGCAGCGGTCCTTAGAGCTATGCAGAGAATAGAGGAAAAAAGGGCAAAGCGTCAGATTTATTCTTATGGCAAAGCAATGCTGACACACAAGGAATCTTTGACTGAGGCGATATTTGAAAAGCTGCTTGTTGGAAGCATGGATAAAAAAGCTTACGACGAATATCAGGAAGCTATGCGTCTGCCTGCCTGGGGCACAGATGTTTATCCCTTTGTTGTTCAATTTAGAGATGTGGGGTTTGAGGTTTCTCTTTTAAACTTTGTTTTTCAAAATATCCTTGATGAGCTTTTTGATGGTTATGAACAGAATGTGCTGATATTTGCAAGAAGCCAGAAATGTTACTATGCGCTTATCTTTACCAAAGATAAATACATCATGGATTATGATGGAATTGTAAGGCAGATTGGAATATTTCTGGACCATGTGCAGCGGATCATCAGCAAGGACGTGGCGTTATGCGTCACAAAAGCTGTTAAGATACAGGAAATATCTAAAGCTTTTGCGGATTTATCGGAGAGAGCATCAAGAAACGTTCTTCCCGGAGCAAGGCTTATTGAGTTAAGTGAGAAAGAAAATGAGAATGACAATAAATCTCTGGCAAGAGGTTTTGCTGAGTACTATAAGCGGTGGAGAGACTATCTGGTCAGCGGTTATAAAACCACTCTCCGCGCAGAAATAGCGGAGTATCTGGGGGAAAAGGGCAGAAAGGGAGAGCTTGATAGTGAAGAGCTTCATTTCTTTTACATGGATTTTACGGATCTTGTAAACGAAGTGATCAGAAAGATGTCTTCGGAAGAGCAATTGTCAGCAAAAGAGCAGCAAAGGTATGACCTTTATCAAAAGGCTGTTGGAAGTCTTGATGGAATGCTTGAGTATGTGGACAGCATGCTGGCTCTAACCAACACCCCTCCTGACAGTAACCTGGATCTTGAAGCCTATGTAAAGAAATATGTACATGAGCATATGAGCGAGGAGATCAGACGGTCAGAATTGGCACAGGAACTCAATCTTAATCCGGATTATCTATCCAGAGCATTCAAAAAGGAGACCGGGGTTACGCTGGTTGACTTCATTCTTAACGAGAAAATGCAGGTGGCAAGAGGCCTTATAAAAACAACAAAGCTTCCGCTCAGTTTTATTTCGTCAAAAGTAGGGTATGATAATTCGTCATATTTTGCTCAGTCATACAAAAAGGTATTTGGAATAACGCCCTCTACTGAACGAATGTAAGAATTTTTGTACAAAAAGTAAGATTTTTAACATTGTAAAAATGATATCAAAAAATTGGTCTTAATTTTTATACTGGCAGGTCATATGTCTTGTGGCATGGTGATCTGCTTTTTACTATCATTCTTTTATCAACAGTCAAGCAGTAACAATTATCCACAAATTTTAGGAGGAAAAAGGATGAAAAAGAAAGTTTTGGCATTACTTCTGACCACCATGATGGCTATTGGGACAGTGGGTTGCGGTCAGGAGGCTACAGGAAGTGCGGACAGTACCGATGCTTCAAAGACAGAGACTCAAACTGAAAATGCTTCTTCAGATACAGCAGGAGCTTCAGAAACAGTAGCTGAAGTGAGCGATTATGATTTTTCTGACCGTGAACATGTAACTATGAAAGTCTATATGTTTGGTGATGCTGATACAGAGCAGGCCGAGGCTGTTTCTAAAGCTGTAAGCGAGATAACAAATGAGAAACTTAACTGCGATGTAGAGCTTACAAGAATCGGATTTGGTTCATATACAACACAGATGAATCTTCTTCTTTCATCAGGCGAGCAGGTGGATATCTTCCCACTTTTTACACTCAGTCTTACATCACTTGCAAATGCCGGACAGATTCATCCTATCACAGATATTCTTCCTGAATATGGTGCACAGACACTTAATTCTGTTTCAGATTCTGACTGGGCTTGCGGTTCTGTTGGAGGCGACATCTACGCATTTATTCCTAATAAGGATAAGGCAGCAGATCTTGGCTTTATCATGAGAAAAGACATTGTTGATGAACTTGGCGTAAATGTCGATGACATCAAGGATTTCAACGATCTTCACGATGTTCTTGTCAAGGTAAAAGAGGCATATCCAGATATGTATCCGGTTGTTCCTGATTTCAAAGATGCCAGAGGACTTGCTCCTGTAGATACACTTGGAGACAACTTCGGTGTACTTCTTGATCCTTACAACAGCGATTCACTTACAGTAGAAAACTACTTCACAAGTGATATTTTCAAAGAAATCTGTCAGACATCATATGACTGGGCTAAAGAAGGTCTTATCATGCCTGATGCTTCATCTAACACAGAATCCGGAAACAACCTCATGAAGACAGGAAAAGGCTTCGGTCGTTTCTCTCATATGAAGGTTGGCTTTGAAGAAGAGACAGAAGCAGCAGTTGGCCGTGATCTTGTTTGCTGGAGATATAAGGAGCCTCTTTCATACACATCTAAGCTTTCATCATCACTTTGGTGCGTGAGCGAGACAAGCGTTGACTATGACAGAGCAGTAGCACTTTTAAATCTTATGTATACAGATCCAGAGCTTTCAACACTCTTTATTGATGGTATCGAAGGCGTTCACTATGAATACAAAGCTGATGGCAGCATCGGATATCCGGAAGGAAAAGATGCAGCTACAGTAGGCTATGCAAGACAGGCTTGGGGATGGCCTAATGAGCAGATCACACCTGTTTGGGAAGGCGATTCAGCTACATTGTGGGAAGAACTTAATGCATTCAATGAATCAGCTAAGCAGTCTCCTGCAAAGGGATTTGTTTTTGATAACTCATCAGTACTCAATGAAGTAACAGCAGTTACAAACGTTTATGACAAGTACTATCAGGCTTTACTTGCAGGACAGCTTGATCCGGAAACAACAATACCAACATTTGTTGAAGAGATGGACAACGCAGGTCTTCAGACTATCATTGCTGAAAAACAGAGACAGCTTGATGAGTGGGCTGCTACAAAATAAATTGCCTGTGAATGAAATGGCTGTGCAGAAATGTGCAGCCTTTTTTAAAGAAAGGTTTAGATATGAGAAGTAAAAAGACAAAGCTAAAAAGGTTTATCCCTTTATATATGATGATGGTGCCTGGACTTGCATACCTGCTTATAAATAACTACATTCCAATGCTTGGAATAGTCATTGCCTTTAAGCAGGTTAACTTTAGGAAAGGCATAATCGCAAGTCCCTGGGTTGGACTTAGTAACTTTAAGTTCCTTTTTAAGGGTGATGCCTGGATCATTACAAGAAATACACTTGGATACAATATCCTTTTTATTTTTTTAACACCAATTATAGCTATTACGGTTGCTATTTTGCTTAATGAGCTCAGATCAGCAATGAGCAAAAAATTCTATCAGACTGTAATACTTATTCCATACCTGATTTCAATAGTAGTTACCAGTTATCTTGTGTATGCATTTTTAGCTACAGACAATGGTTATTTTAACAATACTATCCTTCCATTGTTTGGATTGGAGGCCAAAAGCTGGTACTCATCACCTCAATACTGGCCATTTATCCTTGTGCTTGTTCACATCTGGAAGGGCTTTGGATACAGCACAATAATCTATTACGCAACACTCGTTGGTATCGACAGCGGCTATTATGAGGCAGCAGCAATTGATGGAGCGAACAGATGGAAAAGAATAGTCCATGTTACACTTCCGGCTCTTAAACCGACTATCATAACACTTACTCTTTTGAGCATAGGAAGAATATTTTACTCAGATTTTGGTCTGTTTTATCAGGTTCCTATGAGTTCAGGACCACTTCTTGATGTGACAAACACAATTGATACTTACGTGTACAGAGCTCTCATGCAGAGCAATAACATCGGAATGTCATCAGCGGCCGGAGTATATCAGTCAATTATAGGCTTTATCCTGGTTTTGGGTGCCAATATACTGACTAGAAAAATCAGCGCAGAAGATGCTCTGTTCTAAGGAGAAATAGCGATGGTAGAGAAAAATAAGACCTTTCAGGTTGTGGATCATATAGTAATGATTTTGCTTTGTCTGTTTTGTCTGGTTCCGTTTTTGATCATGTTTTCATCATCAATTACTTCAGAGACAACACTGATACGTGAGGGATATTCGATCTTCCCTAAGGACATTGATTTTGCAGCTTATAAATATCTTTTAACAGGAACTGATGATATTATCAGAGGTTACATAATAACTATCTGTGTAACATTCATTGGAACACTGGCAAATCTGGTATTGACGATACTTTTTGCGTATCCGCTTTCAAGAAGAGATCTGCCATATAGAAATGTGTTTGCATTCATTTTGTTTTTTACAATGCTGTTTAACGGCGGAATAGTGCCATCATATATCATGTGGTCAAGATTTTTCCACATTTCAAACACATACTGGGCACTTATTATACCCAATCTTATGATGAATGCTTTTTACGTTATCATGGTGAGGACATATTTCCAGTCAAATATTCCGGACGCAGTTTTGGAGGCGGCCAGAATAGATGGCGCCGGCGAGTGGAAGATATTGCTTCAGATAGTTCTTCCAATGTCAAAGCCTATAATTGCCACAGTTATTCTTTTGGTAGGACTTCATTACTGGAATGACTGGACAAATGGGTTGTATTATATAAACAAGGATAAATATTACAGCATTCAGGTATTACTTAACCGTATGCTTCAGGATGTACAGTTCCTTATGAGCTCTGCTTCCGGAGATTCAGCAGCACTTGCTGCAAGTATTCCGTCAGTAGCCCTTAAGATGGCAGTGGCGGTTGCGGGTGTTTTGCCGGTTATGATCATTTATCCATTCTTGCAGAAGTACTTTGTTAAGGGAATTACTATTGGAGCTGTAAAGGGCTAAAGGAGATAAGATGCTATATCAGACAAATACGATATCAAGAACAGTGATGAGCCTTGATGGGGTATGGAAGTTTAAGGCGGACAACGGAAAAGGCTTTGAGGAAAAGTGGTATGAAAAGAAACTAGATGATGCACTTAACATGCCTGTTCCATCCTCATACAACGACATTACAGAGAATCCGGAATTAAAAGAGCATTATGGATTTGTTTTTTATCAGAGAATGGTGAGTGTGCCAAGGAGTTTCAGAGGTCAAAGAATCATTCTCAGGATGGATGCGGTAACTCATAGTGCCATTGTTTATCTCAACGGCGAAGAAATCTGCAGACATAAAGGAGGCTTCCTGCCTTTTGAAATTGAAGTGACAGAAATGGTAAAGGAAGAGAATCTTTTGACTATTGCTGTAGATAACAGAATAAGCAATGAGACTCTGCCTGTTGGCGAGGACAGCAGCGCGGTATCGGCGATGATCGGTGGCGTAAGTCACATGACAGAAGCAGTGAAAAAAAGAAATACACCTAAGTTTGATTTCTTTAATTACTGCGGGATCACACGCTCAGTAAAACTGTATACAACTCCTTTTAACTACATAAAAGATATTGAAGTAACATCAGATGTGGATTTTGGACAGCACTCGGCAGAATTACGTTATCACATTTTTACAGAAGGCAGTGGGGATTGCAGCATAAGAGTAATAGACAGGGAGGGCACTGAGGTTGCTTCTTCCACTGGAACTGAAGGCACTGTAGAATTAAAAGATGTAAATCTTTGGGAACCGGGGAAGTCATACCTTTATACCATCAAAGTGACATTTGATGAGGATGAATATGAACTTCCTTATGGAGTCAGGACTGTAGAAGTTGTCGGGAAGCAGTTCCTTATAAATAATAAGCCATTTTACTTCAAAGGCTATGGAAAGCATGAAGATACATTTCCTGCAGGGCGTGGCATCAACATTCCTATGAACTGCAAGGACATCAGTCTTATGAAGTGGCAGAAAGCTAACAGTTTCAGGACCAGTCATTATCCATATAGTGAAGAAATGATGAGGCTCTGCGATGAAGAGGGTATTGTGGTAATTGACGAGTGTCCGGCTGTTGGAATTCATTTGAACTTTGGCGGCGGAGCCAATTTCAAAAATGGCGCAAAGGTGAATACATTTGATCCGCCTGAAAAAGGTGGAATCAGGACATTTGAGCATCATAAAGATGTTATAAGAGACATGATAAACAGAGACAAGAACCATGCTTGTGTTGTAATGTGGAGCATAGCAAATGAGCCTGATTCGGCAGGAGAAGGCGCTTATGAGTATTTTGCACCGCTTTTTGAACTTGCAAGGAAATCAGACCCTCAAAGCAGACCATGCACAATGGTGACAATGCAGGTTGATGACAATACCAGGGATTGTTCTTTGAGGCTTTCAGATGTCTTTTGCCTTAACAGGTACTATGGCTGGTATGTGTGCGGCGGAGATCTGGAGACAGCAGAAGTACTTATGAGAAAAGAACTGGATTTCTGGAAGGCTCAGGATAAGCCGTTCATGTTCACAGAATATGGCGCTGATACTGTAATGGGGCTTAGAGATACAATTCCTACTATGTTCACTGAGGAGTACCAGGTGGAGTACTATAAGATGAACCATAGGGTTATGGATAGTTATAAAGAGCTGATCGGTGAGCAGGTCTGGAATTTTGCGGATTTTGCCACAAGTCAGGGAATTATCAGAGTTCAGGGCAATAAAAAAGGTATTTTCACCAGAGACAGAAAACCCAAAATGGTGGCACATTACTTGAAAGAAAGATGGGAAAAAATACCGGATTTTGATTACAAAAAATGAGTGAAGTTGGTGGAGAGAGCAATGAATACAGAATTGCAGCGTTATATTGAAGAGCGAAGCATTAATGAAAAGAAGCTTAAGGTAGAAAGATATAAAAGGCTTAACAGGTTTGCGAATGAGGGGCAGATATTGTTCGTTGGTTCAAGCCTTATGGAGCAGTTCCCGATAGATGAAATGCAGCGAGGATTGGGGCTTTCGCTGGAAATCTATAACAGAGGAATTAGTGGTTTTACTACAAGTGAGCTTTTGGACAATGTAGATGTATGCATTCTCTCTCTTAAGCCAAAATATATTTTTATAAACATAGGAACAAATGACTTAAATGGTGCTGAATATGACAAGGATGCTCTCCTTGGAAATTACGGCATGATTTTGGATGTTATAAAAGAGAAGCTTCCGGAAGCCAAAGTGATTCTTTTGGGATATTATCCTGTTAATCCGACATTTGGAGAAAAGCTTCCGTATATGAAGGAAGTGCTAAAGAATCGATCCAACGAAAGAATAAAAATGGCGAATGCGGATGTAGCCCAAATGGCAGAGTTAAGGGGACTTGAATGGATTGATGTAAATGAAGGTCTCTTTGATGCTGAAGGAAATCTCAATGAAACATATGCGATAGATGGTATGCATATGTTTGCTGATGGATATAAAGTTGTATTGGACAACTTACTTCCATATCTGAAGGAGCTTGGGTGATGGTTCATACAATCTTTTTTCAGATATGTACTATGTTTGTATTTGCTGCGTGTGGGTATATTATGTTTAAGTGCGGCAAGATAAGCAGTGCAGGAAGTAAGACTATAGGAAATATACTTATATTTCTCTCACTTCCCTGCGTGATAATCAGAAGCTTTATCAGGGAAAAAGCGGAAGGCGAATTATCAGGATTACTTATCAGTGCGATATTAGCTCTTTTAATACTAACTATTTCAACTTTTGTTTCGAGCATGATCTTCAGAAAAAGACCTGTTGAAATATTTGCGGGAGCTTATTCGAATCCGGGATTCTTTGGTATACCACTCATTATTTCATGCATGAGTAGTGATGTAGTTTTTTATATATCCCCATTTATAGCTTTTTTGAACGTGTTTCAGTGGACTTACGGAGTTTCTGTGCTAAAAGGAGAAGACAGGATAGAAAAAATTCCGCTAAAAAAGGTTGTAACTGCGCCATTCTTTATTGCCATATGCATAGGAATGGTCCTTTACTTAAGCAGTCTGGAAATGCCTCACTTTATTGTGAAGAGCATTGCTTCAATTGCAGAAATGAATACACCGCTGGCTATGATAAGTGTTGGAATATATATGGCTCAGACTGATTTTATAAAGATGTTTAGGAAGAAGTACTTATATTTTGTAGCTCTTGTAAGACTTGCAGTGATACCTTTAATTGTGTTGGTGCTAATGACGTTTATGCCGGATAACGTGGTATTTGCTCAGATGAAGCTTGCATTGTTAATAGCTGCAGCTTGCCCTGTTGGTTCTAATATAGCAGTGTATGCTGACCTGTATGATTCTGACAGACAGTACGCAGCAGAGACAGTTGTAATGTCAACATTACTGTCTATAGTAACAATTCCAGCTATCGTATTTTTGTTTGGTATTATAGAGTGAATTTTTTTATAAAAAACTCTTGACATGATAATACTAATGCTTTAATATTATCTTTGCTGTCGCGAAAGCGACTTTACATATATGCGATAGTGGCGTAGTTGGTAACGCGCGACCTTGCCAAGGTCGAGACCGCGGGTTCGAGCCCCGTCTATCGCTCTAACTTTTTGATTCCGAAATGTCTAGTATTTATAGGCTTTTCGGAATTTTTTATTTGTCCAAAATTCACGATTTTTTTGTGTGTATAGATTCATTTTGTCCATTTGCGTGACTATGATAAGATAATCCTTGTTGAAAAAATATAGCAGGCAGGTGAATCATGAATTACAGAATGATGACAGAAAAAGATTTAGAATGTGTGGTTGAAAGGAACATCGAATACTATAACACTGTCGAAAA
The DNA here is from genome assembly GCF_017635265.1 of Butyrivibrio sp. Lineage (GTDB taxonomy): Bacteria > Bacillota > Clostridia > Lachnospirales > Lachnospiraceae > Butyrivibrio. Next base: position 21,637 of record NZ_JAGBLU010000140.1, read on the forward strand.
CTGCTGCTGGACATTTGAAAAAGCATACAAAAGAATCCATCAGGTATTAACAATGGAAGACTCCATGTGTATGGTCCAGCTAGATGACAGTAACACCATAACAGGCTATTTTTACTGTAAATACCTTGACAATTTGAAACAGAACCTTTTACAATCAAGATAACATAAAAAGCAGAAATGCTTTGACGGGGCGGTGCTACGGCAACGTCCTATTTTTTATGTATATTTCTATTCCTTGAATTCTGGGAATAATAAAGCGGTCTGGAAGTGGTCTTTTTTAAGAAGAGAACGCCTCAAGGTTCACTATTCGATACTGATGAAGTTGCATATAAAAAATGGCTCCCAAAAGAACAAGTACTTGAGATGCTAAAAAATAATGAAACCAAGGACGGAGTTTCTATGTTGGGCTTATTATATGCATTTCAGTTTTATAAATAACTCTTTGTTTGGTCAATTGTAAAAGCTAATTCCACTTTGTAAAACTAACTTCCACCTTGTAGAAGTAAATTCCACAGGGTGGATTTTACTTGTTCTAAAAATAGTGGATTTTATCCACATTTGGGGCTATAATAGCCAAAAAGTCGGA
>NZ_JAGBLU010000141.1 GCF_017635265.1 Butyrivibrio sp.
GACTATATTGCTTAGATATAATTTGCAATCTACAAGGCGGAAGATGGAGTCGATGGGCGTCCATCGACGACTGATGACAACGCAGTAGATTCAAATTATAGCAAGCATATAGTCGAGTTAATATAAAACAGCTACACTAGTAAGTAATCCTTCCCATAATAACGGGGTGATCTGCCCCTGTGACAGATGGCACATTATTGCATTTCCTATGCATTGTTTCATGAGCAAGCACCGCCATGGCTACCGCTTCTTTGGCATCAGGATTTATTCCTGCCTCTTTAGCCTTCATCACCCTGCAATCCAAAAACAGCTCTTTTAAGCCGCTCATGATTGCTTCATTATGGGCGCCACCTCCGCTTACAATGAGCTTTGATGGATAAACAGAAGAAAACTCTCTGACTGAATGATATACACATTCCGCTGTGTATCTGCTCACTGTCGCTATCATGTCAATTTCACTGATATTATTTAAGGCGCAAAAATCATATATATCCTTCAGAAAATCAGCGTTGTAATGCTCTCTTCCCGTTGATTTCGGCGGAGCAATCTTAAGGTAATCATCCTGCATCATATGGTCCAAAAGAGCTTTCGAAGCTTCCCCTGAAAGTGCTATTTTACCGCCCTCGTCATAGGCTTTTTCGCCACGAGTGTAGTCTCTTACCATCTGATCTATAAGTAAGTTCCCAGGTCCGGTATCGAATGCTACAACATCATCAATCCTGCCCTTTGCCGGAAGAATGGTAATATTGGATATCCCTCCAATATTTAGCAGCGCCACATCTTTATCTTCTCTATACAAAAGAAATTCTGTATATGGCACAATTGGAGCCCCTTGTCCACCTGCTGCCATATCCCTTGGTCTAAAATCACTGACCACAGGACATCCCATTTTTTCGCAGATAAAACTTGGATCTCCAATCTGAAGTGTTCCTCTTATTGTATTACCCAGATAAGCTATGGCTTTTGGCTGATGCCACAGGGTCTGACCATGGCACCCGACAAAAGAAATATCGTGCTTATTCACATTTGCTTTCTGGCATAAACTGACACATGCATCTGCATAGAGTTTTCCAAGAAGCTCCTGCATAAGGCATATTTCTCTGGTTCCGCCATTAATTCCTTTCGAAAGAGATAACAATGTTTCTTTTACCTCTTCCGAATAGGAATAACATTCAAACTCCAGAAGCTTAGCTTCTAATGAATTATTATCCTGCCATATCTTAACAAGCGCAGCATCAATCCCATCCATGGATGTGCCGCTCATTAAGCCAATTGCAAGTTCACTCTGACAGTGCATCCGATATTATTCCTCCCGCATCAGCCAATATGCTCTGTGCTTTATCAGCTTCAACGCCCTTCTTTATCATGACAATAGCTACCTTTGGTTTGTAATCACATTTTTCAAGAACCGCCGTAGCTTCCTGCCTTGTTACTCCTGTTGCCATTTGAACTATAGTCTCACATCTGTTCACCAGTTTTTCATTGGAAGCTTTAACATCAACCATAAGATTTCCATATACTTTTCCAAGCTTTATCATGGTTCCGGTAGATATCATGTTAAGTATCATTTTCTCTGCAGTACCGCTTTTAAGCCTTGTGGAGCCTGTTATTACTTCAGGCCCTGTCTCAGGCGCAATGCCTATATCTGCAAGTACATCTATTTCAGAGCCGGGACAGCTAGTCACGCCTACCACTTTGCAGCCAATGCTCCGCGCATACTTCATAGCGCCGATAACATAAGGAGTTCTGCCTGAAGCGGCAAGCCCAACTACCAGGTCTCTGTCAGATAATTTTTTCTCCTCCAGGTCTTTTGCCCCGAGTTCATAGGAGTCCTCTGCCCCTTCCACAGCTGAAAAGATAGCAGTAGTTCCACCGGCAATCAGCCCAAGCACCATTGATGGGTCCGTTGAGAAAGTCGGAGGGCACTCAACCGCATCCAAAATTCCAAGTCTTCCGGAAGTGCCGCACCCAACATATATTAGCCTTCCGCCAACTTTCAACCGCTCCGCAGCACTTTCAATTGCCTCTGCAACCTGTGGCAATACTTTTTCAACTGCATATGCTACCTGCTTATCTTCACTGTTTATGAGCTTTACCATCTCCAATGTATCAAGTCTGTCGATATGCTCCGTTCTCTCATTTCTTTGCTCTGTTGCTATATTAGAAAGATCCATTTATAACCTGCTCCTTATATCAGCCTTTTACTGCGCCAACTGTGACGCCTTCCAAAAAGTATTTTTGTAAAGAGAAAAACAATACAAACATCGGTATTACTGAAATGCAGGCTCCTGCCATCATAGGTGACAAAAGAGAGCCGTTGGCAAACTTAAAGGTCTTAAGTCCAACCTGGATCGTGTACATTTCTTCTTTTGACGTAACCAGAAATGGCCAAAAGAATGTGTTCCACGAATTCAGAAATGTGTTTATTGCCATTACTGACAGAATTGTCTTTGATAAAGGAAGGATTATTTTGTTAAAGATCATAAGCTGACTGCATCCTTCAATTTTTGCACTCTCAATAAGCGCGGTTGGAATTCCCTGAAAAAACTGTTTAGCCATAAAAATGTTATAGGCTGTGCACATCCCCGGAAGTATCAGTGCGGGATATGTATTTGTCATATGGAAGTTTTTTACTATGAGAATATAAAGCGGAACCTGCGTAACCTGATAAGGTATCATCATTGAAAGCAGTATTACAAAGAACAGAAAACTCCTGCCTCTGAATTTAATTTTTGAAAATGCATAACCTGCCATTCCGGCAAAGATAACATTTCCAAGTACAGTAAAGGTTGCCACAATAATACTGTTCCAGATCCACTTCAGCGAATAATTGCTAAAGCTTATAAATGCCTTATAGGAATCAAACGACCACCTTCCCGGAAAAATGTTGTAGGACGTGGATGCAGATTCGATAGCAGGTCCAAACGACCACGCAAACATATATACAATCGGAAACAGTGATACCGCTGCGAACGCGATCAAAAAGACTGCGATAAGAGAATTTCTTATGTAAAAAATACTTCTATTATGTAGATGTTGAGAATAAAGTCCAGTTGCCATTTTTGCTTTCCCCTAATATGTCAATACTCAATATCTTCTCCCATTAACTTAAACTGGAGTGTTGTAAGTGCTGTTATAACAATTGCCAGCAAGATAGCCTGGGCGCATGCAAGTCCATATTTTCCATAGGTAAATGCATTATTAAATATCAGCAGTCCGATCATGGTTGTATTATTATCCGGCCCCCCACCAGTCATCATGTAGGCATTCATGAACACCTGAAAAGATCCGATCACGCCCGTTACCAAAAGAAATAATGTGGTAGGTCTGCACATAGGAAGCACGATATATCTGATCTTTTGGAAAAACTTCGCTCCATCCATTTCAGCTGCTTCATAATATGTATTATCAATACCATGAAGTGCTGCAATGTATATAATGATGTTGGCACCATGACTAGATAAAAGAGCCATGATGATAAGCGAGAGCATGGCAGTCTTACTTGATGAGAGCCAGTTCTGAGATGTTGTTCCAAAAAGAGCCAGTACTCTGTTGAATATTCCATTTGGAGAGGCATCATAGAGCCAGAGCCAAACAACTGATATCGCCACACCTGAAGCTATTCCCGGCAGATAATAGATTCCTTTGAACACTGACTGCACATTCTTTGTGAAAGGAACTATCATGATCGCTATTGAAAATGAAAGTATCAGAGACAGCGGAATGACTACCACTGTATAAACAAGAGTGTTCTTGATCGACTTCCAAAATAGGTCATTTCCCAATGCTGTTATGTAGTTTTCAAATCCAACAAATTCAGAACCGAATGGCTTATATTCCTGAAAGCTGGTTATCACCGCGGATATTACAGGATATAGAGTAAAGATCACGAATACCGCTACTGCAACACCTATAAATCCCCATCCGCTTATGTTGTCTGCCATGTGATATCTTGTCTTTGAAAGATTCTTATTATGTATTTCCTGCTTTTTCAAGGGTTGTACTCCTTTTAAGAAAGCCCCACCTGCTCTCGGCGGGAGGGGCTTTTCACATTTTCATGTGGTATTGATTTATTTATTTGATCCAGCCGGATGCACAGTTCTCTTCGCCAAAGAGCTTATATGCTTCTGTGCAGATTGCATCATACACATCCTTAGCAGTTGTCTCACCTGCAAGAAGTGCCTGGAACTTAGGAACAATTGTCTCATCCATCATTGTCTTTGCGTTAGCGCTCTGCTCTGCAGAAATACCTGTTGGAGGTGCAACAACCTTAGAAATAGCATATGCTACAGCTGCTGCGTTCTCATCGGACTGATCAAGCTCGAAGCTTTCCTGTGCCTTTCTTGCTGATTCGCAAACACCTGTAAGATATACAGCGTTATCTACAGTTGCAGCTCTTTCACCTGAGCAAAGGAAATCCATGAATTTAAGAACATTCTGAAGATGCTCATCAGTTGTGTTGTTGTTTCTGAGTGCGATCATTCCATCAACTGTACCAAATACTGATGCTGTTGCATTGTCCATTGTTGGAACAGGAAGGAATACATATTCCATCTCAATTGTTCCCTCAACTGCCTCAGGGTCTTTTGCCTGCATCTTCTCAATATTTCTCTTGATATTGTTTTCAAAAAGAGGCATTGCCTTACCTGTAAGCATTGTCTGGCCTGTCTGAAGCATTACAAGTCTCTGACCTGCTTCTACAGCGTAATTAGGCATGTAGCCTGATGATGTCATGGTCTCAACAGCTTCAAGAAGTGAGAGCATGTTATCTGATGTATAAGAATATTTAAGATCCTGTGTGAAGCTTGAAGTAATTCCTGCTGCTACACCAAAGATGTTGATGAAGTCCTGTGTTGTTGCGCCTGCGTTGGCAAATACAAAACCAAAGCGGTCACTTGTTGTTCCATTTTTGATAACATCCAGGAACTGGTCATATGTCCAGCCACTGGTCTGAATCTTTGTAACATCAGCGCCTGCTGCTTCGAGCATCTCTCTGTTTCCGCCCAGGGCCTGAATTGTGATATAAAGTGGAAGTCCATAGAGAGTTCCCTCAAGAGTCATATAATCCAGCGCATTCTGATCATAGTCAGAAAGCCTTTCAGGATCTATGTACTTAGAGATATCAATTGCTGTTCCGTTCTCTACATAAGAACCTATAGCTGCATAGCTTACTTCTGCAATATCGGGAGCTTCGCCGGCGAGTGCCATTGTTGTGAGTTTTTCTGTGTGATCATCCCAGCTTGTTGATATAACATCAATTGTGATGTTGGGATATTCCTTATTAAATTCGCTTATCCATCCCCCTAAAAGATCAACATAGTCTCCAGTAATCGGTGGAACCATAATTGTGATCGTGTCTGTAACATCTGAAGAAGCTGCTGTCTCCTCAGTCTTTGCCTCTTCGGTTTTTGTTACTGCCTGCTGGGTATCACTACTTCCAGCTGTCTGAGTCTCTGTAGCAGCATTTCCACATGCCACAAGGCTGGAAATCATTGCTACAGACAAAACCGATGCCAATACCTTTTTTACTTTCATACATTCCCTCCTTATATGGATATAACTTGAATCCCGAAACAAATACCTTAACTAAATGTTAGACCTTTGATAACACTTTTTCAATAATGTTATATCATTACGAAACATTGTTTCATATTCTGTAACTTTTCGGTTGCCGCGTCAGTTTTCAGAATTCTTTTCTATATGGGTGGAATTTATCTGACTTATGCAATAGTCATAATTTGCCGTAGCATAGGCGGTAAAGAGAATATCTACGATATTAAGTTGTGCCATTCGGGAAGAAGTTGCCCCACTTCTGAAAAGAGACTCGCTTGCAGGAGTGTAGAGCACATGATCCGCCATTTTTGACATAGTTGAAGGGGCAAATCGTGTGATAAGAATGCTGGGAGTGTGATTTATCCCTATGGCTTCCATGCATTTGATCATTTCTGATGTCTCACCGGAATAAGAAATAAAAATAGCTACGTCCTCAGGCTGGGAATTTTTGGCAATAAGATATTGAGAATGCCAGTCCTGGGCTATCAGACACAGCTTATTAACTCGCAAAAATTTGAGGTAAGCATCTTCTGCTACACATAAAGAAGCTCCCATTCCGAACATTCTAAGGCACCTGGCATCAGCTATAAGCTTTGTACACTCTTCAACTCGGCCAACATCCAAAAGCTGCTGAGTCTCCTGCAGAGTCATAATGTTTCTGCTTGTTGTCTTATCGATAATGGTTTTTATACTGTCATCTTTTCTTATACTGTCTCCATTATCCCGCTGCTTACCGTTGTACTGCGCAAGCTCGTAAAGAACAGCCTGTCTGAACTCTTTATAACCATCAAAGCCAAGATGCTTTGTAAGCCTCACGATAGTTGCAGGTGAAACATATACCTCTTTTGCCAGCTCCCTTATTCCATTTTCAATTACAATGTTGGGGTCACTAAGGATGTGCTCTGCTGCCATTTTCTCTGCACTTCCGATATACCCCTGCATTTCTCTAAGTCTCAGTAAAGGATTTTTCACGTCTGTCACCAGCTTTCAGATCAGCGACAGCGCTGCTTCATCAGCTACAAGCGTAAAGTCTGGATGAAGTTGAAGTATTGAAGCAGGAACCTGAGGTGTTATCTTGCCAAAGAAAGCCTCTTTGATAATCGGAGCCTTTTTTTCACCATTTGCAACCATGACAATCTTTTTAGCCTTCATAATGGTGCCAATACCCATGGTGTAAGCCTGTCTCGGCACTAATGATACATCTGCAAAAAATCTCTTGTTTGCCTCTATTGTGCTCTCTGTAAGATCAACGATATGTGTTTTAGCCGGGAAAAAATCTGCCGGCTCATTAAATCCTATGTGGCCGTTATTACCTATTCCAAGCAGTTGCAGGTCAATTCCGCCAAGAGACTCGATTGCTGTCTCATATCGGTCGCACTCGCCTTCTGCATCTTTGTTTGTTCCATCAGGAATATTGACGTTGTTTAAATCTATATTAACCTTAGAAAAAAGGTTTGCGTTCATAAAGTATTTGTAGCTTTGGTCATTTTCAGGATCAAGTCCTACATATTCATCAAGATTTGCTGTCTTTATTTTGGAAAAATCCAAGTCTCCGCTCTTATACATTTCCACAAGTCTCTCGTAGAGCCCTATAGGTGAAGAACCTGTAGCAAGACCAAGAACACTGTCAGGTTTTAAAACAATCTGTGATGCCAGTATGTTTGCTGCTTTTCTACTTAATTCGCCATAATCTTTTGCTCTTACTATCTCCATGCCTTCCTCCCACACATTTATATAAGCTTATTTTCAATGCAATTTAATAAATGAATTACTACAAAGCCACAATTTTTCACATCCTGATAATATTATATATCATATCTATATCATCGCATATCCGATAATCATTTTAATTTTTGCATTGTAAAGGGGCTGCCTTCAGACAGCCCCTCTTATATATATATACCTTCTCTAAGTATTTATATATCAGTTGATTGAGTCGTAGTATGCAGCTCTTGAATCAAGGATCTTCTGAAGTCCTGAATTAACAAGTTCCTGATATCCGCTCTCGTAAACAGTTTCAAACTGATCTGCAGGAGCACAGATACATGTGTAAACAAATGAAAGCATCTTGTTCTTTATATCTGTTCCGTATGTAGCCTGCTCATCAGAAACATATCCGTATACAGGGAAACGATACTTACCAGTCTGGCAAACTGTGTAGTAGTTCTTGTACCAGTCAACTGAAGCCCAATCCTGCTCCTGTGTCTGGTAGTTAGACTCTGCCATTGTGTCGTAGTTGTTTACCCAGTCAAAGTTAAGGTTCATGATGCAAAGGTCATCACATGTTCCCGGATATCCCTTAGCTTCCTTGTCAGCTGTTGAAGGCTCTACAGCTACGCCAAGCTCGTTGTATGTGAGGTCTGGTGTGTAACGAACCTGAACTGCGTTTGCTGGATCTGCAAGCCAGTTGAGGTACTTCATACAAGCAACAGCCTGCTCATCAGATGTTGTCTCCTGAGGAATCATTACGAACATAGCATATCTGTACTCGTAAGGTGTTCTGTATGATCCATCTGGAAGATCGAAGCACTGTACAGGGATGAATGAAGCATCTTCAGCGCCAAGTGTTGTGTTGAGAACTGCTGTTGAATCCCAAATATGTGTTGTATCATCAAGAACAAATCCAATCTTGCCGTTTGCTACATCTGCAAGGAATACAGACTCATCTGTATCTGTTGGGAAGTCCTGAGTGATAAGACCATCATTGTACCATGTGTTGAGCTGCTTGAGACCATCCTTTGCTCCAGGAGCAACTGCCATATATGCTTCAGCATATGTGTAAGCAAACTTGTCATCTGGAATATCTACATAAGATCCAAGGAAGTTAAGATACATCTTCTCTGTATCAGCACGTCCGCTCATGCCCCAAGGTGTGCCAAGTCCTGCATCCTTTACAGCATAGAGGTACTTGCCAAGTTCTTCTTTTGTCTTAGGAACTTCCATTCCAAGCTGGTCAAGCCAATCCTTACGGATATAAGCTGTGTGACGGGCATTTTCTGTTCCTCTCTGTTTCATAACAGCGAACTTCTGATCACCAAGATCAGCAATTCCTGTCTGAGCCTCTCCACAGTACTGCTCTATGTTTGAGCCATACTGCTTATAGAGTTCTGAAAGATCCGTCAATGCTCCGCTTGATGCGTAATTGTAGAACAGATCCTGAGAATATGTCATTACGATATTAGGAGCTGTTCCACCTGACATCATAATGTTAACTTTGTCATCTGATTCTGATCTTGGAACAGAAACGTAAGAAACGTTAATGTTGTAAAGATCCTTCATCTGCTGCTGGATCCACTGTGTAAGTGCGTTATCTTCAGTTGTTGTGTTAGGTGCAGCATTTCCTCTGTCCCATACCATAACTGTGATATCTACTTCATCGCCCTTAAGATCCTCTGCTGCTGTCTCTGTAGTAGCAGTTGCATCAGTTGTCTGAGTAGCTGTGTCTGTCTGAGTAGCTGTGTCTGTCTGAGTTGTTGTATCTGTTGTTGTGCCTGATGAGCTACCGCAACCTGTCATTGCTCCAACGACCATTGCTGCGCTAAGAAGTGTTGCCAATAGTTTCTTTTTCATTTGAATCCTCCTTTTTTACCACTTTATATACTCAACCCTTTTACAGGTTAGATTCATGATTTATAAGGAAGTTAAACCTCACTACGTTCGGTTTAACACGTTCGAACCAGCTTCGATAAAACCTCAGCAGGTTCTCACAGCTCAGCCCTTTACCGCACCAACCATAATTCCTTTTGTAAAGAATTTCTGTACGAATGGATATACGATAAGCATAGGGAGCATTGAAATTACAATGCTGGCTGCCTTGATATTTTCTGCTACAAGGTTAGTCTGAAGTCCCTCTTCTACAGATACATTGATGGACTCAACAAACTGCTTAAGAACCATCTGTACTGTGAAGTACTTGGATGAGTTTATGTAGTAGAGAACATCACTGATTCCGTTCCATCTTCCTACTGCGTAGAAAAGACCAAGTGTTGCAAGTGTAGGATAAACAAGTGGAAGGATAACGCTTATAAGGCATCTTGCCTCACTGCAACCATCAATCTTGGCTGCATCATAGATAGCTTCATCAATACCTTTAAATGCGTTGCACATGATGATCATGTTATAAGCACTGAGCGCACCTGGAATAATAAGTGCCCAGACTGTATCGACCATCTTAAAATCTCTTACGTTCAAGTACTCAGGAATTACACCGGGGTGTAAATACATCGTGAGAACGAACAGTGTCATTATTACTTTTCCACCAACCAACCCTTTCTTTGAAAGCGGGTACGCAGCAAGCACTGTCATAAGAAGATTGATTACAGTAGATGCAAGCATAAGTACGATTGAATACCAGAATGCGTTTACAAAGCTTCCGCTCTGAAGCGCTCTTGTATAAGCTTCTGTAGTAAGGTCAACAGGTAGGATAAATACTTTACCTGCAAGGATTGCGTTCTTTCCACTGAGTGATACAGCAAGTACTCGCAGAATAGGAACCATTGCTATACATGTGATTATTATGAAAAATGCTGTCCAGCAGAACTGAAATATTCTCTCGTTTTTACTATTGATGGCGCTCATTACATGATTCCCTCCTGTCCCATTTTTTTGATAACAGCGTTAGCTGCAAAGACAAGAACTATTCCGACAACTGTCTGGAAAAGACCTACAGCTGTAGCGAAATCGAATCTTCCTGCCGCAAGACCAACTGAATAAACGTAGGTACTGATAACATCAGAAGCGTCTCTTACCAGGGTGTTTCCCATCATGTATGGTCTGTCAAAACTGATGTTTACAAGTCTTCCGATCTGCATGATAAGAAGAACTGTTATTGTAGATGAAATCTGAGGAAGTGTAACATGCCATATTCTCTGAAGTCTTGTAGCTCCGTCGATATAAGCAGCTTCACCAAGTGAAGCATCTGCCGCCATCAGCGCTGCAAGATAAACAATAAGTGAGTATCCTGCTCCCTGCCATACACCCATGATCCAGTATACAAATCTCCAGATAAATGAGTTACTAAGGAATGATACGCTCTCACCGCCAAGTGCTACGATAAGGTTGTTAACAAGTCCTGAATTTGAAAAGAGCTGTGTAACGATACCTGAGATGATAACCCATGAAAGGAAGTTAGGCAGATACAAAAGTGTCTGTGTTGTCTTTCTTACACCTTCACTTCTCAGCTCATTTAAAAAGATTGCCAAGAAAATCGGGAATGGGAATCCAATAATAAGATCACCAATGTTCAATACCAAAGTATTCTTCAGTGCACTCCAGAAATCCTTTGATGTAAAGGCCTCTTGGAAGTTCGCGAGTCCAATCCATGGGCTGTTCCAGATACCTTTAAATACGTTGAACTTCTTAAATGCTACAACTACTCCGAGCATTGGTTTGTACTTGAAAAGAATCATATAGATAACCGGAATTATCAGCATGAGATACAGCTGCCAGTTATTTCTTAAATAGACTTTTACTTTACCCTTCTTATCTTTTTTCATAGTCTCTCTTTCCTAACCCCTGTTTTTAAAACGCTTGTTGCCGATAAAATGATAACTCTTTATTACTTTATCATTTTATAATAATATTTTACCCATGTCATGAATAAGAAACTATAGATAATTTGCTATTATTACTCTAAAACATTGCATTTTTTGTTTTGAGCAAAAATATGCACAAAAAGGGCAGATAAACTTTTGTTCATCTGCCCCAAAACTATGATACTAATTATTTTGTTTCCTCATAACTAAAACCGCGAAGGCTTAATTCATTTGCAAGACTGCAGGCTACAAAGTGTCCCTTTTCAATCTCAAAATACTCAGGAGTACACTCCTTACACTTTTCAGTGCAATATCTGCAACGTGTATGGAAATAGCAACCACTTGGTGGGTTAGCCGGGTTAGGAATCTCTCCCTTAAGAGGTATTCTCTCCTGGATAAAGTTTGGATCAGCAACAGGAACAGCTGACATCAAAGCCTCTGTATATGGGTGCTTTGGATGTGTGAAGATCTGCTCTGTCTCGCCATATTCAACCATTTTGCCAAGGTACATAACACCAACTCTGTCAGATATATGCTCAACTACAGACAGGTCATGAGAAATGAAGATATAAGTGAGCTTCATTTCTTTCTGTAAATCCTTAAGAAGGTTTATTACCTGTGCCTGGATTGAAACGTCAAGAGCTGAAACCGCCTCATCACAAACAATGATCTTGGGCTTTATTACCAGCGCTCTTGCAATACCGATACGTTGTCTCTGACCACCCGAAAATGCATGTGGATATCTCATAAGATAAGCAGGATTAAGTCCTACCTTCTCTGCCATTTCTTTTGCCATCTGATCCATCTGGCTGTCAGGCATCTTGGGATAGTTGGCCTTTAGAGGCTCCTTTATGATATCAAGTACGGTCATTCTTGGGTCAAGAGATGAATACGGATCCTGGAAGATCATCTGAATTTCCTTGCGGATTCCCTTCATCTTCTTTTTATCAACTTTCAGGAAATCTACTTCTTCTCCTGATTCTGTCCGGTAAAAGACCTCTCCCTCTGAGGCATCGTATGCTCTGACAATGCATCTTCCAAGAGTTGTCTTTCCACAGCCGGACTCTCCAACAATTCCTATTGTCTCTCCTTCTCTTACGCTAAAAGAAACATCTGTCACTGCCTTAACAGTGACATTCTTGGAGGTAAAGCGCTTGTGGAGATGCTTTACTTCTAAAATATTATCTTTTTCCACGCTTTTTTCCTCCCTCATCTGGCTCAACAGGATTTGCTGCCTCTTCTGCAAGTCTCTTTTCAACTTCAGCTCTGTGTGCCTGGCAAGCAGGATTAGAGCAGTTAAAGCATGCAATCTTATGTCCTGGCTCTATCTCAACAAGTTCAGGCTCTGCCTTATCGCAAAGTCCCTCAATCCTGCAGTCGCATCTGTCATAGAATCCGCATTGTTTCGGAAGGTTCATGGCAAGAGGAACTGTTCCTTCAATTGAGAATAATCTCTCATCTTTTCTTCCGCCGATCTTATGAACAGACCCCATAAGTCCGCGAGTGTATGGATGCTGAGGATTTGCATATATTGTCTTGGAATCGCCTGTTTCTACAACCTTTCCAAGGTACATAACTGCCACTCTGTCGCACATTCTTGCAACTACGCCCAGGTCGTGTGTGATGAACAAAATGGCCATATTGAACTCTTTTTGAAGCTCCTTCATCAGCTCAAGGATCTGAGCCTGAATTGTAACATCCAGAGCTGTTGTAGGTTCATCGGCGATCAAAAGCTTTGGATTACATACAAGCGCCATTGCTATGAGGGCTCTCTGAAGCATACCGCCGGAGAACTCGTGTGGATACTGATTGTATCTCTTTTCCACATTTGCGATTCCGACTTTTCTCATGACTTCAAGGGAAATCTCTTTTGCCTTCTTTTTATCCTTAGTTATATGCAAAAGAGTTGCCTCAGTGATCTGGTTTCCAATAGTGTACATAGGTGAAAAAGCCACCATTGGCTCCTGGAATATCATTGAGATCTGCTTTCCACGGATATTTCTTATTTCTTTTCCCTTTGGGTCCATCTTAAGAATATCCACTTCAGTGTCATCCTCATTTCTGAACATGATCTCGCCGTGAGGTGTACACTTTCTGTCATTGATCGCAAGAATTGATTTGCATGTGATTGATTTACCGCAGCCTGACTCGCCTACAAGACCAAGGGTCTCGCCGCGCTTTATTTCGAAGTTTACGCCTCTTACAGGTGTAAGAGTACCTTCCATCATCTTTATGTCTACATGGAGGTCCTTAACTTCTATAATGTTATCTTTTTCCATAGGTTCCTCCCGATTACTTGTATGGATCAGCTGCATCTCTCATTCCATCGCCAAGGAAGTTAAATGCCAAAACTGTGATAGTAACGAAAATAATTGGAATAAGCTTGTGTGGGTTTGCTGCCACATCTGTTACTGAGCTGGCTTCCTGAAGAAGAACGCCCCAGCTCGTTGCAGGTGACTTGATACCAAGGCCAAGATATGACATTGATGTCTCACCTACGATAGATCCTGGAATTCCAAGGGTCAGAGATACGATAAGGTAGCTCATAAAGCCCGGAACAAGATGCTTCCAGATTATCTTCCATGTTGATACGCCTGAGATTCTTGCAGCCATAACGTAATCTTCATTCTTAAGTGAAAGGAACTTACCCCTTACTACTCTGGCCATTCCTGTCCAGTTAATGAAGGAAAGAATGATCGTCATGTAGAAATACATCTTAACTGTAGAGATTCCTGCAGGGATTGCTGCTGAAAGCGCCATCCAAAGTGGGATTTGAGGCACAGCTCCTATAACCTCTATTATTCTCTGAATTATGATATCTATAACGCCACCAAAATATCCTGAAATCGAACCAATAGCAACGCCCAGAAAAAAGCTTATGAATGCGCTGGCAAATGGGATTGAAAGGGAAATTCTTGCTCCCAATAGCACTCTGGAGAAGATATCTCGTCCAAGTGAATCTGCTCCGAAGAGGAATATTTTTGCTCCTGTTCCTCCATTTGAGCCTTCGCCCACACCAAAGAGATGAAGGTCACACGGGAAAAGACCTAATATCTTATATTCAGTTCCGTGAACAAACCACTCAATCTTGTAGTATTCAGAAAGATCAGGTTCAAGTTTTACTTCAAATGTCTTTTTATCAATAGTCTTTGCAAGCTTGTAAACATGGGGGCCTACATGCTCGTCATTGAAAATAGTGTAAATCTCCGTTGGAGCTGAATTCCTGTACAATCCGTCGAACTCATCAAGTGAATATGGTGCAAGGAAATCTGCAAACAGTGCTCCAATGTAAAGAACTGCCAAAATAATAAATGAAACCTGAGCAAGTTTATGCTTTTTAAGCTTTCTTGCCATCAGAGTCCACTGGGAGGCAAGATAATAATCTTCTTTTGACTTAGTACGTTTTGCCATTATCTGTTACCTCCTGAATATCTGATTCTTGGATCAAGGAAGGCGAGGGCTATATCAGACAAAAGAACTCCGATAACGACCAGGACTGCCTGGATCATAACGATTGCACCTGCAAGGTACATATCCTGAGACTGAAGAGCCTTATAAAGTACAGGTCCCTGGATCTGCATATTAAGTACAAGAGCTGTTACTGTAGATCCTGAGAACAGGCTTGAAAGAACTCCGCCAAGGCCTGATACAGTAGGGTTTATAGCTGCTCTAAAGCAATACTTCATGATGATCTTTCCTTCAGGAACACCCTTAGCTCTTGCTGTAAGTGTGTACTGCTGCGCAACCTCATCAAGCATCTGGGCTCTCACTGAACGGATGATTCCGCAGGTGCCGCTTGTACCAATTACGATAATAGGGATGATCATTCTTTTTAAGAAGTCACCAAAGTTATATAAATGAACGCCGTTTTGTAACATCTCTTGACTGAAAAGGCCTACGTTGGCATTCCCCGTCCATTTATAGGAGAGATACATAAGCACAATTGCCAAAATAAAGTTCGGTATGGCAGTACCTAAGAATCCGATTATGGCCGATATGTAATCGCCAACAGAATACTGATGAGTACTTGCATATACCGCTATAGGTATAGAAACCAGATACTGGAACAACATGATGATAGCTGTTACGCCGATTGTCAGCCCCAGTCTGTCATTAACTACACTCCACACATCTCTTCCGTATGCAAAAGAGTATTTCCAATTGTGATGTGAATGATAAAGTCTGTAATACGCTGAATCTGTAGGGGTCCAGATAATACCTTTTACCCACTTTAAATACTGCTGCCAAACAGGCAGATCAAGTCCATAGTCTGCTCTCATTGATGCCGCATAATCTGCATCTACTAATTCACCCTCGGTTGCAAGCGCCGCTATATGCGCGGATACATAGTCTCCCGGAGGAAGCTGAATAACGAAGAAAACCAAGATTGAGATTAAAAGAATTGTTGGAATGAACATGAGTACACGCTTGATGATGTACTGAACAAGATCCTTCTGAAAGAAGGCCTTAAAACTGTCCCCAAAACTCCTTTTTGCCACTTTTTCCTCCATTAGAAATGTCCCTTTCCTTAAAAATCCGGAGACGTGGAAACCAACCACGCCTCCGGTACTATTTTAAATAATACTACTGTGTTGTCCCCAAAATTACTCTGCCTTAAACATTACTTCGTAATGAGCCATGTTTGCGTACTGGTAGCAGTCAGCCCATACAAGACCATCTGCATAGTTCTTAAGCTTTGAAGAAATGATCTCGTAAGAATTCTCTGCCTTAAGGTATGCAATTGACCAGAGGTTCTCTTTGTGGATATTGAAGATCTCAGCCTGATAGCCTTCTCTTTCAGCCTCATCGGATGTAAGACGCCACTTGTCATAAAGCTCAACAAGCTTTGCCATATCACCTGTAGGCTCAACACCCTGTGCACCCTTTGTTGCGTAATATGTACCATACTCACCATACCATTCAGCTGCCTGAGCAATTGGAACGAATGGAGCTGCTCTATCCTTAAGTGAAGCACCGCCGATAGATGTATGAGGTCCCATTACAGCTACCCAGTCATTATTGTCGATAGCTTCATCAAATGCTGACACTTCAAGGTTCTTAAGTGCGCAGTTGATACCTACTGCTTTGTAATACTGCTCGAATACAGGATAAGACTCATCAGCGCCGCCATCATATGCAAGGAATGTGATCATCAGGTCTGAACCATCTGCAAAATCATAGAATCCGTCAGATCCCTTTACAAGTCCGCATCCTTCAAGAAGACTCTGTGCCTTTTCTACATCGTACTCTGTCCACTTTGTCTCCCATTCTGCATCATAGCCCAGGTTGCCCTCTGCAGGAGCTGCCTGACCAGGCTCAAGGAATCCATCTGTAAGAAGCTGTGATACCTGTGCTCTGTCTACGCAGATTGACATTGCCTCACGGAAGTCCTTGTTAGCAAAAAGATCTGCATAATTCTTGTCTGTGTTTGTGTAGTTAAATGTGATCTGGTAGCTACCCCAGTTTGTTGTACCCCATTCACGAATCTCTGCTGCATCACCAAGGTCAGCCTTTGTTGCTGCAATATCCTGCATAGCGATTGTGATGATATCAAGCTCGCCTGAACGGAACATAAGAAGATCCTGTCCGTCTTCTGATGTTGTGTTGAAGTGAAGCGCATCAACATATGGAAGCTGGTTTCCGGCTGCATCAACTTTCCAGAAGTATGGGTTACGATCCATGATGCAAAGTGTGTCATCCTTTGAGCTGTTTCCAGGAACAGTTGAAAGAACGAATGAGTTAAGTGTAGGAACTCCTGATGTATTCCAGAAGTTGTAAGCAACTGCTTTACCTAAATCCTTAACTGTAGCTGCATCGATGTTCTTTTTCTGAGCGTTTGCAAGAACTTCTTCCTCTGAAAGGCCTGTGCTCTGCCAGTACTCATTCTCAACATATGGGAAGTCTTCAGAATCAGGAATAAGGTCGCTTAAATAGTGAGCTGGAGCCCAGCACCATTTAAAATCACCATTCTCAATGAAATCAGCCGGGTACTTAGGATTTACGAATGTCCATGTTACTGTGTAATCATCAACCTTTGTAAGGGTTGCATAAGCATCCTCACCATCAACCTCTTCCTTAAGTGCTGACCAACCGTTCTTCTTGCTGTCAAAGTTTGAAAGGTGGCACATATAGTACCAGAAAGTGATGTCATCTGCTGTGAATGGCTCTCCATCAGACCACTTCATGCCTTCTCTTAATTTGAAGGTCCATTCTGTGTAGTCATCATTATGTTCAAAAGATTTAATAACGTTTGGATAGTAAGATCCGTCTGTGTTATAACGGATGATAGACTCAAGAGTAGGTCTTGATAATCCCCAACCGCCGCCTGCGCCTGCAAGATTGATAACCCCACCATAATTACCGATCTCAATTTTTGCACCGGTAGCATCTGCTGTCTCAACAAAAATGTTGTCCGCATTAGGAATTCTTTCATCTACTGCTGGAAGTGTGCCTGCTGTTACCTGCTCTGCCAGCATAGGTGCTTCTGAATAGCCTGAAATCTCTACAGTTTCTGCTGTTGTAGCTTCTGTAGTAGCAGTTTCTGCAACTGAAGCTTCAGCCTGTGAACTCTGTGTAGTATCTGCTGAAGTGCTTGGTGTAGCTGCTCCGCCGCACCCTGCAAGCATTGTTACAGATGTTGCCGCGAGAAGAACTGCAGATAATACTTTATTGCTTGTACTCTTTCTCATATTCCCTCCTTAAAATGAAAACCTTCTACACCATTATGATATCATTGGTTTCCCACACTATATAGCCAAAATTTTATCTTTTTTTAATAAAACATTGCATATTTTGTCATAATGACAATTATTAATATTTTATTAAATAAAAGATCATGGATACATCTTACGGTACAATCCCTTTAATACTTCTGCATCAAGTTCTCTGATAGTGTTTGAAGGGCTTCCACTTATCATTGCATCCTCTGCCATTTTATCGATGCTTGCATAGAATTCCTCTCTGTTTATGCCATAGCCTTCAAGAGTTGGTATCTGGCAAACATCGCAGATCTTTCTTATATGAACCATGAAAGCGTCAGCTGCTTTTTCATCGGAGTCATCGTCAGTTGCTGCACCAATTGCTCTTGCCATATCTGCAAATCTGTCCTTTGCTCCCTCTTTTGCATAATCAAGACAGACTCCCAAGAGCATGGCGTTGGATATTCCGTGAGGCACATGGAAAA
The DNA here is from genome assembly GCF_017635265.1 of Butyrivibrio sp. Lineage (GTDB taxonomy): Bacteria > Bacillota > Clostridia > Lachnospirales > Lachnospiraceae > Butyrivibrio. The sequence goes on from NZ_JAGBLU010000141.1 coordinate 18,271, forward strand.
GAGCTCCGATAGGGCGGCTCATTCCGTGAACCAGAGTCACACTTGAATTGTTAAACGCCATTCCGGCTTCAAGAGCCGCAATAGACATCTGTGTTCTTGCTACGTCATTTCCCCCATCGTGATATGAAAGTGGAAGGTAGTTGAATATTCTTTTTATTGCAGATATTGCTAAGGTATCAGTAAGAGCCTGTGCCTTTTTTGAGGTATAAGCTTCTACCGCATGTGTGAGGGCATCAAGGCCGGTAGACGCTGTCATTTTAGGTGGAAGTGTAAATGTAAGTTCAGGATCAATGATCGCTACGTCGGGAATGAGCTGTGCACCTTTAAGTAGCATTTTTACACCCGAATCCACATCGGAAATGATAGTAAACTGAGTTGCCTCAGAGCCTGTGCCGGCAGTTGTTGGGATTGCGATCATCTTCGCCTTTATTCCCGAGATTTCTTTTCCCATGTAGTCGGAGATCTTGCCGGGATTAGCATCCATTGCAGCCACAGCTTTCATGATATCAAGCGCACTTCCGCCGCCTATTCCAATAAGAAAATCACAGGCCTCCTTCTTATAGATAGAAAGAGCTTCATCGATCATGATGTTGGTAGGCTCTCCAAGGAAGTTATCAAAGATTGCATATTTTATGTTCTTTTTGGAAAGTGCATCTGTCACAACCTTTACTTTTCCAAGCTTTTCTGTGATCTGATCGCAGACGATAAGCGCCTTTTCTCCAAAATTATCAACGTATTTTCCTACTTCCTTAAGGCTACCTTTTCCTGTAACTATTTTCCCCGGTATAATAAATTCTTTTGCCATAACAAAAGTCCCCCTCACTCTACTTCAGAAAGTTTTACTGGTCTGTGTTCTTTTACTGAAAGGTTAGCTGCCATTGCCATAAGTACAGGCTTAAGTCCATCGTCGATACCAACTACAGTGTCCGTATCATTCTCTACAGCATCGATAAAGGCCTTGATCTCATCTGAATAAGCCTGCATGTATCTCTCGAGGAAGAAGAATAATGGCTTTTCACCTGTTACGCCCTGTTCGTTTGAAAGAACTACATTAGACTGTGAATCGTTGGCATTTGCGACCATTCCCTTTGAACCGAATACTTCCGCTCTCTGATCATATCCGTATACAGACTTTCTGCAGTTATCAATAACTACGAGAGCTCCGTTTTTCATCTTGATTGTGATTACTGCTGTGTCTACATCGCCTGCTTTTCCAATTTCAGGGTCAACCAAAACTGCTGACTGCACGTAGATTTCTTCTGCATCACATCCGGCAAGGAATCTTGCCATGTCAAAATCGTGGATTGTCATATCCATGAACATTCCGCCTGACACTGCAACATACGCCGGTGACGGTGGTTCAGGATCTCTTGATGTGATCTTGATTATCTGTGGATCACCTACTTTGCCTGCTGCCACTGCTGCCTGAACGGCTTTGAAGTTGTGATCAAATCTTCTGTTGAAGCCCACCTGATACTTAAGGTTCTTGCCCTTAAGTGCATCGATAACTTCGTGGATCTTGTTTACGTCATGATCGATCGGTTTTTCGCAAAATACATGTTTTCCTGCGTTAATTGCCTCGATAGAGATAGGAGCGTGAGTATCTGTTGATGAGCAGATAAGTACTGCCTGGATCTCCGGGTCGTTTATGATTTCCTTATAGTCTTTTGTAACGTTCTGTATTCCCATTCCTTTAGCCCAAGCGGCCGTCTCATCATTCATGAAGGGATCTGCGAGTGTCTTGATCTTCGCTCCCGGAACGTTATTTGTAATGCTCTGTACATGTACCTTTCCAATTCGGCCTGCGCCGATAATTCCAACTGTAACCATTATTTTTCCCCTTTCAATCTTATAATCCTGTTCTTTCAGCTATGTATGCTCTGGCTTTCTTTGCATATTCGAATGGATTAGCTTTCGCTGGATCCTGCTCTGCTTCTACTACTACCCAGCCTTCGTAATCGGACTCTTCGAGTACTTTGAAGATAGGGGCAAAATCTACATCGCCGTCTCCAGGAACAGTAAATACTCCCTCACGTACTCCCTTTAAGAAACTCCAATTATTCTTTCTGGCTTCTTCAACACGCTCTTTTCTAATATCCTTCAGATGAACATGTTTTATTCTCTTTATATACTTTCTGATGATCGGCTCAGGGTCGATGCCTGCAAATGAGAGGTGACCTGAGTCGAAGAGGAGGTATACCAGTTCCGGATCTACCATATCCATGAATCGGTCGATTTCTTCCTCAGTCTGGACTACTGTTCCCATATGATGGTGATATGTAAGTGTCATGCCATGATCTTTTGCAACTTTGCCAAGGCGGTTAAGTCCGTCGGTAAGTTTTACCCATTCATCGTCGTTCATGACATACTTATCCACAAAAATAGGCTGATCAAGTTTGCCCTGTGTGGAATAGCTCTGCTCAGATGCGCCGATAACCTTTGCTCCAAGAGTCTTTAAAAACTCAAGCTGAGCTATGAATTCCTTCTCCACCTCTTCATATGGTTTTGTTAAAAGAAATGATGAAAACCACTGGTTACAAACCTGTATTCCCCTAAGATCCAGTGCTTTCTTTAATACTTCTGCATCCTTTGGATACTTGCTTCCAACCTCACACCCTTTGAATCCGGCAAGAGCCATTTCTGAAATGCACTGTTCAAAAGTATTCTCTTTTCCCAGATCAGGCATATCGTCGTTGGTCCAGCCAATTGGTGCTATCCCCAAAGAAACCTTATTTTTATCTAACATTTTCCCTTCTCCTTTAAGTTTTTTACCCCTTATAGTCATATTGGGATTCTCACTAGGCTCGTAATAACCTCGCCAAGTGTTCACCCATCACTCGCACTAGATTCGAAAATACCTCATCAAGTGCTCTGTAGAAGCCATGTGTATCGTTCATCATCTATTCTGTCGGTCCATGGATTGCCTGGCAGATGTCTTATCATCCAACAGGTGTACATCTGAAAGCCCGGTGCACAGGACTGAGGATGAACCTTGCCTCCGGGAATAGCCGAAAAGCTTCCGTCAACGCTCTTAAATACCTCATCTCCTACGAAACTTGCACCGAACCCTTCAGGACGATCAAACAGGAAATAGTATGTTTCAGGCTGTGGATGAGTGTGTGGAATGTACCCCGACCAGTTACCCGGATCATTTAACACTTCTCCCAAAACCATGTTTGAATATGGCGCTGTCTCATAATCAAATGCAGTGCTTACTCTTCTCTTTGCTGTGCCCCCGAACTTATCTTTGCAGGAATAGATCCAAGGTGTGTTCTCCGGATCATAGAACTTTGCTTCGAATTTTCTTTCATTGTCAGTGCACTGAATGAGAACCTCGGCGTCGCTTTCCGCCTCGATCACAACCTTTGTGTTTTTGCAGACATGAAGAGCATATAGCCCGTCAGTGAACACGTCTTTTCTGTAAACCTCTTTTTCCTGCCCATTCCATGAGTATTTGAGCTTTCCTTTGAGCAAAAGAACTGCCATCTCCTCTTCAGGTTTAAGTAGTTCTTTTGTCTGTCCCTGTGACATGCGATAAACTCTGATGTCCATAAGCATATCTTTGTAATCATTGTCATAGGTTGTCAGGATTTTCTCACCGTTTGCGTCAAACTCAGGATAACCAAAAACTTTTCCCATCTGTGTAACCCCTTCTTTCTAATCCCTTTACATATTAGTGTTTTCTTTTTTTATTACTTGCTCTACCTATTTTCATCTGATATCTTCAATATTTTCTTGCTTCGCGTCTTCCTTCCTCGACTTCTTTTCTGCAGTCTCTTACGCTCTTGCTCTCTGAAACAGCAGCAAGTCCTACATCCCACCAGGAATCATAGCCATCAGTCATAGTCTTAGGCATTACCTTAAGATCTATTAGTGTTGAAACTTTCTGTTTCTTGGAATCCTTGAGGGCTTCTTCCAGCTCTTCCACTGTTCTTACTGTGTAAGTCTTAAGTCCGTATCCTCTTCCGATCATTGCATAATCAATAGGAATAAGGTCTCCTGAGAGCTTTCCATTTTTGTCTCTATAGCGGAACTCTGTTGCAATTGAGCCCATACCATGAGTCATTTCAAGGTTGTTGATGCAGCCAAAGCCACAGTTATCAAATACGAGGATATTTATCTTGGCTCTTTCCTGCATCGCTGTTGCAATCTCACTGTGGAGCATGAGGAAGCTTCCATCTCCAAGGAATGTGTAAACTTCCTTTTTAGGATCTGCAAGTCTTACGCCGAGAGCTCCGGCAACTTCATATCCCATGCAGGAATATCCGTATTCTGCGTGATATCCGCATCTTTCGTCTGTGGTCCACATTCTCTGAAGATCACTTGGCAGTGACCCTCCGGCTGTAACTATTGTTGCGTTCTCGTCTATGCATCTTCTGACTGTAGCAATCGCCGCGGTCTGAGTCAGAGTTGCCTTTGTAAGTTCATGGAACTCAGGAAGTGTTCTTGGATCGCGAGCTTCGATCATTGGCTTAAACTTATCGCCTGTATAAACGATTACGCCAAGTCGTTCCATCTCCTTGTCCCACTTATCTTTTGCTGATTTTATCTCGTCTGTGTATGCACTCTTATATTTGCTCTTATTCAGTTCTTTTATTACCAAAAGAAGTGTCTCTTTTAAGTCACCAACTGCCTTTGTGGCATCCATTTTGTAAGCGTCGAAGCGGTTAACATTTATAGTCACAACTTCAACTCCGGATTTGAATTGTCTCTTTGATCCTGTTGTGAAGTCAGATAACCTTGTTCCAAGCGCAATTATAAGATCAGCTTTTTTTGCAATCTGGTTTGCTGCTGAAGTTCCTGTTACTCCGATTCCTCCAAGACACATAGGATCAGATGACTTGCAGGCACTCTTTCCTGACTGAGTCTCTCCAAATGGAATGTTAAAAGAGTTGCAGAATTTCTCTATTGTTTCGCCGGCTTCAGAATACTTGGCTCCGCCGCCAACTACTACGAGTGGCTTCTTTGCCTTTTTTATCTTCTCAACAACGTCGGCAATCTCCTCTACGGCTGCTGCCTGGCGAACTATTCTGTGGACTCTCTTTTTAAAGAAGTACTCCGGATAATCGTAAGCTTCACCCTCTATATCCTGAGGAAGTGCAATGCAGACAGCGCCGGTCTGAGCCGGGTCTGTCAAAACTCTCATGGCGCTTATCATAGCTGTCATAAGCTGCTCAGGTCTGTTTATTCTATCCCAGTATTTGCACACCGGCTTAAATGCATCATTTGTTGTAACAGCGAGAGATGAATCAACTTCCAGCTGCTGCAGAACAGGATCAGGCTGCCTTGACGCAAAAGTGTCCGCCGGAAAAACAAGAAGTGGAATATGATTAACTGTAGCATCAGCGCAGGCTGTAACCATATTTGCTGCTCCGGGACCAACGCTTGAAGAACATGCGATGATCTTTCTTCGATTGTGCTGTTTTGCAAATGCGCAGGCTGTGTGACACATTCCCTGCTCATTTCTCCCCTGAAATACCTTTAACTTTCCCGGATTCTGATCAAGGGCTTCCCCAAGCCCTACCGCTATTCCGTGTCCGAATATTGTGAAAATACCTTCTACAAACTTTGTCTCTTTTCCATCAAAAGAAACATACTGCTGGTCAAGGAATCTCACCAGCGCCTGTGCTGTTGTCAGCTTAACTGTTTTCTCCATAACCTTCTCCTTATAAAAAGCTATACCCACCAATTGCTCTGTGCTAATCAACGCTAAATTGATAACACGAATTGCTCCGTTACAAGTAACTCTCGCAATTCTAAAACATTCGGAATCCGCACCATAGTGCTACTTCCTCATGTTTTGCAGGTCTCAAAGCAATAATGCTTATAATGCAAGCATGAACGCATTACAGCTTTTATCCCCTATTATCAAAAAATGTATGATACAGAGCAAAATTTATCTCCATATCATACATTTTATTTTTATTTTATAGCATTATCTACGCGGTTTTTATTTATAGCCTTATAAAATATTGCATTTTTTGTTGTCGAAATATTTAGTTATGAATTAGCAATTATTCCTGCTGTATCCGCTGCTGTCATATAAGTTCCAAGTCCAAAAAAGTTATCATTGTCCATTATTACCATCTGGTTATCTACCATGTTCAATTGAAGAACAATAAAAAATATGGGCAGGTACTATGTACAATCATACAAAGCGCCTGCCTCTTTATTTATATTTTTACTCTATTTCTATACTTACAGTCCAAATCCAGCAAGCATATTTGCAAACTCTTGTGAGCCACCAAAGCCGTTCATGACATCTTCTCTGGAAGCACCATTTGCAAGTCTATTTAACCAATTTGCTCTTCCGACCTCATCGGGGGGCGTAATCTCTATTATACGTTTCTTCACACTTCTTTCCATATATTCTTACCTTTTTGGAATGCTTCAATTTTCATGAGTTTCTGTTCGTACAGTTTTTTTAAACATGGAATTCTTATTCGCCGTTCAAACAGATCCTTCTCATATATGTCAAAATTCATATTGGCTTTCTCTAAATCCACAATTTGTCTATCTTGAACATACGATAGAAGTTTGCTCTCCTTTGCAATAAAGGAATGTGTTTTGATTGAAGAAAGTTTTACATGCTCAAGCTCTGTATATGGAATGTTATAAAACATTGAATTGCCAGAATCGTATATTGGGGCGAATCCCAATATTTCAAGAGTATCTGGATTACGCACAACAGAGATATTATTCATGTGTCGGTCCGTGTTAGATATAAGATAATCTGTCATAATTTCGTAATCCATGAATCTGGTGAAGTCATCATCACTGATTCCAAGACTCAGACATACTTTCTTGAGCGGATAATAGAGAGATTCATTCTGTTTTATCTTAATTGTCTGTAACAGTTCCCACGCACTTATACACTCAAGATTTTCACTACAAAAATCGTAAGACATGCATCCGATGCCTTCCCCGCCCTCAACGTCGACCGTTGTAAGGATATAATCCGTATGATTTTTAAACCCCTGTTTCTTGTGGAGCTCAGTAGCAAAAATTTCATTCAGGCTCTGCTGATAAGAACTACCATAATTGCCCTTGACCATATATCTTTTTCCAGATTCATCTATACACCACTTCTTTTGCAGTTCACCTTGTGAAGCAGCACATTTAAATCGTGTCTTCATGCGTAAGTCTATAACATGGTCCTTATTCATGGTCAATTCACCGAACGTATCCACGAAATCATTTGTAAAAAGGTTTACATCTTCCCATGAAAGATCTTCGCCACGAGGTTTTATCCAGTAGCAGTCTGATAAGCTGAGCGCAAGATTATCCACTAATGCACTATTAGTCGATTCATATCCGAGTTTTTGCAAGGCTGATTTAGCTCCATTTCTGGTTTTAGGAATTGCGCGATCTTTCCACCACTCATGGAATTTCATGTCATTCATCCTTCCACCCAACGGGAAATGATCAATCTGTGCCTCATTCTTTCTGCAGTTACCAAGTATGCCTTCGTCGGATATTTCCATCAGGCATACCGGTATATTCTTATGCATTAGATAATACTCATTTGCAATCTTTTTCATTTATCAGCTCCATATAATATCCTCTTTCTTGTCATACTCGCAGTCCTTTTCAAACTTTGCTCGTATTTCATAAAATGAGTCAAACATATCCTTAACATATAGAGGTAGGTTTTCTCTCTTAACCCCTTCCATTGAAGTACTTATCCGTATCATGTTGCCATAAGAATCAGTAATGCTATTAGCACTTTTGTCGTAATAATACTTGTCTCCAGCTGGCGTCTGAATAATTTCTGAATATCGTTCAGATGATGGAATCAGCATAGATAACATGCCTAAAATATATGGCGCAGGTCTGGATTCCCCCTGTTCCCACCTTCTTAATGTGCCCAAAGGTATTCCATACTTAATGGCAAAAGCCTTCTGTGTTAATCCAGTGTTATCTCTTAGCTCTTTTATCGTTATCGCCATTTTTGCTCCGTCTTTATATTTATAAATATACTCATTTTGAATACCGATATGATTACAATAATCAATTTGATTACCTTCACTTATATAGTACTCAAAGTGATTACTACCGTCAAGTATTTTCCATATTAGTATGACAGTTCAGAGCCATGCTTGAGATATAAAGATTCGCATGCATGGATCGCCAACTTTGCTCCATCTTTATACTTATCATATCATGTACAATATGTTTTTATTTTTGCTCCCTCAATATACATCATTTCATTCGCAACACGATCAACAAAAGTTTTGTCATGAGATGTAAAAATAAGTGTGCCTTCGTACTCAACAAGTAACTTTTCTAAAGCCTCTACCGATGGGATATCCAGATAATTGGTCGGCTCATCAAGAATAAGAAGATTCACGTCTGAAACAAATAACATTGCAAAAGAAAGCTTCATTCGTTCCTCACCAGATAAGTCTTTTGCCTTCTTATTCATATCCCGTTCGGATAAAAGAAGTCTGGCAAGAATTATTCGTGACAGACTTTCGGATTGTATGCTGACTAGCATAGCATTTTTACTTCTGTATCCAGTCCCTCTTTCTTTATTTCTTTTACCAGCTCATGGATCCTGTCTGTCTTATCAATACACATCATATATACCACGTGATGGTCATATGTCCTCTCCTTATTTAAATAATTTCTAAAAGGTGACTTGTGGAGCTTATCATAAATATCAGCCTCTGCCTCATTTATCAGTTTCTTGTAATATCTTAAAAGAACATCCTCCAAAATAACTGTGGTAAATACGTTGAATCCTTTCTCTATGATCAATTTCTCAATTTTGCCTGAGTGTATGACAGAAATAACATACACCTTTGGATATCTGTTCTCCCTAATGTCATATAAAACAGCTCCATCCATTGCAATTATGGGCAACTTTGGTTTTATATCCGGCATAGATTCCAAAAATGAAGCCGGTGTGCAAAGAGACGAGAACGTCATATTTATTCCTGATTCCAACATGCTATTTATTGTTACATTACTGTATGAAGATAACTTCTCGCCCTTATTCATGATAGCCATATCTACATTTGCAATGAACAAGGTATTTTTATCCGGTGCTCCATGAATGTGAACTGAATTGATAACAAGTCCCAGCAATATTCCTATCAGAGTATCAAGACTTCGCTTTAATACAAAAAGATATGGATTTTCATCTGTCAGATGATTGACAACTATACTTAAGAAAACAACACAAGAAAAATATGATGCCTTTTTTTGCTTGAAAAGAACAGTCGTATAGATTATTGGGATGATCAGGAGTGAAATAATAAAATAGTGCCCAAACCCGTCTCCATAACTTGCAACATTCATTTTAAAAAGAATATATGCCAGTCCATACACTGCACCTATTCCTGTTCCTATTGTCCTTTGGATCGCATTCCCAAAAGTATTCTTAGTTTGATTCTGTATACACCACAAAACTGCCAGCGCTGAATAGAAAGGTGTTCCCTGTCTGCCTCTCAAAAGATAGATCACAAAGCAACACTCCAAACGCCGATTTTATTATTCTCATTCCCACATGAGGGATTTTATGATGTTGCATAGTATATTTGCTGTTCCTTTTATCCCATATTTTCCTGAATCAATACATATGTTTCCTGCATATTGCTACTGCGTAATATTCCATTTGATGTCCTCTTTTTGATCTGTAATCTTCTAACCGTTATAGAAATGGTGAAGTTAATGATAAAATATATGGCTGCTGCCATTCCGAATAGAACAAAAACATCTGATACATTTATTGCATTAGTTCCGTTGTATCTATTGGCTGCGGACAAAATCTGCTTTGTCCTGGCCATAAGTTCTATTACTGCAACGTTTGCTAAAAATGAACTGTCTTTTATTGTTGTTATTACCTGACTTAACAGAGTAGGTATTATGGCTTTAAAGGTCTGTGGAAGGACTATATACCACATGATCTGGATCATGTTGAAGCCCTGTGAATAACCGGCTTCAATCTGACCGCGAGCCACAGAGTTAAGCCCACCTCTTACTATCTCTGCAATTACACCTGACGTATAAAGGATCAAAGCAACTGCTGCTTTGAACATCAATTTATTATTAACCGATGAAAGTCCAAACATTGCCTGGTCAACGAATCCCGGACATGGCCAAAAAACAACGCATATAAATATCCAAAACAGTAATGGTGTATTTCTGAACATTTCTATATAAACCACTGAGAGCACTTTTAGCAGCAGGGCTTTCTGCTTGCCACAATAATTTCTCATAAGTGCAAGGCCCGTTCCTATGACCACACTAAAAAGTACTGAAACTACTGAGATTATCAGTGTAAAAAGAACTCCGTATAAAACAAAATTTATAATTGCCGGATTCCCTAGCATTGACAGACTATTTTTTAAGGTACCCATATCACGCCTCCGTGGCTTCGAGATTTATAGCAGCCTTCTGCTCCCTCTTTTTCAGTGAATTCTCCCATGTTGAAGCAATTGTAGATAATGGGAAACAGATCAGGAAAAATATAACTCCACAGACTATATATGCAGGAGCATAAGATCCTCCGGTATTCTCACCTGTAACAAAACTGTAGGTCAGAGACAATAGATCTGCCCCACCAACTATATACAGACAAGATGTGTTTTTTATCATATTGACTATGGTATTGGTCATAGGTGGAAGGATTACTTTAATGCTCTGTGGAATGATTATATAGAACATCATCTGGACATACCCGAACCCTTGCGCCTGCGCTGCTTCAAACTGTCCCTTTGGAACTGCCTCAATTCCGGCCCTTATAACTTCTGCCATATATGCTCCGGTGTAAATTCCAAGAGCCAGAAATCCTGTAACAATGATCCCGGGACTGTGACCTGAGAATGCCAGTGCATAATACAAAAAACACATCTGTAACAGGACCGGAGTATTCTGGATCACTTCTACATATATTCTGCTGATAGTCTTTAGCACCTTCTTGTTAGAAGTAGCCATAAGCCCAAATATAATTCCCAGTATCAGAGCTATGATCAGGGCTATCGCTGCTGTCTTTAGAGTATTAGCCAGCCCGAGAAGAAATGTTCCTCTATACAGCCATATTTTGTTCCATGCCCTCGTAGAAAATAATCCCGACATTTCCGGCCCTCCAAATCATTTATTCAAGTCCGTTCTCTTTGATAAGTGAATCAATTGTTCCATCTGCCAAAAGAGCTGTCACAAGTTCTTCAGTAACTGCTGATAATCCGGAAGCTTTTTTCGTAGCAATGCCATATTCCTGTGGTGAGAACTCAGCATCGATGTAAGATCTTCCTTCTGTCTTATAAATTGCAAGAATTGATTTATCAACACAGAATGCGTCTACTTCTCCAGCGCTTAATGCAGTTGAAATTGTAGGATAGTCATCATACTGTTGGAACTTAATACCTTCTGTCCAAGTAGCAGGGTCAAATGTCTCAGGATCAAAGCCATCTCCACTTATAACTCCTGCCTCTATCATTGCTGAAACCAGGGATTTAGCTGAAGTAGAACCGGATGAAACTCCTACTGTAGCATCAACAAGTTTTTCAAGTGTTGTGATTCCCTTTGAGTCTTCAACCAAAACGCTGACATAATCTGTGTAATATGGTGTTGTGAAATCCCAACTCTCTTTTCTCTCATCTGTAATAGTGAATGTAGCCAAAACGCAATCAATATCGCCTGAATCAAGGAGCTCTGTTCTGGTTGCTGCAGTTACTGCTGTAAACTCAACATCTACACCAAGTTTTGCAGCAAGTGCCTTGGCAAGCTCAATCTCAAGACCTGAATACTCTCCTGTAAGAGGATCTTCATAACCAAATCCTATTACTGCGTTCTTAACTCCTACTCTTAAAACACCTCTGTCAATAATTGCCTGCACATCTTCAGATACCCCTTCACTTTCAGCACCGTCACTCTCTGAAGTTGCTTCAGTTGCGCCTGTCGCCTCTGCAGAAGCTGGCGCTGCTTCTGTTGATGCCTCAGCAGTGCTTGCAGGCTCTTTAGCTTCTGCAGATCCACATGCTGCCAACATAACTCCCATTAATCCCGCCATAATGGTTGATACCAATTTTTTTCTCATAACTTTATTCCTCCTCAGTTTTTCTATTTCGGTAAGTGCTATTCGTATGCACTATAACCCGCATTTATCTGATGATCTTACCCAGGAACTGCTTAACCCTCTCACTTTCCGGATTTTCAAAAAAGTGTTCCGGCGTTCCCTCTTCTATGATCTGTCCATCTGCCATAAATACAATCCTGTCAGCTACCTGCCTTGCAAATCCCATCTCATGCGTTACAACTACCATTGTGATGTTCTCTTTTGCCAGCTTGATCATTACGTCCAACACTTCCTGTATGGTCTCTGGGTCCAGAGCTGAAGTCGGTTCGTCAAATAAAATGATCTTGGTCTGAGAACAAAGTGCTCTTGCTATTGCAATTCTCTGCTGCTGGCCACCGGAGAGCGTTGTAGGATATACATCTGCCTTGTCTTTGAGTCCTACCACATCAAGATAGTGATACGCTAAATCCTCAGCTTCTTTCTTTGACCTGTGCTGCAACTTCATAGGTGCCAAAGTCAGATTTTTTAAAACTGTCATATGTGGATAAAGATTAAACTGCTGAAACACCATTGAAGTAGTATCACGTATTACCTTTGTTTTGTTCTTGTTATTCAATTCCTGTCCGTCTATGGTCACTTTTCCACTTGAAGGAGTTTCCAGGAAATTCATACATCTTACTGTTGTAGATTTTCCTGAACCGGAAGGCCCAATGATAACAAGCTTCTCTCCCTCATTTACTTCAAGATTCACATCCTTTAGAACATGCAGATCTCCGAAATATTTATTTACATTTTCAAGCTTTATCATTGCCATAGACTTCTTTTGCCTTTCCGTGATGCAACAAAGGGCGCTCCGGTTTAAAACCGAAACGCCCTTGTTTCAATGCACACTTTTAGAGGGTATGTTAAAAAGAAAAAGCGCTTTGACACACTTTGTGTATCAAAACGCCCTTGTTTGTATACAAGTATACTGACAAGTATTATTTTTGACAATTGGACCATTTTTACGAATAATTGTCTGAATATATTAAAATTATAGACATATTTGCCAACTATTCACCGATCAACTTCTTATCTTTTAACAATTTAATAATGAGCTGCGCAGCATATTCTTCTGTCACAGTTCCAGTATTTATCGATAAATGATATTCCTTAGGGTCTAGCCATTCTTTACCTGTATAATACTTGTAGTAATCAGCTCTATATTTATCCGTTTGCTGTATGGTCTTTTTTGCCTCTTCATAATTAAACTGAAGTCTTTGCATAACATTCTTTATACATTTTTCTTCCGGTGCCTGGATGTTTATTTTGACCACATTGACCAGACTTCTTAAAATATAGTTTGCAGCTTTACCTATTATTATGCATGATACATTCTTATCAAAAGCCAGGTTCTTTATCACCTGCGCCTGAATATTAAAAAGATTTTCATTTGAAAAATAATCCTTATCTTCTACCCTGAAAACTCTTTCATGGTTATAAACGCCATCAGAGTTTTTAATTGCCAGAGATCCTTTCTTTATCCTCTCATTTGCTTCATAAAAAAATCTCTCATTAATTCCACTAAGATCAGCTGCCATATTTAATATCTCACTATCATAGCAAGGTATTCCCAGCTCTTTTGATAAGTTTCTTGCTATATGGCTTCCTCCACTTCCAAGTCCTCTTGCTATAGTAATAATATAATGATCCATATCCGTCGCCCTCCCTTACATAAGTCCTATAATTTTCCAATATGGTATGCTTATGATAGCCGCTAAGATTGTTATTGCTATAAATACATGTGACATTCTCTGTGCCTCTTTAAAGTCCACTGCATCTTTTCCCATTATTGCCTGTGCTGTGACAAAATTAGTATTGGTATATTCTGTAGGCCACGACTTCGAAGCTGCAATGATAAGGAATCCGGTAATAAAAGGACTGATTCCAAGCAAATTATATGCTGTGGATGCAAAAACTACGTAAAATATGGTAACTGTAGCAATCGAAGATACAATAAATATCCTAAACAGATAAACTATGATAACCAGTCCAATCAGATAGATTATCGCATTATGAGTAATTAGTCTTACTATTGGTTCCATTACAGCAGCTAACCATACATCTATCTCCAAAACCGTGAAAAGACTGGCGATGCACACAATTCCTCCAACATATATCCATATATCCCATGGAATTTCCGATCTAAATTCCTGATTAGAAATTGCCCCAACAGTATGAAGAAATGCATACACTATAATTGCAAAAATACATTCAGGAATTCCTGTGTAATTCTTGGTTATCCATCCTATCAAGGTGAACACCATCAAAATTCCTGTTATCTTCTCTGTTTGAGACATAGGTCCCAGGTCATTTATCATTGAGTTTAAAGCACTCTTGGTAAGTCCTATAGACTCTTTAGGGCTATACAAAATCAATAAGACTATGTATACCAATATAAATGCCGCTATTGCCCAAACTAAAGATGCTATAAACCACCCCGTCCAAGAAAAATTATCCGCAATCTTTTCTGGCATCATACCTACTACCAACAATGCTTGGACTGATCCACTCAAAAAAATGTGTCCTAAGCTTGGTCCATTGATAAATACCGCCAAAAACAGTCCAGTAAGTGGTTTGCTCTTTTTTTCCAATGACATTTTTTCTGCTACAGATGCAGTTAATGATGCTAAAAGGCCTGACTTTGCTGTAGTACTCGGAATAAGCGGATTTAGTACCATTGATGACAAAGAAAGCGCCAATAATTGCCACTTATAAGAACATGGAAATAGCTTTAACAGGTATAATGCAATTCTATTCATCAAACCGCTCTTTTTGATTACAACAGTTATAGGAAGTATCGTCAAAACCATCCACATAGTGGTTCCAGAAAAAGCCGAAAAGACTGTTGAAAATGGCGCGATATTCAAAATCACACATACCGATAGTACTAGCAATATTACGATATGTTCGTCAAAGACTCCTGTTATCAGCATGAACACCATCGCAATCAATAGACCGATATATTCTTTCGCTTGTATGCTTATTCCTAGTTCAACTGGAATTCCAATAAAGAGAAGTGCTATAATTGCTGCAAAAGCTAGATTAAATATATGGTTCGAGCAAATGGATTTTTTTATTGTATTTACCATAGCTCAAAAACCCTTTTCAAAAACTAATCCCTTTGGCGCATAATAACAGTCAGAAATCATTCCATATATTTCAGGATGTCTGTCTCTCTGCCAATTAAGTCTTCCTCTGGCATAAATCACATCATCCATATCAAGATCAGCACACACATACTGCCATCCTTCGTCTGACAAAGGCTCGGTAACCATATTTCCCAACGGATCAGCTATAAATGATTTACCAAAATGATGTCTTGGAACCGGTTCATTATCTACCTGCTCATCGCCTGCTCTATTAAGTGCAATTACAAAGGAATGCGATTCCAAAGCTCTAGTCTGGAGCTCAGTAATAAACATATCTGCCCTAAGTCCCATAGTACATGTAGCAGTTACAATAATCTGTGCGCCCTGAAGATAATAAGATCTCCATACTTCAGGGAAAGAACGGTCATAACAGATCAGCATTGCCATTTTAACTCCATTGTCGAGCTCAAAAACAGGAAGTGTGTCTCCCGAATTGAAATAGTATTTTTCATAGACTGCGTTATATCTGATATCACCTCCGGGGATATGAATCTTGCGGTATTTACCAATAACTCCTCTTACCGGAGATACAAGTCCCATGGTGTTATAATAAACTTCTTTTCCGTCTTCAATTGCCTTCTCAAATAATGAATAGGCAATGTGTACATCAAGCTTCTTCGCTTCCTCGAGCATCCTTGTTGTAGTTGGTCCCGTAAGAAAATCTTCTGCATACTGAAACCATTTCTTTTCTCTTACCATTCCAAAATAAATACCCGTCATCATCTCAGGAAATGTCACAAGGTAAGGCTTCTCCTTTTCTACAAGTTCTTCCATAAAAGCGACCTGGCGATCTACGTATTCTTCATTTGTCATACCATTAGTTACAGTCCCCGGCTGGATTCCTAATACCTTTACATTCATTGTCATTCCCTCCTGTCATTCACTGCGCATAGCACAGTGCTGTTTTCTTTCTTTATAAATATGAAAACATCTATTGCAGCTAACACATCTACTTCCTTCAGTATCCAAGTTCGTCAATAAATCCGGCTGGCATATAAAAGGTCTGCTCATTCCTACAAGATTTGCCCCTTTAGATAAAGCTTTCTCTATATCTTCTTTATTTCGCAATCCTCCTGTCAGCATTACCGGAACGTTACAACTATCTTTGCAGATCTGAATATCTTTGACATAGTAAAGGTGCTCTTTTTTTGTCTTTTGAATAAAATCTGAACCACTTAACTCAATTGCCCAAATTGCATATTTTTCGCAGCATTTGTAAAAATTCTTTTTAATATAATCTGGAATATCTGTATTAACCTTTACTAAAACCGGATAAATATCCACTATTTCTCTTACTGCCTTAAATAATTTCGAAGCAATCTCCACGCCATCTTTTCTTTCAGTTAAAAGTTCACTAAGTAAATATCCATGTCCAAAATGGATTTGTACTCCATCTGCACCACTTTCTTTTGCCCGCCTTGATGCCTCTGCAAAGCCCGTGATAATAGTATCTATTTCTTCATCTCTTATCTCCTGGGCTGAATCAAAATGTTTAGCCAGCAGCTCAGAAACCTTAGTCTTTCTTCCGGCATGAGATATCTGAAAAATAATTTTGCTTCCATAAGTGTGAACTGTATCACATAATAGTTTTGCTCCATCATGATCAAATCTTTCGTCTATCGTGTTTTGATTGGAATCAAGCCTGCCATCTTCTGCTATAAAGAAATTGCCCGTTATTATCATTCCAATTCCGCTTTGAGCCAGGTGCCGGTAAAGATCTATCTGTTTCGCAGATATACTTCCATCTTCTTCACCACAGTAATCATTTGTAGCTGCTCTGACTATTCGATTCTGAACTACCAGCTTTTGATACTCATACACTTCATTTATCATTAGATTGTTCTCTTAAGATATCTACCACGACCTGGCTTTGCTAACACTACGCCGTCCTTCTGAAGCACTTCTCCTCGACTTAATGTGTATCTTGGCCAGCCCTTGAAAGTCATACCATCGTAGATTGAAAAATCTGAACATCCGTATAATTCCGGAGTAATTGTTCTCTCCCACTCCAAATCAACAAGTGCCAGATCTGCATCTTTTCCGACCTCAATCGAACCTTTATCCGGCAGGTTAAATACCTCTGCCGCATTCGTACTAAGTACCTTTGCAATTGTTGTAAGAGGGATTTTTCTTTTCAGATGTCCTTCACTTATAAGTGCAGGCAACGCGATTCCCTGTCCGGAAAAACCAACCCAGACATCCCACAAATTATCTGCATGAGCTCCATTTCTTGTGTACTTCTGTGCCCTTGTAACAGGAACATTATCTGTTCCTATGGTTTTAACAATCCCTTCTCTGATACCTTCCCAAAGAGCCTCATTATCTTCTTTGGTATGCAATGCAGGATTCACCTTAGCATCCATTCCGGCCGTCTTGTCTAGTAATAGATACTGTGGGCAGGTTTCAATTGTAACTTTTCCACATTCAATATTTTCTGAGAGCGCCTTATACACATCCAACGACTTCTTGGCAGACGTATGAACTATATAAATATTTCCGTCCAGTTCTCCGTTTATGAGCATAGCTCCTGCCACACAGTTAGATTCCACAAAATCGGGTCTTCCTGCGTCCCACTCTTCGATTCCTGTTGCATTGGGATGAAGTTCCTGTTGCTCTTTTAAAAAGGCTCTAAACATATCCGGATCTTCACAATGTATGCAAAGTAAAAGCTTTGGATCAATACTGTGAAGCTTTTTAATAATGTAATACAGATCTGCCTTATCTAAAGTAAGGGCTTCTTCCTTCTGTATTCCATAAAAAGTATGTGCTATGTCCTGCTTGTCAAAGAAAAATTTAAAGGATGTTATTCCCAGATTTCTAACATAGTCTTCGAGTTCTCCCATGTGCTTCTTTGCACATAACCCTAGAGAAATTCCAAAATCAATGTAAGAATTCTCCTCACCTATTTTTATTTCATCGGATACAGTGTCGAAATAGTTTCCTTTTCCTCTATGGTATTCAACAATCGACGTTGTTCCACCTATAACTTCTCTTTCAGTGCTGTATCTATATGATTCTTCAAAGCTGTTATAAAGGCCTAAATGCTGGTGTGGATCAATTGCTCCCGGCATAACATACAGCCCGCTGGCATCAATTACTTCACAATCAGCTCCGTCAATTGCCCCAGGCTCGCTGATTGATGCTATCTTCTCAGCTTCTATCAAAATGTCAGCCTTTTTCACTTCGTCCCTTAAAACAACCATTCCATTTTTTATCAGCGTTCTTTTTCCCATAGCAATTCACTCCTTACGCTTCTTTTTCTTTTAATGAATAAAAATATTCTTTAACATAATCGCTCTTTATCACATCGCCATATTTCATCCAGATATCAAGCATTGCCACTTTGTGTGATGCCTCAATTCTATCTGTAATACAATCTTCTACATACCCAAGGTTATAGCTTCGTGTTATCGCATCAATGGCGGTTGCTCTACAGCATCCACTGCTAGAATTTCCTACTATTATTAAAGTATCTATACCAAGCTTTACCAGATAACTTTCAAATGGCGTTCCATAAAATACACTTGCATAGGCCTTGGGAATAACCAGCTCATTTGGCAGCGGGGCTAAATCCGGGACTAATTCACTCGCCGGGTTTCCATCTAAATACTTAGTCTGATCCCTCTTTGTTTTTGATGAAAAACCATCAAACGCTAAAGTCTGCTTTTGAACATTCCTGGTATACATAATTGGTATTCCGCATTCTCTTGCCACATCTCTCAAAGAGATGATTCTTCTAAGAGAAGCCCATGCCTTTTCCCCTCCACCTGAAGGCCACTCATCAAGCTGTTCCTCTATAGGTTTGTCTGCTCCAAGGTAATTGGGCTGACAATCTATAATTAATAGAAGCGGCTTTTTTCCAAATCCACGTGTCTGTCCATATCCACCTTTTTCTATAACTATTTTGTCTACTTCTGAAAGAAGATCATCCCAGCAATGTTGTTCTCCCATAATATCTCCTCCTGACATATCATTACCTTGGAATAAATTTACCTGTTGGTTCAGAAACTATCTTGCCATCTTTCTGAACTATTTTCCCTCTTACCATCGTATATCTTGGCCACCCCTTAAAAGTCATTCCATCATATATAGAGAAATCACAATGACCAAACAACTCTTTATCGATAGTTCTCTCCCAATCGAGATCCATAATGGCGAAGTCTGCATCATATCCCACTCTCATCTCACCCTTTGTCTTCAAGCCAAATTTGCGAGCCGAATTAATACTATTTACTTTAGATAGCTGGCTTAAGGATATTCCCCGTTTATGATATCCGTCATTTATGAGTGTGGGTAATATCATTCCAGCTCCGGGAAATCCAGGAATAACATGCTCAATATCTTTGCCCTTTTTGTATTTTGTCGAGAGATCACATGGACAATTATCTGTTCCCATTGATGTGATTGTCCCGTCCTCTATTCCTTTCCAGAGTTCTTCGCTATCATCTGCTGTTCTAATCGGAGGTACAACTGTCGCATTCAATTTAGCAGGAGCATTTTCATCAAGCACCAGGTAATGTGGGCATGTCTCAAGTCCAACTTTCCCCTTCAATATGGGTTTTAACTGCCTTGCAAGTCGCACATCATCTCCTGCGCTGTTATGCACGATATAAATATTTCCATCTACTACATGATTGACCCAAAGTACACTTAAAACCGCGCTTGCCTCGCCAAAATCTGGCCTTGCCTTAGAATAAGAACTAAGGTTATACTGATCAAGTTCAGGATTATCAAAAGTTAATCTCTGTTCAGGATAGAAAATCTCTGTATCCTCACAATGAAGACAAAGAACTGCATCTTTGTTCAATTCCTTAAGCTTTTTAAGAATATCCATTACCTCTCGTTTATTACCCAAAAGTCCTGTCCCAGGAGTGAGTCCATAATGCTCTTCCAAGCGATTTGTCTTATCCAGATAGAACTTAAATGAAGTCACATGAAGTTCTTTCATATATCTTTCTATATCAGCTACCTGAGACTTCTTTACCAACCCCAGTGAAAAAGTATAATCAACCATTGATTTCTCATCACAAAACTTTATATAGTCAGGCACTGTATCAAAGTAATCATAGTTGTGTCTATGGAACTGAAGAACTGTTGTTAATCCTCCGATTACAGCTCTTTTTGAATCTTCAACAACATCCTCTTTATAGTCCTTATAAATTCCCCAGTGAGTATGCGGATCAATCGATCCTGGCATAACATATAGCCCACTCACATCCAGAATTTCATCAACAGTCTCTTTGCACTCTCCTGGTTTAAAAAAAGCAGCAATCTTACCATCTCTTATCAAAATATCTGCAGGATATGTGTCTTCTTCAAATACTACATTCCCATTTTTTATAAGCATTTCACCCATATCTATGCCTCCTGTTAATATGATCACATTCCCAAATATGCTTTCTTTAAGTTTTCATCCTGTAACAGATCCGAAGCCTTGCCTTCCATAGATATAATCCCCTGTTCCAAAACATAACCTCTGTCTGCAAGTTTCAACGCATTTTGAACATTCTGCTCAACCAGCATAATGGTTACTCCATCTTTTTTTACCTTTTCTATGATGTCGAACATGATATCTGTAAGTAGCGGTGACAAACCAATTGAAGGTTCATCAAAAATCAATAACTTAGGACAACACATAAGACCACGTCCTATTGCCACCATCTGTTGCTGCCCGCCTGATAATGATCCTGCAGACTGCTTAGCCTTAACTTTCAAATCCGGCATCATGTTATAAACATATTCCAAAGTATCTTTTCTCTTTTGCTTGGGGCCTTTCAAATAAGATCCAAGTTCAAGATTTTCCTGCACTGACATATCTGGAAATAGCTTTCTTCCTTCGGGAACCTGCACTACACCATGCTCAGCAATTTTAGAAGGATTCAGTTTTGTTAAATCAACGCCGTCAAAAACGATACTTCCTGAATTGATTTTTTTAAGACCGGATATTGCTTTCAACAGTGTTGTCTTTCCCGCTCCATTGGAACCAACAAGTGATATCATTTCTCCATCTTTTACCGTCATTGAAACTCCCTGAATAATCTGCAGATTTCCATAATTGACGTATAAATCCTTGATCTCCAGCATACTGTTTCCTCCTCATTTATCATTTACAGTCATCTTAATAAGATCTTGAATGTTTTCTTTTTCCTCCAAATGACTGATATAATCAATAATTACTTCTTGTGATTTCTCATCCCATATGTTTTTTGTGAGACTTTTGAACTTTTTCACCAGCTCTTTGTTATCAAATGGATCAAGATAGTCTCCTTTTGTAACTGAAGAATCTTTTTCAATTACCTTCCCATCTTTCTGTACTATTCTCATGTGATTTCTTCGAACATCTGGCAACAATTTTGTAAAATCCTTATTTTCATTTACTTCAATCTTTTTAGCCAATTCAGTTATTTGTGGATCTTTTATGTTTTCATCTGTGATATCTCCTACCGAAAGACTTCCCTTTACAATATTTGTTGCGAGCGTGACCGGAATAGAAAACTTAGCTGCAAACGCATTTTCTGCCTCTTGGCTTTTTAATTTTGAAGCTGCACTGTAAGTCTCAATCTCTATTTTTTCGATATTTCCGACTTCCAATCCTTCCGTCATCAGCTGATTCACCATATCTACAAAACTATGCGTATATCTACATGCTGAATGAAGTTTAAAATAGTTCTTTGTTATCAGATAGTTTTTACCAATGTCTTTGCTCAACAATTCAAAATCAATTTCACCATCAAGCACTTCCTGCCAGACAGATAACAGTGAATCCACACTGCTTTCTATGCCTGCATCAATCATATTCGATGCCATAGAACCAACTAAATTTGACATCCCTATATAAATATTTCTAAGCTGATCGCCATGAAATGCACTAGTCCAAGTTGTAGCCTGCGGCAATGAGTTTGCTAATACTATGGATTTAACTATTGATCCCCGATCTCTTTTTTTGAGTTTGCAACAAACTGCAGCTGCACCAAGAGTTTGAGAAGTTCCATGCACATGCATTTGTGATTTTAGTTTTGTTGCACCTCCCCACCTACATGACACCTCGTAAGCTGCTACAAGTGCTGTAATCGCGTCTTTACCAGTTGGATTGATATCCTGGCACTCTGCAAGAAAAGAAGGAACTATATGGCACGCAGGATGCCCAAAAGCAAACTGATTACCTTCATCAAGTTCATTTTTTACCATTGCAGAAGCGTTTAATAAAATGGAATCACTTTTACTAATCCGTCTTTTTCCTATGAGCGGATAGCCACCTTCAGGAAATGCATCTTCGATATACTCACTATTTCCAATGGCAATGCACGCTATAGAGTCAAGCAAAATCATTTTAGCCTGATCAATTGCTTCATCCGGCAAGTCTTCATACTTTAATCCCGCTATGAAATCTGCCTGTCTATCCAATTGTTCCTGCAACAGTTCTTTGTCAATCATCATTTTATGTCCTTCTTATATGCGCTTCCGAGATATGATTCAATTACTCTTTCATTCTTTGTTATATCCTGAGGAGTCCCTTCTGCTATCAACTTACCGTGATCGAGAACAACTACACGGTCAGACAATTTCATAAGAGCCGCCATTATATGCTCAATCATCAGAATTGTTACTCCTGAATTTCGTATCTTTAAAACCAGTTCAACACATTCCTCTATTTCAGTGGGCGTTAACCCTGCCATTACTTCATCTAAAAGTAGCAGCTTGGGCTTTGTTGCCAGCGCTCTGGCCATCTCCAGTTTTCTCTGATCTCCTATTGTCAAATCTGCTACTATGGAATTCATCTTGTCTTCCATTCCTACAAATTGGATCATTTCTCTCGCAATTTTCTCAGCTGCAGAATAAGAGCTTTCCCTATTAAAAGCACCTACCATAACATTTTCCAAAGAAGTCAATTGACCGAAAGGCTGTACAATCTGGAAAGTTCTGGCCATTCCTGCTTTACAGTTTTGAAATGTTGATCGTTTGGTTATGTCATGATTGTCAAATTCTACACTTCCAAAAGTTGCCGGATAAAATCCTGTGATTGAATTGAAAAATGTAGTCTTACCTGCTCCATTGGGTCCGATAAGTCCAACAATCTCGCCTTCTTCAATGTCCAAATTTACTGAATCCACTGCGGTTAGTCCGGCAAATTTTTTTGTTACATTTCTAGCTTTTAACAAAGTTGCCATATACTATTCCTCCGCTTTCTTCTTGTCATATTTGTTAACTAATTCCTTTGTCAATCCAATAACTCCTTTAGGCATTACCATAATTACTATTACAAGGATCAGTCCATATACGACCATATTCATACCTATATAATTTGAAAGTGCTGCGTTTGTTATCTCCGAAATAGGTTCCAGGATCATTGCTCCAATGATTGGACCAAACACTGTTCCTGCACCACCGATAATACATGGTGTGATTGCTGATACAGATACTGTATTGGAGAAAGCAATTGTCGGATCAATGTACAGATAATACTGTGCATAAAAACTTCCACCTATTGCCGAAAGCATTGCACTAGCGATAAGTGCTATCATTTTATACTTAAAAGCATTGATTCCCAGTGCTCTTGCCGCATCTTCATTTTCTCTTATAGCTACAAAATAAAGTCCCATCTTAGTTCTACGGATTTTGTATAGTGCAAAGGTTATTGCTGCAAGCATCACAAATGCTGCATACAAAAAACCTTGTTTACTCCCAAACTGCATTAGTGCAATGCTCTTACTATAAGGAATAGATACACCGCTTGATGCGTGAAGTGCTTTGGTATTCTTAAACAGCACTCTCAATATTTCACAAAAAGCCATGGTAGCAAGTGCAAAATAATCGCCTTTCAGATTATAGTGAAAAGAAAGATAACCGATGCCTGCAGCGACTAGCCCTGCTACTATCATTCCTAACACAAGACCGATCCATGGATTTATTCCCAAATCCACGAACAAAATACTTGAGGTATATGCCCCTAATCCATAAAAAGCTGCATGCCCGAATGAAAATTGACCTGTGTATCCACTCATCAAATTCCAACACTGAGCAAAATATGCTGAGGTTAAAATTGCTATAATAAGATTTAATCTATAATTACTCACGTATAATGGTGATAAGAGTACTGCCAAACTCAAAACACAAATGATTACAATCTGTTGGACTGTTAGCCTTCCATTATTTGTTGAATTTGTCGCCCTTTTTAAAAAATCACTAATCATATCATCCCTTCTTTCCTAATAAACCAGTCGGCTTAATTATCAGTGTCATAATAAAGATCAGATAAACGACAAGTTCACTCCAGGAACCGCCCATATAAAGAGATGAAAATGACTCAACTACACCGATTATCAATCCCGCAACAATTGCTCCCCAAATATTGCCAAGTCCTCCGAATACTGCAATCACAAAGCACTTTAATGAATATGAATTACCGCTTGTAGGATAAATATACTGTGTCGGTGTAAGTAGTGCTCCAGCTACGCCCGCACATATGATTCCGAGTCCAAAAGCTATCTGATTTATCTTAGGAACTTCAATCCCCATCAGTGTTGCTCCTTCAGGCTGCACCGAAGTAGCTCTGATAGCTCTCCCCAAATCTGTTTTTTCCAAAAGGATGTAGATTCCTATTGAAATAGCAGCTACGAATATAAATGCTACCAGCTTGGGTTTGTTAATAGTTAATGCCCCAAGGCTTATAGCAGAATCAAATCCAGGAATCGTTACGGATTTATAGTTGGCACTAAAAATAACCAAAATCAAATTCTCAATAACAATTGCCAGTCCTTGTGTCAGGAGCAGCTGGTTGTATCCAGCTACTCCCATAAGAGGATTCAAAAATATCTTCTGGATGAGGAATCCAATAATAAACATGATTATCATGACTATAGGTAATGCAATATAAGGAGTAATTCCAATTAGAATACACAGTTCAAAGGTCACATACATCCCAACTGTAATAAGTGCACCATGAGCAAAATTTGTAATCCTCATAACTCCAAATATTAGTGAAATTCCAAGTGCTGCCAGTGCATATACTCCTCCCATCAGTATTCCATCTATGGACGCTTGAAAAAATGCATTCATAATTATTCCTCCCAACAACAGCCAGTTCCCGACCTTTTATTCTCCAACGATCAACTCTGCTTCAGCGAATTCCCTAGGATAAACAACTACATGTTTTCCATTCTGTATTTGAACCAGTACACCTGCTGCATTCACATTTTCTCCCTTTTCATCAAAGGTAATTGGGCCCGCCTGGGCAAGAACATGATCTTCAATATTAGTTTCATGCAGAGCTTTCTTTAATGCTTCAGAGTCAGAGCTTCCTGCTCTTTCAAGTGCATCAGCAATTACATAAATGCTTTCATATCCCCATACAGCGTGAACTGACATATCATCACCATATTTTTCTTTATAAGATGTAAGCAATTCTTCTGTCTTCTCACTGTTAGGATTAAATCTATAGTTAAGATCCAAATAATTCTCTACTGTGTCACCAAAATCCTCTATGAACTTAGTATCTGATATTCCGCCATTTGCAACGCCGCATACCATCTTAAGTTCAACTCCTCTTTCATTTAATTCTTTGACCAAAAGAGATGTATCTGCGAAATATCCGATTGTTATAAGTAAATCCGGTTTTAAGTCTGCTATCTTTGTAACCTCTGTACTTAATGTTGCTGTACTTGCTGAATATGTTATCCTGTCAAGAAGTTCGATTCCGGTTGAACCCATATTTTCTGCAATAATGTCACCTGAATCTGTTCCTGTTAATGAATCTTCATGGATCAAAACTGCAGTCTTTATATCATCTGTTTTGATTTCAGTGATGTATTCAATAAAATCATGAGCAAAGACATCTGCATTTGGCTGTATTCTGAAACAATATTCAAATCCATTTTCAAACATCGCTACATTGTTGCTTACTGTAACTAGGAATGGAACCTGATTTTGTTCTGCCTTCTGCATGCATGTAAGAGTTACTCCAGACTGGAATGTTCCCGTAATGATAGAACAACCTTCAGAAATTAGTCTCTCAGTCTCAGACGCGCCTGTGTCAGCACCTGCCTGACTATCACCAACTTCCAATTCAAGTTTTGCTCCTCCCATTGAAGCAATACCGCCTGCTGCATTTATTTCATCAATAGCAAGTTGTTGGGCGTTTACGATTGCCTGAGCCTCATACGCATATGATCCTGTTAGCGGATGTACTGATCCGATTTTTATTACGCTGCCACCGCCTAATGCACTGGCAGTGGATGAATTTGTGGAACCGCAGCCTGTAACAGCTAGAATTGTTAACAATCCTGACATTGCAATAGATAATAATCTTCTTTTCTTCATAATGCTCTCCTCTCCCATTCAACAGATACAAAAAAACAAGGGCAGTCTATACACATGTATAAACGCCCTTGTTCATCTGCCATAGTAAAATCTGTAGTTGTTAAAAAGGATATTAACACCGAAAATCAGATTATTCCAATACGAATTATATTATACTAAGTATAGCCATTTACTTATAACCCATTAAATCCATTAATATACATTTCCCTTGAAAGCTCAATAAATTCCCTGGCTGCATTGGTAAGATATCGGCCTCTGTTATAATATAGCGATATTTGTCTCTTATCAGCCAGTTCTTTAATACTATAGTAATTAAGATCTTCACAATAATCTGATTTATACATACTGTAAGGAATCATACAAGCCCCTATTCCCAATTTAGCCATAGCGTATGATGCAGTCGCCGTTGTACATTCTATTGTTCCTTTCGGTCTTTTATAACTAATTTCATATAGGCTATCCAACAGTTCTCTTATAAATGTATTTTCTTGTAACCTTATAACAGGAATATCAGACAAATTCTTCATTTCAATCATCTTGATTTCTTTATTATTGCTTTGATGATTATTATCTTTGGCCTTTGGTACTGCCATCAAAAAAGCCTCCTCATACAGTACTACTCTCTCATATTTAGCTGTTGCAAAATTACTGGTTGCCATAACCAGATCCAATTTTCCATCATCGGCAATACCTTTTAATTCAGGCTCAGTATCTTCAATTATTTCGATTTGTACATTAGGGAATTTTTGTTGGTATCTCATTATGAGCTCAGGTAAAGTTGATATACTATTTAGATAGCCTGTACCTATCCTCAATACTCCTGATAATGTGCCAGTTAGATCGTCCAATCTTTCATAGAACTCAGCCTCATCTGACAGCATTTTTTTTGCCATATTTACATACAAATCTCCAGCCGCAGTTATTTTCAGCGGATTTGTTCTCTCAAATAATGCAACCCCCAATTCATCTTCAAGTTTTTGTACAAACTGAGATAACGAGGGCTGTGAAATCATAAGCACATCAGCTGCTTCAGAAAAACTCTGCCTTTCAGAGAGCGTTATTATATACTTTAATTGACGTGAGTTCATTTCTTATACCCCTTCTTTTTCATTAAAAAAAGACAAAGGGCTCATAAAAAGCGCCTTTGCCTATAGTTCTCTATTCTATCACATTGTATCTTACTACGCCATTTCAATAATACAACTCAGTTTATAACAGATTCAATTCCACCCTCCTCAAAATCTCAGGAAGTATCTTTACAGAATTTACTTTGTATCTTTCTCGAAGTGTATCTAACAGCTCCTTTTTAGTGATATCGGGCAGCTCAATCGTACTACAGAATATACACAAAGCCGAATCTGCCACTTGTTTGCTTAATGGGCTCATCTGCATTAAAAGGCTGTCAATCAATAGCGATATTCCGGAAAAAACATCTGTTCCATAGGAAGTAAATGATATCTGCTGAAGAGAATAAAATGGCTCAATCTCTGAATAATCAAGCTCCGCTGTATATAAATCCTGTAAATAACTGTTCGCTGTTTCTATCATATTTCTGCTAATGTCAGACATCCTTACCCAAAAGCCTTCATCATCACACTTTCTGGCAGAAACTGTCATCGGAAGACTTGTTGCCCCTCTGGTAATAAAAAGATTTATAGTATATTTGTCAGTTCCTACAACATGCGAGCTTATGGATTCCGGAAAAACATAAACTTCCTGATTAGTTCTCTTTATTGGTTCTCTTTTTGCAACTCCATTTTTATTGTTTTCATGAAAAGAAACAATCACCTCTTCTCCCTTAGTCGCATCAAGCTTAATATATACAGAAATCCTATAGTACTCATCGAGCACACAAATTGCATTATCAAATTTCTCCTGAGTCTTTACCTCTTTTATCATAAAAGGCTGGATATGTTCCAGATATTTCTTGATATAATCCAATTTATCAACACCGATAAAATCAAAATACTTGAAAAGATGCTTGTTAAAACCAGAAGCGTGTTCCGACTCGTCAAGCGTTATCCTGTCCAGTCTGGAGAGCCTGCGAAGCCTCTTGCACAGAAGTTTCTTGCTTGCTAATTCATCGTCTTGCTTTTCGTGGGGGTTGCTCTCTAATTCTATCGAAACTGTTTCACCATTTATTTTCATCAATTCCAGCACATATGAATAAATCCTCTTCTGTTGCCCCGCATCTGCGTTTCTAAACAATTCGATGAGGTTCTTCTCATCATTGCTTAATGAAAAAGAATAGTCTATGTTCTCTTTTGAGTTACTTGAATCTGCATCATCATCCAATAATTCATCTAGTGACACTCCCAACACATTGCAAATAACCGGAAGTTTCGCTGCAGATGGATTAAAGCCTTTTCTCTTCCAATCGCTGATAGTGCTCTCTGCTATTCCTGTTTTCATCGAAAACTCTTTTTGTGTTATACCTCGCTTCTTAAGTATTTCAAAAATCTTGCTTCCTATCTGCATAGAACCTCCATAAAGCTAAAAAAGCCACAATTCGATTAGTCGGATTCGTTTAATCGAATTGTAGCTCTTACAATCTCATGAGTCAAGCACCACCTCACGATGGTCACCGTTTTTAATAAAATAAAAAATGTTCTTGCATTATGTTTTGCCTATATCAGGATTCTTTCTATCAGTTGTGTTCTTCGAATCACCAAAACAAAATGTTGTAGTTCGCCTTTATAAAAAATATGTAAACTTGCATTTTATAGCTATTTTAGAAAGTTTCCTTGCATTTTCAGGTCTTTATTTTCATCCTCTGGCAATCATCTCACCATACTCAGCCTTTTCTTCCTCAATAAACTTTCTGACTTCATCGGTTGTTGGTAGTTCCTCGGAACAGGAGTGACTCTTTACCATCATTGAAGCTTCTGCACTGCCAAACTCAAGGCAGTCAATCATTTCCCAGCCTGAGAAGATTCCGTATAGGAAAGCTGATGCATAGCCATCACCGCCCCCAAAGCCCTTCAGTGCTTTTACAGGGAATGGCTTTATTGAATACTTCTCGCCATCCTTTGTATAAGCAGTTGAGCCTTCTTTGCCATGCTTAATAAGAACAATCTTGGCGTTCTCATTAAACCATGCATTGGCGCTCTGTTCATCGCTTCTTCCTGGCTCAATAAGTTTCTCGGTTAAGTCAAACTCTTCCCTGGAGCCCATGATGATATCTGCTTCTTTTGCTACAGCTGCATAGTAGATTGAGATTTCATCATCATTTTTCCAGTTGTATGCCCTGTAGTCTATATCGAAGATTACTCTTGTTCCATTTTTTTTCGCAAGCATCACCGCCTTAAGAGCCGCCTCTCTTGATGGGCTTGCAGCCAGTGCTGTTCCTGATATCAAAATAGCTTTACTATTCGCAATATAATCTTCATCTATATCCTCTACGGAGAGTTGCAAATCTGCAATCTCGTTTCTATACATTAGGATGCTGCTCTCTGTAGGAGAAAGTATCTCTGTAAAGGTAAGGCCGAGCTTCTCGCCATTTATACATCTTGTGATATGAGAAGTATCAATTCCCTCTCTTTCCATGAAATGAACCACAAAATCTCCAAACTGGTCATCAGAAACCTTGGCAAAAAAGCCAGCTTTAAGGCCATGCCTCGTTACACCAATAGATGTGTTGGCAGGAGATCCACCAAGATATTTTTTGAATGTAGTGCACTCTTCTAATGGATGAAAATAATCTACAGGATTAAAGTCTATAGCTATTCTCCCCAAGAAAACTATGTCCATGTTCCTATTCTGATCAAACTCTACATACCTCATCTCTATACCCTCTTTTTTACAAAGATTTTCCTCTTGAACTAAAATGCTGAAATATTCTTCAACTTCGTTTTTGTAATAACCTATACTTCTCTAAAAAATCAGCAAAACCCAGTTACCTATCTATAATACCTTTTCCCAAAAGTATTTTTGAACTGACTCCTCTTATTCCTTACAGTAATTGTATGGTCAAATCCTGTGTAATCTGTAAAGTATATTGTTGATGCTCCTGCATTTCTAAGCTCAGAATCCTCTTTACCCTCCATAAATCTGTGAGCACCAAAAGCCGGTCCCACAATAAGAGTATCCATGTGATTAGAAAGTTCTACGTAATCGTCTTTTACAGTAAGTGCTTCATTTCCTGTAAGATGAGTTGCAAGGTGGCCATTTTCAAGGAATGTTGCTCCTGTAAATGAAAGTTCAATTCTCCAAGGTGCCCCCTCTACGCCGCTTGTCTTAACACGTACATCAATTCCGTCTTTATCTTTTGACTCTGTAACCCAAACATCGATGTCCATGTCTGGACCCATTTTCTTGTCTCTCTTGGAATTATCCATTTCCCACCAGTCGCTGGTAGCAGGTCTTTTATCATCTGTCCAGGGAAGGTAATACCAGCCGTGCATTGTCTGATGCAGGTGAACACCGCCCTCTATCTCTT
Source organism: Butyrivibrio sp. (assembly GCF_017635265.1). Taxonomy (GTDB): domain Bacteria; phylum Bacillota; class Clostridia; order Lachnospirales; family Lachnospiraceae; genus Butyrivibrio. The sequence goes on from NZ_JAGBLU010000141.1 coordinate 49,238, forward strand.
CCATTGTGTCAGCCTTGAAAGCTCTGTGCTCGCAGAAGCTTCCTGCGACCTTCATCTCCATCTTTATTGATCCATTATGGAAATAAAGGAAGTTGGACTTGCCGCTCATAGCTGTGTATGTGTATCTTCCGGACTTATTTCTGGAAATGCCTGAGTTTTTGTAAAAGACATGATAATCAGGATTTCCATAAAGTCCCTCATGCTCTATTTTTCTCCACTCCGGGTACCACATAAAGTAAATGAGACTGTCCGGAGCAAGCATATTTTTCTTTTGACAAATATCGATGATAGTGTTGCACATCTCATAGAACTCAGGAATGTTGTGTCGCTGTCCCATGAGCATGTATTCTGTGTAGTAATCTGTTGGATATGAAAGTCTGTCCTTATCAAATCTTGTGGAGTTAGCAGTATAAACAGATCCGTCCGGTTCCCAATAATGAAGCATCATGTGAAGGTTTCTCACAGCATACTCCTCGTACTTTGTGTCGCCTGTTGCCTCTGCCAGAGTGATCATGGCGTCATTATTTACACGGTTGTAATTACCTGCTGACTTCTCGGCAAACTCGCCATCTTCGTTGCAGTCGATACCCTCAGCAAGATATTCGTTTGCACGCTTTACCATATCATCATTATTGTAGATCTTTGCACACTCCATAAGGGTTGATGCGATTGCCCATCTGTGGTTAGGTGTGTGGAAGCCGCCTGTCACGATGCCCTTTGCAGCCTTCTCGATAATTCCGTTAATAGTTTCGAAAATTTCCTGCTCTTCTTTTGTTTTCTTATCACCAACAACATCTCTCAGGTAAAAGAAAAACGGCATTAGCTTCTTTATAGAAAAAGCTGTATCAGGTGCAGAGTTGAAATTACATGTAACATAGTCATAAAGACCTGTGTCATGCTGCATTTTTTTAGCAAAGCCAAGGCCTAATCTAATCCTTTTTAAAAGAGCTTCATCCCTGTATAAAGAACTGTCGCTGTTGCAATAAAGAGCGATCATAGATGCTGTTCTGTAAATTGTGTATTTTGCATCCAGGATATGATTATCATCCAAAAAAGCACCTACATTTGGACTTCCTTCATCCATGATCTGCTGGCGCATTGATTCGTAAACCAGCTCCTCTGTATCTTTTAAAATAATCTGATAGTGTTTTTCCATCTTATGACCTCCCAAACCTAAGCCGCCGGACATAACAATTTGTCCGGTAGGTTCACAATATAAAATTATGTTTCGTTTATTTGTTTTATCTTTTATCTAAAAACTCAGAAATGTCAGCTCTCTAAGTTTATTCCTGTCAGCCCCTATCAATGAGCGCCGCTCCAATAATGCCTACATCGCCGGCATCACTGATTCCATGTGCCAAAACAATATCTGTATTTTTCTCGCTATTCCTTGAATATATTCCTTTTTCAACTTTCTTTTTCAAATCATCAAGAAAAAGATCTGCTGCCCTTGTGATTCCCCCACTTAAAACCAACACATCCGGCTGCAGGATATTTATAAGATTAGTGATTCCCTCAGAAAGATAGGTAGTAAATCCATCAAGAACCTCAAGCGCCAGCGTATCTTTCTTTCTTACCGCTTCAAAAAAGACTTCTCCATCCATATCTTTTGGATTTCCACAAAGCGCCCATAAAACAGAAGTCTTATCCACATCTTTTTCCATGGCTTCCCCTGCCTGTTGCATTAGTGCTGTGGCAGAAGCGTAATCCTCAAAGCACCCCTTTCTTCCACAGTTGCAGTCAACTCCATCAAGGTTGATTGTCATGTGCCCAAACTCTGCTGCCGCAAAATTAGTGCCGCGAAGCAGTCTATGATTTATGATGATTCCTCCACCGATTCCTGTGCCAAGAGTCACCATAACGAAATTATCAACATCGTATCCACCGGTAATGTACTCACCAATTGCAGCCGCATTAGCATCATTGTCAAATGATGTCTTTGCTCCAAGCTTATCACCCAATGCTTCTTTTAACTTTGGTAAAAAAGGTACCTCTTCAAAGCCAAGATTGTTGGCATACATTATCCTGCCTGTGGTAAGCTCCGCTGTTCCGGGAACACCGACACCAATCGCCTCTACGTCAGCTTCCGATAAATTGTTATCAACCAGAATCTTTTTTATGGTTGAGGCTATGGCTCTAATCATCTGCTCCGACTCACTTGCCTCAGATGTTTTTATAGAAGTCTTAACAATGATGTTGTAATCCTCATCAACCAATCCTATTGCTATATTAGTTCCACCAACATCAACACCTATTCTGAACATATCTTTTCCCTATGTATTTATAATTTCCAACTTCATTTTATTGTATTGATTCTTTAGTTGCTATCTTGGGTTAGCCCATAGTTAAAATATTTTAAAATACTATCTTTGTACAAAAGATGATTTTCTTTTTGGATAAATATGTGTGTTTAGCATCATGTAAGTCAAGTACATATTTATTTCTCATGTACCCAAAGTGTTCCATTTTAGTAGGATAAAAAATATGTTTATAACCTTTTTGCCCGAGCTTTCATCTAACTTGGGTAAAAAAATATATATTACATTTCTTACCCTATCTTTCTGGTTTTCCTCGGGTAAGATAATGATTATTACGTTTCTTACCCTGTCTTTCTACTTTTCCTCGGGTAAAATATTGATTATTTTCTTTCTTACCCTGTCTTCTCATTTTTCATTGGGTAAAAACTTATACATTTCATTATTTACCCAAGGCTCTCTGCTTCATTCGGGTAATTAAATCTATTTTTGTTAATTTACCCAAAGCCCTGAAATAGCTGTCAGGCTTTCATGACCTCTAAAAGGAACAGCATTGCCAGGGCCTGTCCATAAGGCATTGGTTTGATTTCAATCTGCTTGTAAAAATCCTTGGATTCACGTCCCATTGGTGTTCCGTAAGAAACCTGATTAACAGTGCCGTCATCTGCGATATTTGCAAGTACTGGATCAAGTGCCTTAAGTGCAACATCTTTGTACCTTGGATCAATAAGTCCCATTCTCACTGCCTTTAATATACCATAGGCAAATCCGCATGTAGCGCTGGTCTCCACATAAGATGTTGCATCATCTACAAGTGTATGCCACATTCCGCTTTCATCCTGATACTTCTCAAGTGCCTCTACCTGAGCATTAAGCGCTTCTATCAAAAATCTTCTGTCTGCGCCTTCAACCTTTGCAATTGACAGATACTCAGGCACTGCCATTGTAAACCAGCAGTTTCCGCGGCCCCAGAGGGCTTCTGCGAAGTTGTGATTTCCTTTAAAGGTCCATCCGTGGAACAAAAGACCTGTCTTATGATCTACCAGATATTTGATATGCAAAAGAAACTGATATCTGGCCTCCTGTCTGTATTCGTCGTTATCTTCTATTTCTCCCATGCTGGCAAGAAACATTACTGTCATGAAAAGAGTATCATCCCAGAGCTCCTGATCATTTTCGCTATCTGAAGTCCTGTGAGTAAAACCGCCTTCTTTAGTCCGTACAAAGTCCTTCATTATAGCTTCTGCCCACTCATGACATACATTTCTGTACGTAGGGTTCTCTTTTTCCTTAAGAATAAAAGACAAGGGAAGGAGAGGAGCTGTAGTATTTATGTTTTTTGCAGGAAGCCCAAGAGAAATCTCTTTTTCATAAAACTGGTTAAGAAATGCAAGGTACTCCTCTTTTCCTGTCTCTTCGTACATCTGTAAGAGGCCATAAAGTCCGACGCCCTGAGTCCACTCCCAGTGCTGATATCTTGACACATCATCTCCTGCCAGATTCTTTGACTTCATATTTTCCAAAAAGTATTCATCATCCTCATAAAGGAATTTCTGGAAACTGTCTGCCAGAATTTTTAATGTGCTTTCAATCTTTTCATTATCGACTTTCATTTGATACCTCTTTCTTTTTCATATATACTATTCTCATGCTTATAAATGACAGTGTTTATTACGAAGACAACCACTATATAATTATCAACAACATCCCTAACAATATTTTTTACTATATTGATTATGATAAAAGAGATGCCTCTATAAACATGGAATTCCAGCATCTCCATCCATATTATGAGATGTTGATCCTTCTTGCGCCGAATGCTACTCATCTTATTGAAGGTGTTCCCTACAATATTCACATGGGTGACATTGTTCTTTTGGCGCCTTCTGTCATGCATAAATCTGTTTATTACAAGGGCGAACCCAGCAAAAGAATCATCATTGACTTCATGTATGAGCTGAACAGCCCGGAAACAGCTGATGCCTACGCTGAAATTCTTCAGCCTTTCAAAAGTGAGGTTCCTATTTTCAGGTTTGATCTTGAAGACCGACAGAAACTTATCGATATTCTCAACTCACTTTTTATCTTTTCAAAAGAGCATCAGTACTATGGCAATCCTGCTGATGAATTTTACATTCATACTAAGTTTCAGGAGTTTTTGTACACTCTTTACAGTCTTAAGGATAAAAACATTTATACCAATGACCAGAGTTATAACTCTATTGAACAGAAAATGTATGAAGTCTCATCCTATATACACGCTCATTACAATGAAGATATTTCGCTAAATACTCTTTCAGATCAGTTCTTTGTAAGCCCAAGTTATCTGTCCAGAGTTTTTAAACAGGTTACCGGATTTAATCTATCCAACTACATCCAGCTAACCAGGATTAAAAATGCCCAATATCGTCTGGTTTCATCAAACGATAAGATTTCAGTTATTTCTGAAGAATGCGGTTTCGCTTCGTTTTCTCAGTTCAACCGCATCTTCAATAAAGTAGCAGGAACTTCGCCAAGGCAGTATAGGCAAACTGCTATCACCCACAAATAAATGCAGGTGTTACATTTATTTCAATCATCCACAAATCACAGGATTTGAAATAGCAAGGTTTGTGCAATCACTCTTTGCAATGAAATATACAAAACGGTCTTCTTTTATAGTCTGTTCTATTTTCCGGCTGTAATCGTAGAAGCCGTTTTCTTTTTTTGCATCAAGCTCTATTTCTTGTAACAGGCCATTCTCAGAATGAACTTCCAACTTTGTAAGTTCTCTGTTTGATAAAAGCTTTAGGTCTATATGGAGCTCTTTTTCACCGCAGAGTTTCTCACCGGGAAGCTTGCCATTAACAGTCGGAATAAGTATCGGTCCGTTAGTTAAGAAGCTGTGTCCACTCTTTAGGGTCTGCAAAAGATTTTTCTGTTCCCTATCTTCTCCCGCATGAATGTAAGTTCTGACGCCGCCACTTGTAAGACAGGTCTCAGCCCATTTCTCAAGTATTGGTAAAAGACTTTCACATATAAGCTCAAATACATGGGTTTCTTCAGGATACTTTTCTTCCAGTTCTGACTTGTTTTCTTTTATCAAATCGTACGTATCGAGAATATTGTCATAGAGCACGTGATAGTCGTCTGCAGCAATATTGTGGGTATCACTTCCTGTTGTTGCCGGAAGGAAAAGACCTTTTCTAAGACATTTTAGCCACAGCTCATATGCCGCATAGTCTGTGCTTCCCATCATCATTGGCGCTGAGCCGTTCCATATTTCCATGGTTTCAAAGATGTCCAGCATATCCTCAAAATCCGGATTCCAGGAGATGGATCTCTGAAGATCTCTTGGGTGGTTTATCTGCGGAAGGCCGCCGTTTGCCTTGATCTCATCTGTGATCCTAACAAACTCAGCCCTTAAATACTCATCTGTCCTGTGCTCATCATCAGGAATTTTGTATATTACATCTTTTTCAACGCCCATCTGCATAACATGGCCATTAGATGTGGAAATTTCTTTTGACACTATTGGAGTAAAATCATCTCTCTTGCAGGCTCTCCAATAATCATGGTTGAGCACGTTATGATGATCAGAAAGCGCTCCGTACCTTAGTCCCATGGCCATCATGGAATTAGCAACTTCCTTTGGAGATTCAACCACATCATCATCACCGCCAAACACAGGGCTTGAATAAATACAGTGGTGGTGCAGATCTCCGGCAATCCATCCATCATCTGAAAGATCAATGAAGTGATTTAATTCGTACTGTCTTTTTTCATATTTATTTTCTGTTACTTCCAAAGAGTCTGTGATGATCTCATACTCACTTCCCTTGGAAATCTCTACTACGTATCGTCCTACAGGGAGCTTTCTTGAAAGACATCCGTCAAAACCGGTAATGTCGCGGATCATAGTTATCTTACCGTTCACTCTGTTGAAGGTTTCCGGCGTTTCGCCCGGCAGTAGTTTAAAGAGCTTTACCTGGGCCGGAGTTCCCTGGCCATGGCATTTCGTTTCTATATAAATGCTTCCAAGAGCTCCATTTTTATCTACAATTCCGTTATTATGAAATCTGTTTCTGTCATTTGTCCCGGGATAATCTACTTCATTTACTCTTTTATTTCCTTTAAGTTTGTAGTTTTCCAGCGCATATTTTGTGAATGAAAGTAGTCTGTCTGCATCCATCCTGGATGCTACCGCATCTTCTTTGCCGTCTTCTTTTAATTTCCCCTGCAATAGCCCGATGGCTATTGATAAAAACTTTGTTTCTTTACTCATGATTGCTCCTCTCTTTTGTAACTGCAAAATAATGGCACGAATTGCTCCGTTGCTCGCAACTCTCGCAATTCCAGAACATTCGGAATTCGCACAATAGTGCTTCTTCCTCATATTCTTCGGGTTTCAAAGCCATAATACTTATCATGCTAGCATGAACGTATTATGTCCTTTCTCCCCTGCCATTAAAAAATGTATGACATAGAGCATAATCATATCTCCATATCATACATTTTATTTTCATAATCGTGCATTATCTACGCGGTTTTTATGTTATCTAACTAAAAAGATTGCATTTTTTGTTGTCAATCATATGAGTAGCTTTCATCATAAGAAACAACTCTTGCTGTTATAAATTTCTTTTTTCGCCCTGGCTTTATAACTGAAAATCTCCGAAAACGCTGGTGATCGGAGTTGTCTTGTAGGCATTTAAAAGTGCTGCAGCATATTCGCTTTGTGAAAGAGTCGTATCTGCTGCCCCCAACGAATTAGCAGTAAGTGAATTGGAATTAAGATCTGAAAGTGAAATATCCTGACTATTTGTGCTGTTTTCAGATGTGCCGCTTATAAGAGCATTCTGAAGCAGATTTCCAGAAAAGTATGTTGACTGAGCAAGCTCTTTTAACGCATTCTGAGAAAGAAGCCCGTTGTAAGCATTTGAATTAGCAGTCGAATCTCCATCCGTTGCAGTAGAAGACGGTGCCAGCTCTCCGACTGCCGAAATGGAGGACTCACTAAGTTCAGCTCCGTGCTCTGCCATGTTTTGAAGTATTTCTGCCTTAACATCCACAGTATGTGATGCTATATTATTGGTTATTTCTGACCTGATATCAACGCTGCGATTCGATATGTTATTAAGAATTGTTGATTCAATATCCAGATCACTAAATACTGAATTGATTTCTTCAGAAAGGGTATCCTGCGTTACCGCTGCATCATCATCTACACCACCGGAAGCATTATCAGATGCCACAGTTACAGTATCGGCCGAAGCATCGCTGTTTGAATCCGTATTGACAGCCGTAACTTTCTCTGCCGCTTCTGTTCCTGAAGAATCGCTGCTATTCTGCGTAGCAATATTCAGATATTTTTGAAAAAGGGAAATTCCGCTCAGATCTGTGGTATCAGAACTTTCAGATGTAGCCTTAGCTACATCCGAAATAGAATACAAATAATTATTTACCGCACTTACAATCCCTGAAATACTCAGTGCCATGCTTTTTCTCCCCTAAAATACCTCACAAAAAGTTTTTAATATTCACCGTTTCTTTGATTACATTATATAGTTAATAATCATTTTTTTGAATATATATTATTTGTATTTTGAAACAATATTTTTTTGCTGATAATGTATTTCAATTACCCTATTTAGAAACTGCCGGGATATCCGATTTCCTGCGCTCTTTCGTTAAGAACCGCATTTATTCCGTCCGAATCATATATTAAAAATCCCTCGTCCTTGAATCTGACTCCCAGTTCAGCTATATCGGCTTTTCCAGCTTCAGTTTCTACTTCGCTATAACTATCATCAAATGTATAGAAAGAATAGAAAGAATTTCTTTCCTCATAATTCTGCTCAAAATAATACTCGAGAACAGCCATGTGCTCGGCATCTATTCCTTCTGTGGAAATCGAAGTTACTGAATCACCCTTATAAATGTCATATGTTTCCATCAAAGAAAGTGTTTCTGATACCCCATAAAAGAATTTGTATTCTCCGCTTGCATCTACATAAGCATAATCCACATCATGAATATTGGCAGCTGATGCTCCACCGCTCTCAATCGTTCCATCTGCATTAACTGTTACATATGATCTTTCAGTAGCGCTCTGGTCATAGCAGATAACTAATTCATCATTTATTCTTTTGATTATCATATCAAGACCAAATCCGGCGCCAAGCTGGGCCTCAACAAGCAGTTCTTCTTCTCCGTCACTGCCGCAGTCCACCTTTGAATATGTGATTTCAGCATCCTGCTGAAAATCTTCAATCTGTTTTAAAGCATCACATATTTCGCTAATGGTATAGCTTTCACCCACTGTAAGTACCTGTGACAGCTCCAAATATCCCGGAACATCGCCTTTTCCAGTATATTTCACTTTGGCTGTTCCTTTTTCCACATCGGAATATGTCAACCCATCCGTATTTTCTACTGCACTTCCTGCTCCATTTTCTGTTACATTCTCCGCTGTGCTTTCTGATGCAGTTTCCGTTGTTTTTCCTGTGGTGTTCTCCGCCTTACTTTCTGCTGGATTTTCAATTGAACTCCATGTAGCATTTTCTGTTTCTTTGGCTCCACATCCAGCCATGGCCATTGCAGCAACAATCGCCGCTATAGTGATTCCTGTCTTTCTCTGATTTCTTTTCATAACATCCTCATAATTTGTATCTATCTTGAAATGCAGTATTTACTGCACCTTCAAGCCACTCTGTTGTTTCCACTCATCATAAATTTTCTCTTCATCATAATCCGGAAGATACTTTTTAGCTATGGAGCAGATTTCTGTTACCAGTTCTTCATCTTCTTCAACTTCATCTGCAATTGCTTCAATGCTTTTTCCTTTGACAAGCTTTTTGCAGATTAAAGTTATAAGGCTTAAATCTTTACCTATCACTTTGCCTATTTCTTTACCCTTTGTTCTCTCTTCCTGTACATTAAAGCCTTTCCATCCCTCAAAAAGATCACTCATATCCCTCTCCTTTATATGACTGACAAAATCCTGAATCTCATCTTCCGGTACATACTGCTTTCTAAGTACTACTGCTATTACTTTTGCAAGGGTCTCAAGAACATCCTCCGGAGATTTAAATGCAATGTTTTCAAGATAGTCCTTAGGTAAGCCTAACGAATTAAATTCAGCAGCATCCTTTAACTTATTAATAAGCATTATCAGCGATAATCCATCTTCTCTATCCAGTAATTCCTCACGATTGTAATCCCCTGTATTAACCAAATGATACTCAAACTTTGGAATATACTTAGAAAACACTTCACCAAGAGCAATTCTTGATGAAAAAGCCTTATCCACTGTCCATTTATCTACGCCGTTATAATATACGATTGGAAATACCGGTGGATACTTGAAGTCTTTTGACTTGCTTATTCCTTTATGAAGTTTCTCCTGCTGCTTTGCATAATCCTCCCAGATAAACACCATATACCGAAGAATCTGCATACATACATTATAGTCTACCTGTGCTTTGTGTTCAATTAATGTGATGAATACTTCTTTTCCGCCTGTTATGCGAACTTTTTTGACCACATCAGCATTTCGCTCTTCTGTGAACATTGGAATATAGCGATCCGTAACATCCTCAATATCTTCCGCTTCAACACTCTTTAGCTCCTCAATGTTTGAGTAATTCCTCAATAACTGTGCACAAAGATTGGCATTGCCAAATATGGTTTTGGCTCCACTGTCCTTTTCCTTACTATTACTGATCTGATTGTTTTCTTCTGACATACACATATGCCCCTTTCTATTTTAATTACTTACAAAACCTGTGAAAAAAAGCATATGCAAGAACTGCTAAGCCTTTTCCGATTGGATTTGAAACTGCATAAGATTTATGCAACCATGTCAGAATAGCACATAGTGTGTTGAGAAGCAAATATAATTTTTAGCAAAAAGGTGCCTGCTAACATTAGTTCATAAGCAGACACCTTATCCTTTTATATCAATTCAAATAATAACAGAAAATAAAATGGCCCTCTAACCCCGTCCCCAAGGGACCAAAAAGAGTCAAGATACTGATAAGACAAAAGTCTTTATTTCAAATGGTTCCATCTCAAATGACAAAAGCTTATTCTGAGCATCGTAGCCAAAGCCATCATGTACTTCAGTCTTTCGCTCAAGGAGGTCACACTCACTCACTGCTTTCGGACTAATATCATATCCATTAAACATACTAGCCTTAACAGTATGCTTTTCACCGTATCCCTCAAACAATCTGATCACTATATCATTTGAGTTCTCAGCCATCTTAACTGCTTCAACGAATACGCCACTTTCTTCGATGTCAATTATGCCACGCAGAGCTGCTGCCACTATGTCAGAAGGCTGACCGCTTAAAGAGCTCTTGCTCTCAGGAATATAGAAGTGACTGTTCTCATTTAACTTTCTGGCTTCCTCTATTACTCTGCCCTCTCTGTAATCACCCTCATGAGGGAAAAGAGAATAGGTAAACTCATGAAGTCCCTGATCAGCGTTAGGGTTCGGGAATATTCCTGACTTAATAAGTGTAAGTCTCATAAGTTTTTCTTTTGCATCATAGCCGTACTTGCAGTCATTAAGTACAGCGACGCCAAAAGAGCCATCTTTATCAGAAATATCCATCCATTTATGAGCACAACACTCAAACTTTGCCCTATCCCAGCTGTTTTCCCTCTTGAGGTTTCTTTTTAGATTGCCATACTGCGTCTCGCATGTAATCTGTTCTGAATCCACATCAACAGGAAATGCTGCCTTTAAAAGTGTCTGATGCTCATGCCAGTCAATCTTTGTCTCAAAATCTATTCGCCTTGAATCTGAATAGAAGTGAATTTTCTGCTGAATTTCAGAATTCCTGAAAGGTCTCTTTACGCTAACTACAATCTCACGGCAAGAATCTGCTTCAATTCTATTGCTACCACTATCCCCTTGACTAACTGACAACTCTTTAATGTCTGTAATATCCCATGACACATTTTCAAAATCCGCATCAATGTTCCAACAGTCATATTCCTTGGGCTTATCTTCAAAGGCGATCAGTCTGTTTAATGGGCTTTGATTGTTATCTCTCAGTTCTTTTCCACATTTTTTGTCAAAAAGACTTTCTAATTCACCATTGCTGTCCACTACTACTGAATAAAATCTTGTATTTATAAAAATCTTTCCATCTTTATCTTCGCAAGTAATGTCATTACTTACAGCTTTTTCCTCACCACAAGTATTGTCACTACCTTCAGCTTTATCCACATGGCAGATAAGTTTTGACAGATCAATTTCCTTTGCAGCTTCATCTATGATTATTTCTGCTCTTCTCTTTATGTCTGCGTAGTCCACATCAGAATCCTGATAAACTTCCTCAATTGAGGAGCCCGGTAAAATATCATGGAACTGATTGAGCATGACCTTTTTCCAGATTTCTTTTATCTCTTTTGCAGGATAAGCTTTATGCCCATGTAACAATGCGCATACAGACAAAAGCTCAGCCTCCGCTAAAAGATACTCTGACCTTCTGTTGTTCTTTTTATTCTTGCCGATAGAGGTGTAGGTTCCTCTGTGATATTCCAGATACAGCTCATCTTTCCAGATTGGGACTTCCTTGCCTTCAATCTCTTTTAATAATTCTTCAAAAAACTCGCCAACTGCTGCCTGCTTTGTTCTTGGAACTCCGGGGATTCCCATTTCAAGCCTTCTGTTCATCTCAAGCATTTCCCAGGTTGGACCGCCGCCGCCATCTCCATAGCCATAGCAGTCAAGGACCACATCCGTTAATTCTTTTTCCCTAAAGGCTTCCCATGCCCCCATTACCTGCGACGCATTCTGTCTTCCATTGTAGGTGTAGTTAAGAATCCTGCCATTTCTTCCTAAATCTACCGCCTTATCGTAATCGCATGTGGTGATTATGTAGGTAGGAATCACACTGCCATCAATGCCTTCCCAGTTAAAAAGATCATGTGGCATCCTGTTGGTATCATTCCAAGCAACCTTTGTCGTCATAAATGCTTTTATCCCACTCTTTTTCAATATCTGCGGAAGAGCAGCACTATAACCAAATACGTCAGGAAGCCATAAAACTCTGCTATCTACGCCAAACTCCTCTTTGAAATATTCTTTTCCGTAAAGAATCTGCCTCACCAAAGACTCTCCTGATGTCAGATTACAGTCCGCTTCAAGCCACATACCGCCTTCGGGTTCAAAACGCATTTCCTTTACCTGTTTTTTTATCTCCTCAAAGAGCTCCGGTTCTTCCTCCTTTACAAACTCGTACATCTGTGGAGTGCTTGCCATGAAAAGATATTCCGGATACTTTTTCATGAGCTCCATAACAGTTGAGTAACTGCGGATAACTTTTTCTCTTGTCTGACGTATTCTCCACTTCCAGGCAACATCTATGTGTGTATGTCCGACACTTGCCACTGTGACAGGAAGATAATCTTTGCCATATAGGTTTTTTCTCAGTAAATCTGCGGCTTTGGCGAGTTTTCCACAATTGTTTGTAACCGATATTTTATTTTCCACGTTTTCCACGTCTACTAATCCACACGCTGTGGATAGTCCATCAAGTATGATTTTCACGGAGTTTTGCACATTTGTGGATAACTTTGTGGATAAACTATCCAGAATCTCATCAGAGATTTCCACATTTTTATTCTGTTCTTCAAATGCTCCTGCAGTTGTATCAAGCACAGATTCGCGCTTTGACGAAGGTATTCCAAGCATTGCCTGCATGGCTTCAAATGGCACTTTCATGTCAAAATACAGCTTTTGAACCGCTTCGTTTCTGGCTGCAATTGTCATGTTCAGATAGTTCTCATTTTTATCAAGATTTGAATATGCATATATCCTGATATCCACAACCCTATCTTTTCCACAATCCCAATCTTCTTTATCAAAGATAGTAACACTGTTATGGTTCATATCCATTCCACAGCGCCTTTTCCCATTTATATATACCAGCATCTGTGGATTGTTGGTATTCCATATATCTTCTGCACCTGTGGATAAAAAGAACAACACCTCTTTACCCTTGTAGAGTTCAGGGATTTCCACCGCCACATGAAAACAATAGTGACCATCGGGCTCTCCCCAAGCTGAGCCCTGTTCAAACTTCTCCCATCCTGAAACATCATCAAGTACAGTTTCTCTGCTATTATACGGAACTTCTTTTATCCTTATTCCATCAGCAGTCATCACATCTTTAACCGGTCTGACATCTTCCCAAAGACTATTCTCCAGCATTTCTATTGTGTCTTTTATTCTGTTATACTTTTCTGCTCTTCCCATTTTTCACACCCTGTTTTATTGTTCTACAATTCCCAAAGCTTTAACACTTCACAATACATTCTCTTGTATTCATGCTTCTCGGTACAATGTTTATATCTTCTAAAGTAACATATGGCGCATGCCTGATAAATATCCCGTAAGCAGGAACATCACCAAAACTGTTATTTTCAGGATAATCTGTTACACTTTCATGTATACTCGACAAAAGATTTATCTCTTCAATATCATCTCTGTATTCAACAGAAAAGCTTTTTATATCTATTTTTCCTAAATCTTTGCCTTTATCGTCTTCCATCCTATAGCCGGTAATAATAGATGGCACTTCTGCATTTACAGCTTTGACATTTTCGATAGTCACCTCTTCTATAGAACCGCCAAAATATCTCTTCTCTTTATCCTGTTCATCTACATATCCAAACTTATTCCTCTTGTTGAGACATACAAATAAAGGACAGCTCACATTATCCATAGTTATATTTTTTACTCTGACATTACTTACATTGCTTCCATCCGAAGACTCTATTGCAATCCCAGAGCATGTTCCGGGATATATGTCCGGAAGCATAAAATGGCAGTTTTCCACTGATATGTCACTTATGTCATAAAATGTCTCTGTGCCTATTTTAAAAGAGTTGGCTACAGTAAGAACTACGCAGTCCTCAAAATGAACATGATGCGTTCCTCCCATTTTACTATCATCCGAAACATTTATCCCATCATGCTCATGGCCTCTCGGAGCTTTCACAACAAGTCCATCATCTGCGCAAGAAACAAAACAGTGTCTTACATCCACATTACTGCTCCCCATAACATCAATACCATCTGTGTTTGCCACATGCCTATTTCCGTTGATTACGACATCTTTAATTTCAATATTGTCGCATCCATCTACGCAAAGGTTCCAATCCATTGCTCCTTCAAGACATATATTTGAAACACCTGAATGATTACAATTATGAAGCCAAACCATATACATTGGCCTTTGAATTTTGGGTAGTCCATAGCCATATCTGTCCTCTGCATACCGTATTCTGCTCCTGATCTCGTATCTGATCGTATCCACAGGATATCCCATTGGATCATATAAAACCGGTGGTAGTTTTATCTTATCAAGGGGCTCCAGTCTTGGTTTTTTTAGTGGTGGATACACAAAGTACTCTCCATTTCCTATAATCCTTCCACCTCCGCATATCATTGAGTTATCTGCGTTATCCATAATTACAAAAGCATCCGTATATTGTGATAGATCTTTTGATGCAACCAGGGCTGACGAGGTTGTTATAAAAAGCTTAGTTCTGCTATAGATTCTTAAAGTCCCCGAGCAGTATAATCCTCCATCTATAAGAACAGTCCCTCCGCCATTTTCTCTTGCAGCCTCTAAAGCATCATTAATTGCTTCGGTGCATAATGTGACTCCGTCACCGACAGCTCCAAAGTCTCTGATATCATATATTTTTTCATCTGGTATTTCCTGCTTGTGAAGGTAATCAAAAAAAGGTATTCCCCTATAATAATCCCCCTCATAGATCACCCCGTTATCCGGAAAAGTTGCTTTATCCTTAGTTTTCACCATTCTCCTCCTTTTATGTTCGACTAATATAGCTATAGCTTCCCTTGATTTTTCCGGGAGTCGTGCCTTCTATTTTTTTAAACCACCGGTTCAATGTAACCATGCTACAATAACCACATTCTTCAGCAGCTTTTTTTATTGTTGTTCCATCTTTTATAAGTTCTTTAAACCTATCTATTCTCTTTCGATTTATAACTTCAAGGAGGTTCTTGCCAGTTCGTTCTTCATACAGCGCAGCCATATACTTGGCATTCAAGCCAACCTTCTCTGCCAGAAAAGATATATTCAATCCTTCGTCAAACAGATACTCTCCCATACTTTTTTCAATTCTGTTTATTATTCCCTGCGTTTGATAGTTCATGCTTAGTTGCTGCACTTGGCTACAGTACTTATCAGCATAACAAAGTAATGTTTTCCTTAATTTTTCGATAGATTTCTCTTTTACTATACCTGACAAAGTTTTTTGAAAATCTTCTACACTATCGAAATCATAGTAGCTTTCCATGGCGGTAGACATTTGACAGAATATACTGCATGCAATTCCTTGCGCTGTATATATTGATATCCCCTGTTTTACCCAATCATCAATTATCAAATTTAAAAAGTTGTGAAGTGCCTCTCTGTCACCGGTTCTAGTAAGATTGACAAGTCTTTTATCGATTTCTTCAACAGGAAGTATAGGCTTTAAATGATAGTTTTCTGATTCATCATAAAAGTGAACATCTTTAAGGCCTGACACAGATACAAACTGCTGAATCTCTTTCGCCTCTTCGTATGCAATAACTATGTTTTCAATGCCGGAATACACTTCACTGCAAGTAACTATGGCTTCCAACATATATTTCTTTCTATACGTACCAATAATTATCTGCATAGCATCACGCAAATTTATTTTATATTCATTTATGCTGCTTTCACCGATATTGATGATATAGACAGGGTTACTGTTTACTTCAAAGAAAAGAAAACTATATTCATCTGTAAGTGCCTGCTGAAGCATCTCATCAAATTCATAAAAAGGAAACAGTTCAAATACATTTGGCTCTTCACCAATCAATTCCTCTTCAGCGTTTTCAAGTCTTACTACCATAATTACATATTTGGAAAAAGAGATTTCTCTTTTTAGGTACTCCAAAAAGTCCTTATCAAGATCTTTTACCGTAAATCTTTTTCTCACGAGTCCTGATAACGTGTAATCTTCAAGAATCCTCATCATCTGATCTTCTTTTTGTAATTCCCTAAATGTTTTTCTTCTTTCCATTATGCTAACCCTAATACAAAATTCTCAAAATTGTTTATTAGTATATCTGTTTACATATATTTATTCCAGTTCTGCAAGTAAGTTCTGTCATAGTGAAATCTTTTCTTACATTTTGACATTAATTTGATACATTTTGAATGTATTTATGACTTTGTGGATGCCCTCAGTAAACTTTACTGCATATATAATACCCCTTGGAGGGTTATTATATGATCAAAAATAAAGCAAAAAACAATTCCGGAAAACTAAGCTTTTCCAGGAGCCTAAAAAAGTACTGGATACTTTATCTCATGATGCTGCCGGGACTTTTATACTTCATTGTATTTAAGTACGGCTCAATGTTTGGCCTGATAACTGCATTTCAGGAATTCAGGCTGACCAAAGGTGTTTTGGGGAGTCAGTTTGTTGGCTTTGAACACTTTGCCAAATTTTTTCAGAGCAACAAGTTTAGCACTTTATTCATTAACACTATGCGACTGGCTGTCTGTAACATCATCTTTTTCTTCCCACTTCCCATTATTATCTCGCTTCTTATAAACGAACTCAAATCCAAGCGTTACAAATCCGTGATACAGGGTGTTATTTACATTCCTCACTTTGTTTCCTGGGTCGTAGTAGCCAGTGTAGTTGTCGAACTTTTCAACACTCAGGATGGTGCAATTACACAGATGATCAACAAAGCGTTCGGGACAAGCGTTAACATTTTATCCAATGAAAACACCTTTGTAGGGTTGATCACAGGTGAACAGATGTGGAAAGAATTCGGCTGGGGAACAATCATTTTCCTGGCAGCCTTGGCTGGAGTAGACACACAGCTTTACGAAGCAGCAAAAATCGATGGTGCAAACAGGTGGAAGCAGACGCTTCACGTTACACTGCCTGCCATGAAGCCCACAATAATCATTCAGCTCATTTTGCGTATGGGTAACTTCTTAAATACCGGATTTGAACAAATTCTTCTTGCACTTAATTCAAGCAATAGATCAGTCGGAGAAGTATTTGATACATATGTATATCAGGTAGCACTTCAAAACGGAAAGATCAGCTATGGTACTGCAATCGGTATGTTCAAATCTGTAGTTGGTCTGATCCTCGTAGTAACAGTGAATAAGATTGCAAAAAAAGCCGGAGAGGAGGGAGTTTACTAATGACAACTATGAAATCGGCATCGTCAACAAAGGTAAAAGAGTCTACCGGAAGCAAAATATTTGATTTGTTTAACATATTGTTGCTTTTCTTTATAGCCTTTATATGCCTTTCGCCATTTCTTTATGTTTTTTCTGCGTCTGTATCAAACGTTGCAGATGTAAACACAAGAGGATTCTTCATATATCCGACAAGCTTTGATCTTTCAGCTTATCAATTTCTAATCAAGAGCAAAATGCTAATAGGAAGTATTGGAAGATCTTTTCTTATCACCATTATTGGAACAGCTCTTAGCCTTACTGTAACTGTTATGATGGCTTACTCTCTCTCAAAACCTGATATGTGGGGAAGAGCCTTTATAAATAAGCTCATTGTCTTTACCATGCTTTTTTCCGGAGGAATGATTCCTACCTACCTTGTAGTATCCGGTCTGAAACTGACTGATACTTACTTTGCCTTGTGGCTTCCGGGACTCGTTAGTGCCTACAACATGATTCTGATAAGAACCAATATAATGGCCCTCCCAAGTGAACTCCTGGAGGCTGCTAAGGTCGACGGCTGCAATGATTTTGTTATTTTTTACAAGATAGTTCTTCCACTGATCAAGCCAAGTCTTGCAACCTTTGGACTTTTCTATGCAGTAGGTTATTGGAACGATTTCTTCAATGCAACGATTTACCTGAACGATATGAACATGTGGCCTATACAGGTCTGGCTGCGTCAGATAGTTCTTTTGTCTGCCGGTGTTTCTGATGTTACTGAAACCACGAACTTTATAGCACCTTCAACTATTAACTATGCAGTAATAATTTTCGCAACTGTTCCTATCTTATGTGTGTACCCTTTTATCATGAGATTTTTTGAAAAAGGTATGATGGTCGGCTCCGTGAAGGGTTGAGCTGTGAGAACCTGCTGAGTTTTTCGAAGCTGGCTCGAACATGTTAAATCGAGTGAACCGAGATTTAACTTCCTTATTAAAACTGTAAAAAGGATGCTACTCATTACGAGTACAAATATATTTATCTATAAAGGAGGCTTTTAATGAAAAAGAAACTTTTGGCAACACTTCTTAGCGCTAGCTTATGTATCGGGATTGTATCAGGATGCAGTAGCAGCGAAACTACTGACACAGCACAGTCTGAGACATCATCTTCCGAACCCCAGACTGAAACAAGTGAGACTGCCACGCAGTCAAACACTGAAGCAGAATCTGAATCTCTTGAACCAATAACCATCACTATGATGCAGGAACTATTTAGCGATTCTGCCCCAGACCTTTCAGATGAATGGTATACATACATAAAAGATAACCTCGGCGTTACCCTCGATGTAAACTTTGTTCCAACACAGTCATACGTAGATAAGATCACAACTACTATTGCGTCAGGAGATCTTCCAATGGTCATTGCAGCTAACAGTAGTGTTCTTAAAAATCAGGGAATTCTTGATATGATCGCAGACGAAGATTTTTGGGATCTGACAGACATAATAAAAGACTATCCTAACCTTTATGAATTTGTAGGTGAAGACAGATGGACAACTTCTGCAATTGAAGGAAAGAACTGGGGTATTCCGAGACTTCGTGTCCTTCCAAGAAACGGCGGCGTTATTCGTCAGGACTGGCTTGATAATCTTGGGCTTGAAATGCCAACTACATTTGATGAGCTCTATGACGTTTTGTATGCATTCACATATGACGATCCCGATGGAAACGGCATTGATGACACTTATGGTGTTGTAACAAGTTATGTAGGTACCGGAAATCGTGGATGGAACGGCTTCCAGACTCTTGCCGTTTCTTTTGGTGCTCCCAACACATGGGGTTATATCGACGGAAAAATGGTCCCTGACTTTGGCACCGAAGAGTATATGAATGCCCTTAAGTTCATCAAAAAACTCTATGATAACGGCGTAATGAATAAGAACTTTAATGAAATTACTGCTGAAGATAGAAAAACTGAATATATGGCCGGAAACTATGGTGCAGTATTTTGTGTTATTGACGACATTCAAGGTCTTCAGAGTGGTCTTGTGCAGGCTGTTGACACAGCACAGAGTAAAGTTTTAGGTGCTGTTACCCAAAACAAAGGGGACACTATAAGAATTCACTCTACTACCGGATATAACGGACTTGTTATGTTCCCTAAATATGGAGACGGAGCCATCCAGTCCGAAGAAGAACTAAGACGAGTACTTTCATTCTATGATTCAATGTGTACTGATGAATATCAGGATCTTTTAAACTATGGTATTGAAGGGCTTACTTATGAAACCGTAAACAGTGTAAGAACTCTTACTACTACAGAGAATGGCAGTCTTGTTCTCGATGTCCAAAAAGGTGACATAAATCAGATTCTTCCGGCGGCTGACTATGTACGCAAAGATGACGATAATGAAATGCTTATTTCCCTCTATGACACTATTGAAGAGAGAATGGATTATGCCGTTCTTGATGATTCTGCAGGTCTTACATCTGCCACATATAATGACCTTAGCAGTGAACTTGATGCTATAATGATGGATGCAGCAGTAAACTTCGTAATTGGATCAATCGACGAAGATGGATATTGGGCTGCCTATGATCAGTGGCTTGCTGATGGTGGTCAGGATGTAATTGATGAATTTACTGAGGCTTACGAACTCTATAGGTGATAAATATATGAGCAAAAATATTAATTCTAATGCAAAAGTTATTCTGCCACAGACAAAGGCGCAGGGGTTTAGAGACCCCTGCGCCATATTATCCGGTGGCATTTACCACTTATATTACAGCCTGGTTCAGAATGAAGATGATGGACAATTCTTCTATCTGGCAGAAAGCATCAGCCATGACCTTAAAAACTGGTCTGCCCCAAGAATCCTATCTCCTAAAGGTTCAGAATATAATTATTCCTCGCCAGGAAATGTTTTTTTCCAAAACAACCTTTACCATATGTGTATTCAAACTTATCCCAGAAGAGATGGTGAGACCTATGGAAACGAAAACAGTCGTATATTCATTATCCACAGTAAGGATCTTATTCACTGGACCACTCCTGAACTACTCAAGGTAAAAGGAGATATTCCTGTAGGAGAAATGGGAAGGATGATAGATCCTTATATTCTTCAAAGCGGTGATGAATTCTTATGTTTTTATAAACAGAACGGTGTCTCTTTTTCCAAATCGAAAGATCTTATAACCTGGGAGTATCTTGGCAACTGTTCAGGATGCGGAGAAAATGTATGCGTTTTAAAAGAAGGATCTTCCTACTATATTCTCCACTCCCCCAAAAATGGACTTGGCCTTCTAAAAACCGATAATTTTAGCGACTTTGAAGACTTTGGAACTACCACTTTAAATCAGGAAGCCTATCCCTGGGCAAAAGATCGCCTTACAGCCGGCTTTATTCTGCAACGTAATCCAAAACATGATAAAGACATTTTGTTCTTCCATGGAGATGATGAATCCAATTACACTTTTGGTGCTTCTATCGCTCTCATTGAAAACTGGAATTTCAAAAAAGCTTTCAGCATCATGTAATAGCAACCTTATCCTGAAATTTAAGTATGGGCTTTTTGTCGGCATCAAATATTAAAGGAAGAACTACATATCGTGAATCATCATAGTCTTTGCCATTCCACCTGTCAGAAAAATAATAAATGTTTCCTGTGTTTACTACAGTAAGGAAAAAGGCAGGCTGTGTGCGATATGTAGTTTCATCCCCTATCTTGGTCAGCGTGGACCAAGAGCCATCGATCTTGTCTGCAGTAGCATACTTACACTGATTTGGCGCCCAACCTGTACAATACGAGCTGAACATATAGTAAATACCTTCTCTTTTTACAACTGCAGGAGCTTCTCTGTACTCGCCCTGCCACAGTTTATTAACCAGCTCATCAACGTTTAGATAATCATCTGTAAGTCTGTACATGTGAAGATCTGCGTTATCTCTTGATGCAGAGATAAAATAGGCAGTGTCATCATCATCCACAAAAAGTGTACAATCTCTGGACATATACCCAAAAGGATTAAATGCCCCAAGATAAGTGAATTCCCCATCCGGCGTATCTGAAATAGCAATTCCACAAGCGGCTAAGCTATAGTCAACACCATTTTCGACATGCATCCACATCACAAATTTGCCTGTCTTTTTGTTATAGACGACCTTTGGTCGCTCTATGTTTATCTTTTTCCCTTTTTCTGTGATAAGAGACAGATCCGTCTTTACCCTGTGCTCCATGCATTTCGATGCCGTTGTGAGTACATCGCGTCTAAATTCCCAGTTCATCAGATCTTTTGACGCATACACACTTACATACCTGTTCTCTGTCCTGTTTTCCCCATACCAGTAATACACTCCATTCCAAAAGAGAATGTGGCCTCCATGTGCATGGATTTTATTGCCGTCTGTATCCTTCCAGATATCGCCATTTATCAAAAAACTTCTTGTTGACTCCATGTTTACCGTCTCTTTACTGATTATTTTTAGCATCCAAGAACTGCTGGAGCTGAGTAATGAGTTCCTGGCGGACTGTTTCAAGACCTGCTGCCTCTGCATCAGCATGCCATGTCTGTAGTTTTTCCACTGCCTCATCTGCCTCATAAAGTGAGATGTTCAAACGAAGCTCATTAGAAAGAGCTGAAATATTTGCCACTTCAGTTTCAACATTTGAAGCATCAAATGAAAATCCGGCAAGCGGGCTCAGCTGATAAGTAGAATCTGAATATGCATAATCAAAGTCTGCCTTAAGTTCTGCATTGTTTAATACCATCTCACTATATCTTACATAATTTGGATTCCAGGTAAAAGAATAACCGGGCATAACATACTTTTCCTCATCTGAAATATCAGTATTCTTCATACCATTATCGCCAATTGCTTCCCAGTCTTCTCCTTCAATACCATACTGGAAAAGGTCATGCGCTTCTTTAGAACCAAACATCCAATCAAGGAAATACATAGTTGCAAGCTTTTTATCTGACCACTCAGGAACAACAAGCCAGTTGTTGGTTGCTATATCACAGATAACAGCACCTTCCTCCTTGTTTCTCTGAGCATCATCAATAACGTAGAATCTCCATTCAGACTCAGGCACATTTTCCATGGCCTCTTTTGACCTGTTCTCAAACTCACTGAGTGCGCTGTAGGAAATTGCAGCCGGCTTCTCCACAGGTGTTGTTTCTCCGCGACTTGGGTTAAGATATGGATTCCACTCGGTACGCTTTACTGCGTATTCAGTGATGAAATCATACTGATAGCCCTCTGGCATCTTGGCAAATTCTTCCTCGCTGTCTCCGGCAACAACCACATTTAACACTTTCGTATGATCTTCGCTTAAACCCACAAATATTCTGGTCTGATCCCCGAACACCTGTGTAGAATCCTGGCTAAATACATTGTCGTGCTTTCCGGTATACACAGGGCTGTCAAGGTAAAAGAAATTCCATAGATTTACTCCCATCATATCAGGCTCATTTTCACAAACAGTCTTTACAAAAGCCATCAGACTGTCACGATCTGTAATCTCATCACAACCGTATTTTTGACGAAGGTCCTCACGATACATAAATCCACGGCTGTCTTCATAAGCATTGGCCATATTGATGCCATATATTCCTTTAGTGTAAGAGCCATCCTCCTGACGGACGTATGATGTCATAGCATCCAGAAACTGCCCTGAAAATGCTGCTTTTAGTCCGGGGAATTCATCATTGTTAAAATATCCTGTCAGATCAGCAAAATCCCCTTCCTGAATGAATTTGGTCAGACCAAACCATGAACCGCAAAACATAAGATCAATATCTTCCTGCGCAGACAACGCCATATTCAGCTTATCTTTGTAATCCGCGCCGATAACATACTCAATATTTGGATGAATTTTGCTCATTACAGGGTCATCTGCAACCATTTCTTCATACTTTGCAATGACCTTGTCCACATTTTTTACTTCGTTCATTACACGAATATTGATCGTGACATCTTTTGTGATTGGCGATGATTCTACATTGCTCTCTCCGGCTTCAGTGCTGTTTGCTGCCTGTGAAGAAGTATCGCTGCCAATCTCCTGACTGCTCTCTGCGCTCCCACATGCAACAACCCCCATAACCATTGCAGCTGCCATAATTGTAGCAGTTACTCTTTTTGCTAAGTTTGTGTTTCTCCTTTTCATAGTACCCTCCTAAACATCATATATATCATCCGCTGGATCCTCACGGAAGATTTCCTGCATTTAATGCCCGTTCCGATGCCTTACATTACCCCTTGATCGCACCCACTGTTAAGCCACTTGTAAAATACTTCTGTGCAAATGGATAGAGTAAAACAACAGGTCCTATGGCCACAACAGTTGTAGCCATACGAAGTGAATTCTGAGGAATATCCCCCATTGATATTCCGGTGCTGCGCGCCATCTCACGCATGGAATCCACACTTCTAAGCATTCGCATCAAAAGATATTGCAAAGGATAGTAATCTGATTTCTCGATATAAAGCATGGCATTAAACCACTGATTCCAATAATTGAGAGCATAAAACAGACTGATTGTTGCTATTCCCGGAACTGAAACCGGTAGAATGATCTTTGTAAGAATCTGTATATCATTTGCTCCATCTATATAGGCCGATTCTGCAAGTTCCGACGGAAGTGCTGCAAAAAAGTTCCTCATAAGGAACATGTTCCATGCCACAAAGGCAACAGGAAGCACAAGAACAATCGGATTATTCTTCATATTTAGAGTCTTACTTATCAAAAGATATGTTGGCACCAGTCCGCCACCGAACAACATAGTAAAGTAAACATAGAATGTAACTATATTGCGATATTTAACTTTTTTAAGTGATAATGGATACGCCATAGTAATTGTCAAAAACATTGATATCAGTGTTCCAATGACAGTAGTTCCTATAGTCACTGCGTATGCCTTAAAAATCTGCGAGTCTCCCAAAACCATACTGTATGCTTTAGTAGTAAAGTCCCTGGGAAAAATAGAGAAACCATATAATCCAAAATTCTTTTCTGTTTCAAAGCTGCTGCCAATGATGATTGCAAATGGATATAGACACATAACGCAAAATGCTGCTGCAATCACTCCAACACAAATGTCAAAGACTATATCATTTGATGTTTTCTTTTTATCCACTTTATGCCCCATAAATAACCTTCCCTCCTTAGAAAATTGCCGCATCCGGCTCAATTTTCTTAGTGATAGCATTTGTTACAAACACCATAACAAGTCCGACAATAGACTGGAAGAAGCTGGTTGCGGTACTCATGCCAAGATTGTTAAGCTCACGAAGTGCTCTGTAAACAAATGTATCTATAACATCGGTTGTGGCGTAAAGCTGAGAATTCTCGCCCACAATTGCATATATCATTCCGAAGTCACCATTAAAAATCTTGCCAATACTCATGAGTGTAAGCATAATAGCTGTTACTTTGAGCTGAGGAAGCGTGATCTTTAGGATTATCTGAAGTCTGCTTGCACCGTCGACTTTCGCCGCCTCATATATTTCTTTATCCAATCCTGTGATCACAGCGACATATACGATTGTTCCGTAGCCTACGCCCTGCCAAATCTTCAGCACTACCAGTATCAGCGGCCACCAAAGAGCATTGTTATAAAACTGAGGATCATTTCCGCCATGTTCTATGATCCAGTGTGTAAATCTACCGCTTCCCCCAATGATTCCCCCAAGGAACATTGCTACTACAGTCCATGAAACAAAATGAGGGAAAATAGCTATTGTCTGAACCACTCTGCTATATACTTTGTTTTTTATCTCTGCAAATATCAGGGCAAAGAAAATAGATAGAATTGTCCCTGTAACGATAAAAAGAACATTTAAGAATATTGTGTTAAAAAAGATTCTTCCCACACCTTTATAATGAAAAAGAAATTCGAAGTTCTTGAGTCCAACAAATGTACTGCCCCAAATTCCCTTTTTATAGCTGAAGTCCTTAAATGCTATCAGCACACCGTACATTGGCACGTAGCAAAAAACAGTAACCCATATAATAGTTGGAACCATCATCAGATACAGAACTTTATTTTTATGCAGCTCTGCAAAGATGCTTTTTACTTTATTCATCGTAACCCCCTTGTTACTTTTATTCCTTAAAGTAGTTATAGTGTAATCTTTTTGACATGGTAAAAACTATGTTCTAATATGATTATTAACTGACTTATTATGCAATTATTTGGAGATAAGAAATGATTTCGGTATCAATCTGCGGTTATGATTCTAATCACAAAAAGCCTTGCAATATCTCTTATAATCTGACTTCTGACGAATATTTAGCTCTTTTGGTCAAGACTGATGCCTGGTTTGAAATTGATGGTAAAAAGATCCAGACCAAACCCAATATGCTTATAATTTTTCCGCCAAAATCCCCTATCAAATATGGCAGGGATGAAGTTGGCTATAATGATGACTGGATTCACTTCAGGCTTGATAAAGAGGATCAGGAGTTCTTTGACGAGCTCTCTATCCCAACATCCAAGGTACTTTACCCCTATGATTTCAGAAGTCTGACTAATGTTGTAGAACTCATGTCCAAGTCTTTTCACAAAAATTCAGAATATACCGCTTCGTTGACCAACCACTACATGCATCTTTTTTTGTTGCTGGTAAAAGAGCAGTTTTCAACAGTTCCGACTGAGCGAGCACCAAAGCTTTATTTAGAGCTTTCACAGATCAGAACTGCCATTTATAATTCCCCTGCCAATAACTGGTCGATCAATGCTCTGGCTGATGAACTTTATATAAGTGTTTCTCATTTCCAACACTTGTATAAAGAGTTTTTTGATACCTCCTGCCAAAAGGATATAATATCGGCGCGTCTGCGCTCGGCTCAGTATTACCTGACCACTACTGACCTTAGCATAAAAGAAATTGCAGATATATGCGGTTATGAAAATGACCTGCATTTCATGAGGCAGTTTAAAAAATTTATTGGTCAGACTCCTACAGATTATCGAAATAGCAATTGGAGATAGATTTACCACATTACAAATTCAGATCCTGCAAGTTTATAAAGCGCTTCAATATAGAAATAATCTGCATACACCATGGTCTCATGGTGTTTCTTATTGTGGTATGAAGCGGAACAGTTCTTTACGATTGCTTCACAGTCCCTGCTGTAATCTGCTCTTTTTTCTGCTATGGTTTTAATGATCTTAAATGCAGTATCTAAGTATTTCTTTTTCTTTTTTTCATCTTCAATTTGTTCAGATAAGTCAATAAGTCCGCCGGCAATTATACAGGCTCCGCATGAATCCTCATATGCAGGTTCTTTTGGCTGGTCAAAGTCTACCGGTATGATTCCACTATCATCAATTCTTGTAAGGCAGTAATCAGCAATCCTTTCTGCAGTCTTTAAATATGCTTTATCTCCTGAATTTCTGTAAGCACTGGTAAACCCATACAGTCCCCATCCCTGGCCTCTTGTCCAGGAACTTCCGTGTGCATACCCCTGACCGCAATAACTCTTTATTCTTTTTCCTGTTTCCGGATCGAACTCTACAATATGACATACTGAACCGTTTTCTCTTACAAAACTGTTCATGACGGTAGTAGCGTGAGCTTTTGCTATGTGGGCATATCTTGGGTCTTTTGTCTCTCTGCTTGCCCAGAACAGGAGTGATATGTTAAACATACAGTCTACAATAGCCCATCCTCTGGTATCGCAATCATCAAGGTCATTCCATGCCCTTATGAATCCTCCTTTTTCGTTGAATCTTCCGGCCAAAAGACTTGCCGCATGAAGAGCTGTTCTTCTTGCTTTGGCATCATCAGTTATCCTGTAGTCCGCCACTGCGCTTGGAATAAACATAAATCCCACATCATGATGGAGCCCATAGAACATGTTAAATGCCGGCCTTAGCATTTCTTCCTGAATTATTGCATATTCCCGATATTTGGGATTTTCGGTGTCACGATAAATGAGCCATAGTATTCCTGCCCAAAATCCGTTAGTCCACCAATTAATTCCGTCATCTATCCTGAATTTTTTCTCCGAATCCGCTCTGTTATCGTAAACACCTTTTTCGTCTGTTGTATAAGGAAGCTTATACTTGTTGTTGTCGGAAACCCATTCAATCTTTTCCTTTACTTTGATAAGTTCCTTCTCCGCCCATTCTCTATACTTCTCGTTCATATTTTTTCCTCATTTAATATAATTCACATCGATAAATCTTTTACTTCAAAATAATCAAAATCAGCATTAAGACCAAAGCCTGTCAGATCCTGAGTGCATATTCCTATCATTGCTCCTGTAAACCAACCTTGATTACATGCTTCGTCCGATAAAAAGCTTGCATCAACAGGTGGTGCAATCCGGTTTGTGATACAGGAGCTTTTGTCCGGATCTCCCACGCTGTACTCAAATATCGCCTCAGTACCATTGATAGTAAGTTTTAATCTGACTGGCTCCTTCTCAGGTATCGGGATATAATCACTTAAATACCCAGCTTTCTTATTCTCGTATTTTAGTAGTGTTATGCATTTACCAATGTCCTCATCATGCGTGATATGGAGATAAAGATAATTCTCTGTATCATACATAAAAATAAGTCCCGCCATCTGCTTAAAGACTTTTGGTTCATACTCAACACAAGTTTTTATCTCCATGTTGTAAGAAGTCATTCTTCTTGCTATAAGGCTTTGGGAAAACTGCGATGATAGCCCGCTTCTGCCAAACAACCTTAAATACCCCGGTCTTTCTGATAAAGAAAGATACCTTTCATCCATAGGAATCCTAAGAGACTGATAATCAGGGTTTAAAACTAGGTTATCAAAGTCGTCTTTCTCAAATATCCTCTTATTATCACCTACGGAAATCTCCTCATTTTTTTTACTGCTTTCATCAATTCTTTTCTCAAAGGTTGGCTCAAACACTTTTTCCTGAGGAACAGTAGTAACTCTTTCATCTTTTTCGCTATAAAGATATGGCCAGTCATTCTCCCATATTACTTTTTGTATAGCAGTCTCTCTTCCTAACATATATCTTCTTGAGTTTTTAAATCGCTCTACTGTTTCCGGATTTCTTTTATCACTTGGTCTTCCACACAGATGAACCATGTACCATTCGCCTTCCTGAGTTTCTACCATGTCACAATGGCCTGCCTTTTGAAGAAGAATATCCGGATTATGCCTTGATGTCATGATTGAATAGGCTTCGCCCTTTTCCCATTTTTCAGGCTTGTCTTTTTTCATCTCATACGGTCCTCGGATATTTCTGGAACGAAGAATTGACTGTCCATGCAATTCTCCCGTCCCGGTGTCTGCACAAAAGAGATAGTACCATCCGTTTCTTTTAAAAATATGCGGTCCTTCTAAAAAGATATCTGATGCTTTAAAAATATCTTTTGCCTCACCGATCATGCGCTGCGCTTTGGAATCATATTCCTGCAGAACAATTCTTCCAGCATACTTTTTTGGCACTCTGTGGTCAGTAACCATCGACACCATGTACTTTTTCCCATCATCATCATGAAAAAGAGATGGATCAAAGCCAAAGTTATTAAGCGGTACCGGTTCACTCCAGGGGCCATGTATGTCTGTGGCCGTAACCAGAAAATTTTCCGTATCATACATGTTGCAGTAGAATGAACGCACTATTGTGTAGACTAAGTAAAATATTCCATTTTCATATGTAAGGCAGGGCGCCCATATACCCTGTGATGGACCAACTCCTCTTAGATCAAGTTGGCTCACACGATTTAATGGGTACTCTATTAATTCCCAGTTCTTTAAATCTTTCGAGTGATGAAGCCTGACACCGGGCCACCATTCAAATGTTGAAGTCGCAATATAATATTCGTCTCCAACTCTTATGATTGAGGGATCCGGGTGAAAGCCCTTTAGTATAGGATTACTGATCATGATTTTCTCCCTTGAACTTCTGTATCTACTACTCTATATAAACCGCCAAAGATTCTGTATATAATCATCTGCCGGTTTACTAACTTTTTCTGCTATTTATTATTTCACCATTGGAAACCGGTTTGCGTTATAATAGTTTCATAAACTTCGAAAGGACGCACACATCATGAAACAGCTAAAACCTATTACTAACAAACTTTTATGGATTTTTGCATTGGGGCAGTTTGGATGGAGTCTTTTATCTGGAATCGTATCTAACTGGATGGTGTACTACTACACCGGAAGTCCCGATGCCCAAAATCCAAACACCGGCCTCTTTGCATCAGGCATAACACAGGAACCAATTCTATTTAAGCTTACTTTATTTGGTCTTGTCCTTGCTGCGGGAAGAATATTTGACGCCATAACAGATCCTCTGATTGCAGGATGGTCCGACAGATGCTCCAACAAAAAAGGCCGTCGAATCCCATTCTTACGCGCAATGGCAATTCCATTTTCGCTTTGCACAATTGGACTTTTTGCACTTCCTCAGACATCAGTAATTGCAGCTAACGACGTTTCTCTTTTTGTTCTGCTCATGGTCTTTTACCTCTTCATGACCATGTTCTGCACTCCATACAACGCTCTTATTGCAGAGCTCGGTGATACACAGCAGCACAGGATCAACGTTTCAACTTATATTTCATTTACTTTTATCGTTGGTCAGAGTATTTCGTTCCTGCTTCCAAACCTTGCAGGAGCGCTTACAGGGATAGCCGGACAAAAGGGTGCTATCCGTCTGTCAGTTGCTATCATGTCTGCAATTGCATGTATCGCAATGCTCATCCCTGCATTTTATATTAATGAAAAAGACTATATCGACAGCACACCAAGCGATACCAAGCCATTTAAATCTCTTGCCCAGACCTTTTCAAATGTTCAGTTCCGTCACTTCGTATATAGCGATGTTATCTATTTCTTTGCGCTGACTCTTTTCCAGACAGGTCTTGCCTTCTATGAGACCAAGCTTATGGAGATTGAGGATACCTGGACCTTTGTTTTAACTGCTACTATGACAGCCATAAGTGTTATGCTCTATCCTCTGGTAAACCTTCTTGCCAAGAAGATTGGTAAAAAGACACTTATCATCATCGGATTTTTCGCATACTGCTGCGTTTTTGCTATCACAGTATTCTGCGGAAAAGGTCTTCATTGGGGATTCATCATCGCTGTAACAGCAGCTGTACCAATGGCTATCCTTGGAATTCTCCCTCAGGCATGCGTTGCTGATGTGGCAGAGCTTACAAGACTTGAAACAGGCGAAGACAGAAGCGGCATGTTCTTTGCTGCCAGAACTTTTGCTTTCAAGATGGGACAGGCCCTTGCAATGGTAATCTTCACATCAGTTACTGTTTCACAGACCAAACAGAGCTACCGTTTGACAGCACTTGTTGCATTTATCTGCTGCTTTATCGGAGCCTGCATCTTCTTTACTTTTAATGAAAAACAGATTCTTGGAAAGATAAAAGAACTTAAAGGAAGCGATGAGATCTGATCAAATCAGTTGAGAATTTATAAAATAAAAAAATCAAGCGAAATATTTCTAACTGAAAAAGCTGCTCAGTGAGTAGAACACTGGGCAGCTTTTTCATGTTATGAGGAGTTTATTTAGAACTTAACAACTTCAGGCTCGCTAGTGAATGAGCTGAATGTTGCAGTTGCATTCTTAAGATAGAATACTTCTGTGTTTCCATCATCTGCTTTGTACATGTTCTGAAGTGATGGGTAAGCATCAAGAAGTGACTGACGAGCTTCAACTCTGTCATCCTCTACAAGCTCACCTGCTACACGAAGCCATTCTCCGCCTTTGAAAGCACAAATCTCAACCTTAGGATTAGCATGGATCTGCTTTGACACATCCTTTACTTTTCCTGTCTGAATGTAAAGCTTTCCTTCAAAAATGTGAGCTGTTCCAAAAGGTCTTACTCTTGGCTGATCTCCCTCTACTGTAGCAAGATAATATGTTCCTGCGTCTTTAAGAAACTGTGCAACTCTCTCCATCTTTTTCATCTCCTTTATAAAAAATGTAGCAATCATGGTTATGTTTTATATAATTATATTGCGTGCAATCCCGAAAGGCAACACCTTATTTTCTCATTTGCCACTCGCAAGAAAGTATAGTTTTTAGCTGGTCTTTAATAAATATTGGGATCTGCTCTGCTAGCTCATCCCAGGGCATGTAGTCTGTTTCAGGAATTGAAACTTCCTCAAATTCCATTGATGGTTCAAATGAAAAATTCTCTTTTATGTACTTAACAACCTTCTCATTCTCTTCATCCGTTATATGAATATCCTTAAGATATCTTTCCGGCGCATCCAGTCCATGAATGCCCGCAAGCCTTCCGCAACTCTCAAAAAGCTCGGTATATAAATACATGAGCTTTGGACTACACAGCATTGCATGCTTTCCCGGCTGAGAATACATGATCAGCCTGCTGCCTTTAGGATAAACTACCTCCGCACAGTTACCTCTTTTTACAAAAAGTTCCTCACCAGGCGTATCCCTTTTATTAAATAAAGTAAGTTCCGGAACTATCGCATTTAAAAATCGTCCATGGTAGCTCCCTTCAGCCCCAACAATATTTCCCGCTTTATCAAGATATATCCAGATATGTTCAAGGTCATATAAATGCTGAATATCATAATCAAGATAATATGCATACTCAATTACCTTGACTGCTCCTTTAAAGTTTTCAAAATCAAAGCTCCTGTTAAATGACTTACTCTTTGTCCCGTTCTCAGTATATATTTCATAACCAACCTTCTTTATCTTAATTGGCTCTTTCTTATCCATGTAGATTATGGGAGCATAGTCTACTATTATGCTCATAATTTCAGTTCCTCCTTATAATATGAACTGTATATACTCATCTTAATCTTATGTTGCATGAGGCATTAACAATTATTTCATTCTGCAATTTTAAGGTAACTACTTACGCAATAAAGTGTCTGTCCATTATATTCAACCCTTGACCAGCCGTAATCATTATTAATTCCCGTTCTAAGCGCAGTTTCTCCTTCTGATAATGTAGCAATAACCTGCGAATCTTCATCCGTTACACTTGGCTTATTACGAAGATTTACAATGTCCTTAGCTGTAACAGTTTCATTGCAATCGGTAAATTTAGTCTTAAAGCCTGATACTTCCTGAGTTTGCTGCGTTTCTTGTTTGGGCGCACTAAGATCAGTAGTCAGGTAACTTGAAACTGCATAGTATGTCTTTTCATTGTAGACAACTCTTGACCAGCCACTTGAACTTACACCAGTTCTTTGCGCAGTCTGACCGTTTTCCAGGGTTACCATAACTGTACTGTCACTTCCCTGACTAGGCTTATCACGAAGATTTGTACTGTTTTTGGCTGTAACAGTTTCATTTACCTGATCAAAATTCATTAGGGCTTCAACATCTGCTGAAACGGTTTCTCTTTCAGATGTATCTTTTGCCGTCTCTGTTCCATTATAACCAAAATATGCCACATCCACATCTACCCTGCCACTAATTCCCGGTACCGTTCCATTACTTGTGTACTGCCACATAGCGCACTGTCCGTCATAATCCGGTCCATTTGCAATATTGCTGACATCCTGATCATACCAGGCCATCCATATTTTGTATTTTTGCTGAATTTGCGAAGTGTTCCACTTTGAATCTCCAATTAGTTCACTCTGTGAGGCGTAAAAAATAGGTGTATACCCGGCATTGTATATCTCATTCAAAAAAGCCATTGCTATATTGCTTCTCTCATCTTTAGAAAGATTTACTTGCCTGCTTGTATCATTTTCAAAGCCTTCACAGTTAAAACCTACAGGATATGTTATAGGATATTTAGCTATAAAGTTTGTTACCCAGTCTGCCTCTTCTATTGCCTCTTCACTATTCACTGCGGTTGAAAAGAAATAAACTCCAATCTTTATACCGTTCTTTTCCGCCTCCTGCATATTGTACTTTGCATTAGTATCCTCGATAATTTCACCTGTTTTGGGATTCCTATAACCAACTCTTATCATAGCAAAATCAATACCACTTCCTGCAACCTGCTCCCAGCTAATGGTTCCCTGAAACCTGGACACATCTATTCCATATGTGACGTTTGTATTTTCTCCAACGTTACTTGCACTAACAATCTCAGTTATATCAATTTCTGATCCGCTTGTAGTTCCGGTAAAACCTTCAGGATCTATGTCATTAGAATTATTATCTATCGATATATCAGAAGCTGCTTCTGAGCTGTCTTCCTCACTTTCATCTTCTATGTCTGATTTTTCATATAAGGCTGTGCTGACAACATTTTCTTCCTGCATATTGTCAGTGCTTCTAACCTCTTCAAAAATATCCCCCTCTTCATCCAAATTCGGTTTTTCAGTAGTTTTCTTCCACGAAAACAAAGCTATAATTCCGGTTACAATAAGTAGCAGCACTATTGCCCCACCTATTGCAATTCTCATTACTCCCCCATTATCATTTCTAAAGCTATTATCATAATTCCTTTTCATACACATTCCCCGCAAGCTATAATCTTCAAGTCTGTTAAATCAATAACGCCAATTCTTTTTCCCCAACATATAAATCCATCAGAGTCTGCGCCTGCAAACCCTGATGGATTAAATTAACAATTTCTATATTCGGCTTTTATACGCCAACTATTATCAAAGCTGTGGGCCGGCAGCTACAAGAGCCTTACCAGCATCATTGCCTGTGTACTTAACGAAGTTCTTCTGGAATCTTGCAGCAAGATCCTTAGCCTTCTCTTCCCACTCAGAAGCGTTAGCATATGTATCTCTAGGATCAAGAATTGCAGGATCAACTCCAGGAAGAGATGTAGGTACTTCGAAATCGAAGTAAGGAATCTTCTTTGTCTCAGCCTTAAGAACATCTCCGTTAAGGATTGCATCGATGATTCCACGAGTATCCTTAATAGAAATTCTCTTGCCTGTTCCGTTCCAACCTGTGTTTACAAGATAAGCCTTAGCTCCACTCTTCTCCATCTTCTTAACAAGTTCCTGAGCGTACTTTGTAGGATGAAGCTCAAGGAATGCCTGTCCAAAGCAAGCTGAGAATGTAGGTGTAGGCTCTGTGATTCCTCTCTCTGTTCCTGCAAGCTTAGCTGTGAAGCCTGAAAGGAAGTAGTACTGTGTCTGCTCAGGTGTAAGGATTGATACAGGAGGAAGTACTCCGAAAGCATCTGCTGAAAGGAAGATTACGTTCTCAGCATCAGGACCAGCTGAAACCTTGTTTACCTTCTGAGCAATCTTATCGATGAACTCGATAGGATATGATACACGAGTATTCTCTGTAACGCTCTTATCGTCAAAATCAATCTTGCCGTTAGCATCTACTGTTACGTTCTCAAGAAGAGCATTTCTCTTGATTGCATTGTAGATATCAGGCTCAGACTCTTTATCAAGACCGATAACCTTAGCATAGCAACCACCTTCAAGGTTGAATACGCCGTTGTCATCCCAGCCGTGCTCGTCATCACCGATGAGGAGTCTCTTAGGATCTGTTGAAAGTGTTGTCTTACCTGTTCCTGAAAGACCAAAGAAGATAGCTGTGTGCTTACCTTCCATATCTGTGTTGGCTGAGCAGTGCATAGAAGCCATGCCCTGAAGTGGAAGGAAGTAGTTCTGCATTGAGAACAGACCTTTCTTCATCTCTCCGCCGTACCATGTATTAAGGATAACCTGCTCTTTGCTTGTTACGTTGAAAAGAACTGCTGTCTCAGAGTTAAGACCGAGTTCCTTGTAGTTTGTAACTTTAGCCTTAGAAGCATTGTAAACAACGAAATCAGGCTTGAAATTAGCCTGCTCTTCCTCTGTAGGACGGATGAACATGTTCTTAACAAAGTGAGCCTGCCAAGCTACTTCCATAATGAAACGAACTGCAAGACGTGTGTCTTTGTTAGCTCCGCAGAAACCATCTACTACATAAAGCTTCTTGTTCGAAAGCTCTTCTACAGCAAGCTTTTTGCATGCGTCCCAAGCTGCCTGTGATGCTCTGTGGTTATCATTAGGATACTCCTCAGATGTCCACCATACTGTGTCCTTAGACTTCTCGTCTTCTACGATGAACTTATCTTTAGGAGAACGGCCTGTATAAATACCTGTCATTACGTTTACGGCACCAAGCTCTGTTTCCTGGCCTTTGTCAAATCCCTCAAGACTTGGATCAGTCTCATCAGCAAAGAGCTGCTCGTATGATGGATTGTAAACGACTTCTTTTACTCCTGTGATGCCATACTGGCTTAAATCGATGTTTGCCATTTTGCTATCCTCTTTTCTTTAAATATTTGTTTTTCCGGATAAATCGTTTAAATAATCTGATAATCCGTAGTTACACACTAAAAATATCGGAAAATTACGCCCGATACTACTTTTATACTACAAAGTCAAAGTTTTAACAAGTTTTTTAATGCAAAATATCTATAAAATTACTGTAAATAATTGTCGATCTCGAAGCATAAAACAGAATGTGGTTTAAGTTTAAACTTCTCACCATTTGACAGTTCTTTTGCCACGTTGCTCCACATCTCAACCGACATGTATTTCTTCCTTGCTGACAGACCCAGATCCTTGAACTTCAGCTTAATCTTCTGTTCATTTTCACTGATGTTGAAAAGAGCTATGTAAAGCCTTTCATCCTTGGTTACACTTCTCCAGATAATGCAGTCATCTTTTCTCATGATCTGTCTGGCTTTTCTGCCATTTTTCTGCATATTCAGAATTCTATCGTTGGTTAAAAGACTGTTTGTAAAATCATCGTTATCCCTAAGTTCTCCACCAAACATCAGTGGTGATCTGAACATACACCACAAAGTCATAAGAATCTTTTGTTCATCCTGTGTGAAATGACTGAAATGTCCTTTCTCAGCGCCTTCATGATTGCATACACACACGTGTCCCAAAGGAAGCATATCGCAATCGGGCCAATGATCTTTACAACCAATACCCTGCCATGCGTAGCATCTTTCAAACATTCCATAAAGGTGTTCCCACTTATCCCAGAAGTCATCTGTCATGCGCCACATGTTGGCATTATTCAGCAAAAAGTCTTTTTGCTCAACCTTAGCAGGTCCCGGTGAAAGGCTAAGAACAATTTTCCTTCCACAATTTGCAATAGCATTTTTTATCAACTCGATTTCTGAAAAAGCTGCTCCCGGTGCCTCCGGTGCGTAATCGACTCTTGCTATGTCATCAACTTTCACATAGTCTATGCCCCAATCTGCATACATCTTGAAGATCGAATCGTAGTACTCCTGAGCACCTTTTGCCTTGGCATCAACGCCGTACATATCTGTGTTCCACATGCAAACACTTGAGGCATGCGCTATGTCTCTGGCTGTTGCATCCGTTCCCATGAGTTTCGTGTTTCTATGAACTGCCTGTCTGGGGATTCCTCTCATAATGTGAATTCCAAACTTAAGCCCCATATCATGAATCTGATCAGCTATTGGACCAAATCCCTTTCCGTCTTTTGCTGACGGAAATCTGTTAACAGCAGGAATAAGCCTTGAATACTCATCCATTTCAAGCTCTGTAAACTTGTGATAATAATGAGAATCAGCTGTTGGCTCATACCACTGAATATCACAGATCACATACTCCCATCCATGGTCTTTTAAATGCTCTGCCATATATCTGGCATTACCTAAAAGCTGCTCCTCATTTACACTTGCTCCGTAACAATCCCAGCTGTTCCACCCCATAGGCGGTCTCTTTGCTACATATTCCCTTTCTCCCATATAACCTCCTCAAGTCTTACATTGTATATGAATTTTTATTGTATTATTTCAATAGAGCCTGATAAATATCTCTTTTGCCGACACCCCTGTCAGCTGCTACCTTCTTCATTGCATCTTTATGAGGTACACCCATATCCTCATAGTACTTCATATGATCCTCTATGCTCATTTCCTGCCAGGAAAGTCTCTTTTCCTCGTCCTGTTCCTTTAAGCTCTTGCCCTCAATCACCAGAACATACTCACCTCGCGGTTCATTTTTTTCATAAAAAGAAATTGCATCTTCTATTGTAGTTGGTGTTACCTCTTCAAACTTCTTGGTAAGCTCCCTGCAAATTGATATTCTTCTGTTTCCAAGATTTTCATAAAGGTCATTTAAGACCGCCTTTAGGTGATGCGGAGCCTCATAAACTATCATCGTCCTTGACTCATTCTGCAAATCTTCGAGAATTCTTTTTCTTGCTTTCTTATCATCAATCGGTGGCAAAAAACCTTCAAAACAAAAACGTCTTGTACTAAGCCCTGATAAAGTCAGTGCGGTAATACATGCTGCCGGTCCCGGAAGAGACGTAACTGTTATTCCTGCTTTGTGACATTCTGCCACCAAAACCTCACCCGGATCAGAAATGGCAGGTGTCCCGGCATCTGTTATAAGCGCAACATTTGTCCCCTCAAGCATCTTCTCAATAAGCCATTTTGCCTTATCAAACTTATTGTACTCGTGATAACTTGTCATTTCTGTATGTATGTCAAAATGATTGAGCAGTTTAATGCTGTTTCTCGTATCCTCTGCCGCAATCAGATCAACACTCTTTAGTGTTTCCAATACCCTGAATGTCATATCAGCCAGATTGCCGATTGGGGTTGCACATAAATATAACTTTCCCTGCATATTATTACCTATCTATTATTATTCAGTTCTTTTTATCCAAATAGTATTCTGAAATCTTTATTTCGTTTTAGTCAAAAACCGTATATGTCATAAATCTCTTTTGTATATTTGTTTTGAGATTCATATATTATAAGCGGAGGTTCAACTGTAATTCTCGACTTTCCACCGCGGGCACCTTCGATAAGCACCATGCTTGGCTCTTTATCTATAAAAGGATAAACAAGTCTCATTCTCTTTGGCTCAAGCTTATAACGGTTCATAACCACCATTATCTCAGCAAGTCTGAATGGCCTATGTACCATATAGAATTTGCCCCCTGGTCTAAGACATCTTGCTGCTGCCTTAACCACATCCTCAAGATCACAGAGTACCTCGTGTCTTGCTATCGCCTTGGGTCCTTCAGGATTTTGCAGTCCATGGCCACCTATCATGTAAGGCGGATTACTCGTTACAACGTCAAAAGAGGCAGCTTCGAATAAATCGCCTGCCTCCTTAATGTCTCCACTAATTATCTTAACTCTTTCTCCAAGGTCATTAAGAATCACACTGCGATTAGCCATATCTGCGCTTTCGGGCTGGATTTCAAGGCCAATAAGTTCCTTAGCTCTTGTTTTAGCAGCCATAAGTATAGGTATTATACCGGTTCCTGTTCCCAGATCAAGGAGCCTTCCTCCATCCGGCGCTGTCGCAAATCCGGATAAAAGAACCGCATCCATGCCAAAGCAGAATCTCTCCGGATCCTGAATGATTCTATAACCATTTCTCTGCAGATCGTCCAGTCTTTCTCCGGGCTTTAAATCAATTGTCCCCAAGTTTTGACTTTCCTTCCTGTTTCTCAATCTTCTCAAGTTTCTCAAGCTCTTTCATCTCTTCATCTTCCTGAGAATTCTTTTTATTGTTCTGATTCTTTTTCTTTGGTTTTTTCTTGATTGACTCTATATCATCAAGCTTGTACTCGTGAACTTCCTTCTCATCATCAACATCTACCAGAATCTTGAGAGTCTGCCTGAGGATATTCACACTTGAAACCTCACCTTCAAGTCCATCCTTGGTCTTGCATATGTCACCGACTCCGGGCATCTTTCTGTTAAGCTCCTCATATACGTCCTCTTCGTTCTTAAGACAACACATGAGTCTTCCGCATACCCCGGAAATCTTGGTGGGATTAAGCGATAAGCTCTGCTCCTTAGCCATTTTAATAGAAACCGGAACAAAGTCTGACAAATATGAATGGCAGCAAAGCGGCCTGCCACAGATTCCATATCCGCCGATTATCTTGGTCTCATCCCTTACACCGATCTGCCTAAGCTCAATTCTTGTCTTAAACACTGCCGCAAGATCTTTTACCAGCTCTCTAAAGTCAATTCGGCCATCAGCTGTAAAGTAAAAAAGTATCTTGTTATTATCAAATGTGTACTCAGCATCAATAAGCTTCATCTCAAGATTATGCTTTTTGATCTTTTCAAGGCAAACTTTAAACGCTTCTCTTTCTTTTTCCCTGTTCGCCTTTTCCTGCTCATCATCCTTGGTACTTGCTGTTCTGAGTACAGGCTTTAAAGGCTTAACAACCTCGTCATCCTCAACTTCTCTCGGCTCTCCTACTACAGTACCGTACTCCACTCCTCGTGCAGTCTCAACAATTACGTGGTCGCCCTTTTTAATAACATATTTTCCTGGTGAAAAGAAATATATCTTTCCGGCTGTTCTAAACCTTACGCCGATTACTTTGGTCATAAATTCTCCTTAACAGCAAGGAGCATCAGCTCCAATGCAAGATCTATATTAACATTAGAATTGATCCTGTTTTTGGCTTTCTCCAAATCATGGATCATCTCATCAATTTGTGTGTAAGAACACTTTTCAGTAACACTTCTAATATACGATAATTTGTCAGAGAAAATCAAGTGATCCACATTTTCTGTGGACTTGTAAACAAGCATATCTCTGAACAAAAAAATCATTACATCCATAAAGTCTTCAAGAGCAGCTGTATCTATGCCTTTTTTACTGGTTTTTTCACTCTCTTCATCCGGGGAAAGAATTTCATGAAGTCTGTCCATGATATCATGTGTTTCTAAAGCCTTGAGCTTGGACACAAGCTCGATTGTACTGTTTTTGAGATTATCAAACTTCTCATTAGAAGCCAGCTCCAAAGCTTTTCCAACATTGCCCCTGGCAAAAGAAGCGCAAAGCATAGCTTTATAATCCACCACATGATAATTTTCCATAAGATACTTCTTTATGGAATCATCCTTGGCGGGCTTCATGGGGAGTACTATGCATCTGCTTATTATCGTGGGAAGAAAGGCATTCAGGTTATTGGTCAGAATAATAATAACCACATATGACGGCGGCTCTTCCAAAGTCTTTAAAAGAGCATTCTGAGCAGCCGGTGTCATTTTCTCGCCTTCTGGAATTATATAAATCTTATACTTACTTTCATAAGGTCTTATTACAACATCATCTCTTATCCCATGTCTAATATCATCTACACCTATACTGGCAGGTTTTTCATGGGTGAGTGTAATAATATCCGGATGATTTAAGCTAAGAGCCTTCACACATGAAGGACACTCATTGCAGCTTTCTATCATCCCTTCTTTTTCATGCCTGCTCTCGCACTGCAGCGCTTTCGCAAAAACTCTGGCTATAAACTCTTTTCCTGAGCCGTTTTCTCCTGATATTATATATGCATGAGATACTTTTTCTGTTAAGAGCGCATTCTGCATGTGCTCTTTCATCTGAACTTGATCTATAATATCGGAAAAATCCGCCATCTTTACTCCCTCAGGTAAAAATATCCAACAAAAGCCCCTCTATCTGCCCTATCTTAGCCAGAATACCAATGTTGTCTTTTTCGTCTTTGACAAGTTCTCTTGCGAGCTCATCAAGCTCATCATCTACCTGTCTTATTATTCCGTACACACGATGTCTCCCTTTTCTATCGAGAAAATTTTCTCTTGAAAAGACATGTGATCTTGTTACCACTTCATTAAAAAAATCTTTTATAAGCACTCTATAACGCTGCATATCCTTGATGTCATTGCGCTTGCCAATTTTCTGTCCCTGCTGGACAATATCCTGCATCATGAGATTAAGTCGCTCTGCAAGATTTGTATCTTCAAGCTTACTTGTCAGAACAAACTTAAAATCTCCTGAAGCTTCCTGGACCGGTTCCTGTCCCTGAATCTCATTTGGCTTTAGAATATTATTTATTCTAATATCCATACCTTGACCTCACTGGTAAAGCCGTTATAGTTACAATAATATTTTATCCTATTTTCTGAGTAATGTATTCTGTAATTTCACTAATACATGTCTCTAAGTTGTCATTATTTGTAAATCTCTTGGTTATTCCTGCCGCTACTATCTTCTCTTCACTAAAATCTTCTTCATCTGCAAGGAAACGTCTGCACATCTCATCATATTTTGGATGTTCCTGCTTATTCTCACGATGCATCGCCCTTTCAAGCCGAACTTTTGCATCAACATCAATAAGAACCGGCTCCACGTTTTCTTTTCCAAAATAGTCTCTGATATAGCAATAGGATTCTAAAGTACCAATTACAAGATAATTTCCGTTCTGAAGATTTATCTGCCCATCATCAACAGTAAAATATCTCCACTCACCGTACTTGGTGTGATAAGTTCTTTCTTCGATAATCCTGCCATCTTCTCTAAGTTTCAGATATTCATTTTCATCTTTAAAAAAGTACTGTACACCGTCTTTTTCCCCATCTCGCATGGGTCTGGTTGTATAAGGCACGACTTTTTCAAGTCCAAGTTTCTCATTAACTATTAGTTCTTTGTAAATCGTATCCTTCCCCGAGGTGCTCTTTCCCATCAAAAGAAATATCTTTCCCATTAGCTTAATTAAAGCTCCTCTACACGAATCATGTTTGTTCTTCCCGGAATTCCAAGCGGAACTCCTGCCGTAAGAACAACCTTATCTCCTGCTTTCAAATATCCGGCATTTTTAGCTGCATTAATAGCCTCTTTAAACAACTCGTCTGCAGTATCTTCCTGTCTGATATGAAGTGGTGTTACACCCCACATAAGATTTGCCTGTCTGCAAACTGTTGGGTTAATAGTGCATGCGATGATCTGGCAATTAGGCTTATATCTTGAAACCATGGCTGCTGTAAATCCTGACATTGTGACTGTAAGGATTGCGTCTGCATCAACCTCTGCTGCTATATTACATGTAGCATGTGAAATAGCATTAGTAACATCAGATGGCGCATAGTCTCTCTTGCGAAGCCTTCCTACATAATCTATATCAGCTTCTGTTCGCTCTGCAATTCTGGCCATTGTCTTAACAGCTTCTACAGGATAATCTCCGGATGCTGTCTCACCGGAAAGCATGATTGCTGTTGTACCGTCATAAATGGCATTTGCTACGTCAGTAACCTCAGCACGGGTTGGACGTGGATGATGAATCATTGAATCAAGCATCTGAGTCGCTGTAATAACATATTTTCCCTTTGATTCAGCGAGCTTGATCATCTCTTTCTGAATAACAGGTACATCTTCAAACGGAACCTCAACACCCATATCACCACGGGCTACCATGATTCCGTCAGCTGTATCAAGTATCTCCTCAAGATTCTTAATACCCTGTGTGCTCTCAATCTTGGCAATGATCTTCATATTGCTGTTTTTAGCCTTTAAAATCTCACGAATTGCCATGACATCGTCAGATGTACGTACAAATGATGCTGCTACGAAGTCAAATCCCTGCTCACATCCAAATTCGATGTCTCCTCTGTCCTGCTCGCTAAGATATGGCATTGTAAGAACAGCCCCGGGAACATTAACGCCTTTTTTATCTGAAACAGGTCCACCGTTAACAACTGTACATACAATATCAGTCTCTGTAACTTCCTCTACTTTTAACTCAATAAGACCATCATCAATAAGAATTGTCATTCCCTTATGGCAATCATTTGTAAGTTCTTTATATGTAATAGCAACCTCTGACTCGGTTCCCATAACGTCACGGGAAGTAAGCGTAAATTTCTGGCCGGCGGTTAACTCTACCTTACCTTTTTCAAAGTCTTTTAATCTGATTTCCGGTCCCTTTGTATCAAGCATTACAGCTACCGGTAAACCAAGCTCATCTCTGAGTTTTTTTATTCTGTCATATTTTCTCTTATGTTCCTCATGTGAGCCATGTGAAAAATTAAAGCGGGCAACATTCATTCCTGCCAGCATAATCTCACGAAGTTTATCCTCATTCTCACTTGCAGGTCCAATTGTACAAATTATTTTTGTCTTACGCATAAAAATCCTTTCTTTCTTTCAATTCCCTGAACATTAAGCCCTTGATCAAGGTAAGCTTTAATGCTCTCAATTATTTCTCTTGTATAAACCTCACCGGGTGCAATGATTGGTATTCCCGGTGGATATAGATTTACAAATTCTGCTGCAATCCTATTTTCAGCCTCATCGAATAGGACAATTTCTTTTTCTTTGTCCCATGCTTCACATATATTCATTTTCTTTTTAGGTAAAATAACGACTTTGTTGGAAACTTTAGACTCAATCGTCATTGATAGTCTCTTATCAATTTCTATCAGAGCATTGATAAAACGCCTAATCCCATCTTCCGTATCCCAACCTGTTATGATTGCCAAAGCAGTCTTTTCTCCGGCCATTTCCAGCTGAAGATGATACTCCTCACGAAGTATATCATATAACTGCTCTCCTGTCATTGTGCTATCTTGGACAGAAACTAGTACTTTTGACGGATCATCTATTACATTTTTGCCAATTACTTTAAGTAACTTGCACTTCGCCGTTTCTCTTTGAATTTTGTTCCTATAATTTAGAAGCTTATCTATAAACTGAGTACTATTTTCTTCAATCTCTTTCATTGCAAG
This sequence comes from Butyrivibrio sp., assembly GCF_017635265.1. Taxonomy (GTDB): domain Bacteria; phylum Bacillota; class Clostridia; order Lachnospirales; family Lachnospiraceae; genus Butyrivibrio. The sequence continues at coordinate 93,137 of NZ_JAGBLU010000141.1, forward strand.
ATCTATTGAAGACATTAGAACATAAGATGGACTACTGGTTTGATATATTCTCAAAAAACGTTTTAATCTGCTTTTATCTACCAGATTACCTGAAACATGAATCAATGCTGTTTGTGTCATTGATGGAAGTGTCTTATGAACACTATGGATAACAATATCTGCTCCCTGAGTAATCGCATTTTCAGGAACAGAAAAATATTCTTCAGGTGATGATTCATTATATGATCTATAATCTGCCTTAATTCCGGGATTTACCGAAAAGTTTTCAGCCTGAACATCACTACTGTTTTCTTTGTTATCATATGAACTTTTCTGATTCTTTTTACCAAATCCAAAATGTGCCCCATGAGCTGCATCTACAATGAGCGGAATACCTCGTTTATGACATACATTAGCGATCCCACGTACATCCGAGCACTTACCTTCATATGTTGGTGAAGTAATAAAAACTGCTTCTACACTATCATCTAAATTCAGCTCAATATCCTGTGCTGAAAAGCTATCCGGAATATTAATCCCATCAATTTGCTTATACGGAAGATATTTAACATTAAGATTTCTAAGATATACTGCATGATAAAATGACTTGTGACTCCCTCTTGCCGCAAGAACAGTCCCTCTTGGGGATACAGTTGCCGAAACAGCAGATAAGACTCCGCCTGTACTTCCATTTACAAGAAAATAAGTCTGCTCCGAACCGTAAAGTTTATTTGCCCGTTCTTCAGCCTCAAGAATAATTCCATTTTCATCATGAAGATTGTCAAATCCATCTATTTCTGTTATATCACAGCGAAAAGCACCCTTCATCGGGGTGCTTATCTCATTTCTTTTATGACCCGGCATATGCAATGGGTACATATCACTTTCTGCCAAGTTTATAAGCTCCTGGTACAGATCAGGCATAATTAACTCTAATTTTTCCCTTTCGTAGCTTAAGCGTTTCAAGTGTTGACGCATATTTATCAGCAAGACAAACAATCCATGCTTCTCTGCATCTTGGCGGATTAATTGTCAATGGCCACATATGCTTAACTATTATATCCTTTTCTCTCTCTGAGAGCGAAAAATCTCTTGTAGCATTTCTCAATGCTATTCCCGGATGATAAAATCCATGAAGTTTAGGATGTATATTGCCGGGAGCATCCTGAATATGCCAGTCATACAAAAAATAATCATGAAGTAGTGCGCCTCGAACAAGCTCTCTTTCTCTTCCATTGATAGAAAGCTTTCTGTTGAGCTTAATTGCACACAAAGCTACATGAATACTATGTTCATAAACAGTTACATTTCCATGCTGAATAAACTCTTTCAGCCTTGCATACTGCTCTGAACAAAGTATTTCTTCTCCATGTTTTTTTAGGATCTCTCTATATTCTTCACTACTTTCAAGCTCATTCAATATTTCCGGATCAAAGGTATCCGGATTATAGTCCTTAATATTGAGGACTGTCTTGATTATTTTTTTATCTTCTTTCGATAGTCTCATTCTTATACCATTTTCACAAAACCTGAAATCTATTACTTTTTGCATCAACTTGTTTTATGATATCACGAATATATACAGAAAAGTATAAAAAATAAAAAAACTCAGTAAACAAATCGTTTACTGAGAGTAAAAAAAAGATGCCTAGAGTCGGAATC
>NZ_JAGBLU010000142.1 GCF_017635265.1 Butyrivibrio sp.
AAGAAAGGCATGATCTATGGCGGCTGTAACTGTGGAAACTGCCATATTACAATACTTCCTACAGGTGATGTATATGCCTGCAGGAGAGTCGCAGAGAGTAAAGTGGGTAATGTATTTGAAGACAGACTCAAAGACCTTTGGGTTAAGCAGGTCGAGGAATATCGTGACTATACGCGTTTTAGTAAATGCAGCAAATGTAAGCTCCTGGCATGGTGCAGGGGATGTCCTGCGGTAGCTAAGGGTACTTATGGCGACTTTTATGCTGAGGATCCTCAGTGCTGGGCAGATGTTGAAGGAGAAATGAGAGCATGAGTAAGGATTTATTGGATATAATAAAAGAGAGACGTTCAATCAGGAAGTATACAGATCAAAAGCCAGGTGATGAGGAGATAAATAAGATTATTGAAGCAGGTCTTTATGCTCCCAATGCAGGTGGCGGACAGCGCAGTATGCTGGTTGTCATGAATGACAAAGATCTGGTTGAAAGAGTTGGCAGGTTAAATGTAGGATGCATGAATAGAAATAACCTGGCAGGGGGATATGTCTCTTCTGAGCAGCCCTCCATAATTGATGATCCGAGTATAAATAGCGGATTCTATGGGGCACCTACGGTAGTTGCTATTTTTGCTCAAAAAGGATTTCTTTACAACATACCTGATGCCTTTTGCTGCGCAGAGAATATGGTGCTTGAAGCATGTAATCTTGGAATTGCTTCCTGTATCGTTGCAAGAGGTGAAGAAACTTTTTCTACAAAGGAAGGGAACGAGTATCTTAGAAAGTGGAAGGTGCCCGAAAATATGGAATGTAAGTGTTTTGTGCTTTTGGGATATATTGATGGTGAATATCCTCATTCAAGACAAAGGCGTGAAGGCAGAGTGCTGGTTGTAACTGAGTAATAAAAGATAGAGGTACATATGAATAAAATAAACCGTGAGCAGATTGGTTTGTTGAAAAAGGAAATACAGAATGCTGATGCAATAGTTATAGGCGCAGGTGCAGGACTATCGACTTCTGCCGGATTTGTGTACAGTGGAGAGCGCTTTGATAAGTGGTTTTCTGACTATGCTTCTAAATACGGCTTTAAGGATATGTATACCGGAGGCTTTTATGTGCTCAGATTAAAACCCGAGATTTCATGGGCTTATTGGGCAAGGTATATCTATATCAACAGATATCTTGATGCTCCTAAGCCGGTTTACAATAAGCTTTTTGAACTGGTTAAGGATAAGGATTATTTTGTTCTGACAACAAATGTCGATCACTGCTTCCAAAAGGCAGGATTTGATAAGAGACGTCTTTTCTATACTCAGGGAGATTATGGCTTGTTCCAGAGTGTAAATCCGGATATGCAAAAGACCTATGACAATGAAGAATGGGTTATGAAAGCAATGGAGGCTCAGGGATTTATTGTAAATAGTGAAGGCCTCTTTGAAATCCCGGAAGGCGGTGTGAGCATGGAAATACCTTCAGAACTGATCCCTAAGTGTCCGGATGATGGTTCTGATATGACCACAAATCTCAGAGCAGATGATTCGTTTGTGGAAGATGAAGGATGGCGCAGAGCATCGCTGGCCTACTCGAAGTTTTTGGAAGAGCATGAAGATAAGCATGTTCTTTATCTTGAACTTGGAGTTGGTGGTAATACACCGGGGATAATCAAGTATCCGTTTTGGAGATTTACTTTTGAAAATCCAAATGCTGTATATGCCTGCATAAACTATGGAGAAGCACAGTGCCCATCTGATATTCGTGACAGATCGATCTGCATTGATGGAGATATAGGACAAGCACTGGATGAACTGATGTGATTAGTAGAATTTTTGATTGTCAACCTTACAACTACAAAAGGTTGACAATATTTTTTGCTTATGTTACCTTCATTTAGGTATTTAATTAAAATATTTGTTGGAGGAACAGACATCATGAGTAGTGCAAACGCAGTTAAGACAAGAGATAATTCAAAGGTTTTGGATCTGGTATATATCGCAATCGGAGCAGCGCTTATAGCTATATGCTCCTGGATAAGTATTCCTACAGCAGTTCCGTTTACACTTCAGACTTTCGCGGTATTCTTTGTCCTTTTGGCATTGGGCGGTGAGAGAGGAACACTTGCAACACTTGTATACGTACTCCTTGGAGCAGTCGGAGTTCCTGTATTTGCAGGTTTTTCAGGAGGAATCGGAGTTCTTCTCGGAAATACAGGCGGATATATTATTGGATTCTTACTTACAGGTCTTATATACATTCTTTTTACTAAGTTTTTTAAAAAGAACATCGTCATGAAGGTAATAGCACTGGTTCTTGGACTTGCAGTATGCTACGCATTCGGAACAGCATGGTTTATGCATGTCTATATGAAGAGCAGCGGAGAAGTAGGACTTCTTACAGTACTCGGATGGTGTGTATTCCCGTTCATCATTCCCGATCTTCTCAAACTTGCATTAGCCGTAGTAATCTCAAAGAGAATTGAACCTGTAATCAAATGATTTTAAGATTTTTCTTGAAAACAATTTTTAATCATATTAGCCTTTTCTTAGGACGTCCGAATCTTACCTAAGAGGAGGCTTTTTGATGAATAAAGATCAGTTCTATGAGTATGTCGCAGGCAGCAATGGCAATGAGAGCAATATCTGCCAGATATATGCGATAAAAGATGGCAAGGTGGCCTATGACGATTGCTGGCACGGTTTTAAGACCGAAGATGCCGTGAATGTCAACTCGGTCACCAAAGGCATTATGTCGCTGCTTGCAGGAATTGCACTTGATAAAGGCTTTATCAAAGACGTAGATCAGAAGGTGATGTATTATTTCCCTGACTATAAGGTAAAGCGTGGCGAGAAGACTATCTATGATGTCACAATAAGGCATCTGCTGACGATGACAGCCCCGTATAAGGGAAAGTCAGAGCCCTGGAAAAAGGTGTGCACTTCGCAGGATTTTACACTTGCAATCCTTGATAATCTGGGAGGTCGCGCCGGAATTACAGGAGAGTTTCGATATGCGACCCTTGGTATTCAGATTCTGGCAGGAATAATTGAAAGAGCTACAGGAGAGAAGTGTATAGATTTTGCCAACAGAGAGCTCTTTTCTCCATTAGGACTTCCGGAGAGAATACCTCACGGAGACAGTTCCAAGGAAGATCAGTTTGATTTCTTCATGAACAAGAACCCCAGGAAATATGAGTGGTACACGGATCCTATGGGGTGCGTTACAGCAGGCTGGGGCCTTTGTATGTCAGCAAAAGACATGGCGGTGATCGGAGAGATGGTCCTTGAGAACGGCTCTTTTAACGGCAAACGGATCATCTCCGAGGAGTACCTGAAAGATATGCTGACGCCACATCTAAAGCTTGGTGAGAAAATGGGATATATGAGCTACGGATATCTCTGGTACAAACCATATGACGACAGAGATGTATACGCAGCAATCGGTGATAGCGGAAACATTATCTATGTCAATAAAGAGAGAAACGTATCAGTGGGTATAACAGGTACGTTCAAGCCCCGGATTTTTGACAGGGTAGAGTTTATAGAAGAGAAGGTACTACCACTTTTGTAACAGGAGTTCATGTATGAGTTGTAAGGTCACAGTAATTGGTGCAGCCATAGTAGATATATACGCGGGAGCGGTGGATAAAGAGATTTTTTCAAAGGGATCAGTGCCTGCCCGGGACATAGGAATGTCCTGTGGCGGGGATGCTCTTAATGAGGCAGTTACATTGTCCGGCCTTGGGAATGTTACAGAGATAATATCTCTTCTAGGAGATGATGAAGCCGGCGTGATTGTGAAAAAGTGTCTGGACCAAAACAAGGTTGATACCCGGAATATAACTGTAAGTCCGGACATTCCGACAGCAATAAATATTGTTCTTGTGGACGGCGATGGTGAGAGATACTTCATCACAAATCCTGAGAGTACACTCAGGAAACTATCCAAGGAACATATACTTTCTTATTTGGATGATGCCGGAGATATTGTAAGTTTTGCCAGCATCTTTGTATCTCCAAGACTTACTGTAAGTGACATGGAAGAGGTCTTTAGACAAATTAAAGAAACTCCTGGCCGTGTCCTCGTGGCTGACATGACAACAGCCAAGAATGGCGAGACGATAAAAGACCTTGAACCAATCCTTAAATATATCGATTATATAATTCCTAATGAGAAGGAAGCATCGATCCTAACCGGCGAAAGTGACCCGATAAAAAGCGCAGAATGCTTCCTGGAACATGGTGCCAATACCATAATAATCAAATGTGGGAAAGAGGGATGTATTTACAAAAGTGCTTCTGAGGAAGGACACATTCCGGCTTATCCTGATGTGAAAGTGGTTGATACTACCGGCGCCGGAGACAGCTTTGTTGCCGGATTTATCCATGGTCTTTCAGAAGGCTATAGTCTGCAGGATTGTTGCAGGTATGCATGTGCTGTGTCATCAGTAGTTGTTGAGCACATGGGGACACAGTGCATAGATGATATCAAAGATGAAACTGAAAAGAGATTTCATAATTACCTTGGGTAATAGATAAGGCAGGAAAGGGAAAAGATGGAACTTCAAAGCCAGAAAATGAGAAAACTTGCACCAGAGCTAGATCCATTGAGGATTGGAACGGGGATGGAAGATGGAGGATCTTTCAAAACCTCAGATATATGTTGAGAGTAGCTTCGGGGACTCACATCCTGGAAGTGTACACTTAAAAACACTTACAGAGCCTTTGATAATCTTGCAGATGGAACAAGCATCCGCTTTTTTCCAAAAGATGAAGATGAGGATGAAGGAAAGAGAAAGTTTCGCCAGAAAATAAGAGAAATAGTCCGCTCGGCTGAGGAGAAAAGTAAAAATACATGTGAAGTGTGCGGATGTGAAGAGGGAAAAATCAGAAATGACGGTGAATACGGTATTTACCGCATACAGACGCTTTGCGATGATTGCCATCAGAAGCGGATCAAACGGGTGCAGGAACAGAGAGAACGCAGGAGAAATATGAGTATCGAAGATCGCCTCGCAGAGATTAAGGAGTATTTGGAATAATGGCGACTTATGTTATCGGGGATATCCACAATTCCCTAATTAAACTGGACGGGACTCTGAAGCAGATTTCACCTTCTTATAAGGACAATATCATATTGCTGGGAGATCTTTTTGACCGCGGTGCGGCAGAGCCAGATCCGGTGGGTGTATACTTCCGTATTTGTGGTTTGGATGCACGTGTTACATGGATCAGAGGGAATCACGACCAATTACTGGCAGATTATATATATCAGTATTATAAACATCGTGCGAGAAAACCCCTTCCGATGAAATCGGTTGTGGGATGAATCGCACTAGCTTTTCTTTTTGTATTTCCCCGTCTTAATGTATTTACGTTTGTGTTCTTCTGTTCGCTGATCTTCAATGTATTTCTTAACAGTATCAAGAGAAACTCTTCCGGTAGTTGCACAAAAGTAACTTGCACTCCAGAAGGGCGAATCTCCCCACAGATACTTTTCTACATGAGGCCTATATGTATTTCTCACTTCTTTGGAAAGCTGTGATTTTAACGAGTTGATGTGTTTTACAGGTGCCACATCAGGTGGCATGGAGATCGGCAGATGCATGTGATCGACATCTGTCTCAATGGAAATGAGTTTGCTGCTAAAGAGAACAAATGTTTGCTTGTTTCTGAAAAGTGTGCTATAATACTAACTATAGATTACTAATAAGGAATTTTCAACCGTGTACAGAACAAGGCAATACCGGATAAGCAAAAACCACATACTCTATGACTATTGCAGGGATATCTGCAGATCATCAGCCGTTCTGTACAACAGGGCAAATTTCATCTTAAGGCAGTAT
>NZ_JAGBLU010000143.1 GCF_017635265.1 Butyrivibrio sp.
CTCTTTTGTTGGTTTCGCGCTTTGCTTTTCCTAAAATGTCACTTTTATCCATAGTCGCCTCCTGTCAGTAAGATATTAGGTTTTTGGTTACAAAAAGTGGTGAAAATTGCCGGATACCGGCTGGATGGAAGAGAACGCTTCCATCCTTATTTTTACGCTGGTACATGGAAACGTCAAGGTGTTTTTATCGATTTCCAAATTTTTCTGTGTATGTTAGTATATTTGTAGTCACACTTCGTATCAGCGAAGAAAACAGATGATTCTAGGAGGAAAAAATGTCTGGCAGTCAAAAATTGTTAAAAGTATTTGGGGTATTCGAGTTGTTGATCGCGGTGTATTATGTGTTCCTTGGAATTGCGGATGGTAACGTTGCAGCATTTGGCAGCGCAGCACTTTATCTGGTGGCAGCTTTTCTGCTGTTTGCTGCTGCAAAAGATGCAACGAAAGCAGGGGGTGCATGGCTGATCACGTTGGTAGATCTGGTTCTTAGCATAGTCGAACTGGTATTGGCTGTCAGCGGCGGTGCGGACGAAATCGCATTAGTTGGCGGCAGTATTGCCACCGTTTTGAATCTTATCGCATTTATTGCGGCTAACAATGTAAAACGTCAGGGAAAACGGCAAAACCATATGTGAGTTGGCGTGTGCTGCGAGTCTGGAGCCTTAAGTTAAGGAGTAACATATTTATGAAGAATAAACATGAGTTTTCTGATAAACACCCTGTTTTGAGCCTGCTTCTATTTACATTCGGAGGTTATTTTGTTTCGGAGTTCCTGATTGGCATACCGATTATGTTCGCATTGTCATCGCTTGGTGTAGATACAACCACAGGGACCTCCATAGGAGGCTGCATAGGCTCAGTATTGGTTTTGATCATCTGGTTCAGATGGTTTTCACCGCAGTATCGTTACAGGCCGGAAAAGGGCGACATCAAGGGGGCGTTTGTGTTGATGTCTCCAATATTGATCTACTGGGTGCTGCTGTTTGGATTGTTTGGATACTTTGCTGGAGGCTTTCCGTTCAGGGCGGTGAGGCTTAATACAGTTGCGATGGCTCTTATGGCAGGCTTGGTAGAAGAAGTGTGCTTCAGGGAGATTGCAGTTTCATTCATGGCAAAAAAGATGATGAATGAAAAGACGATACCGTTGATGGCGGTTGCTTCTGGCTTTCTTTTTGGACTTACTCACCTGACAAACCTTGTAAACGGAGACCCTGTAACGGATATACTGTATCAGGTAATGCTGAGTATGTTTTTCGGTGTCTTATTTGCTGCCGTATATCTGAAAAAGGGAAATGTATTGGTACTCTGTCTGGTGCATTTTGCCCATGATCTTTTATCCTTTATGGCAATAAAAGGCGTTGAAGAAAATGGTGTAAAAGACTTACCGGACTGGTCGGCTGTTTGTATTGCGGTGCTTGAAGCTTGCCTGTGCGTGTATGGCTTTTATCTTCTCAGGAAGTCTGAGAGAGGCGAGATAATAAAGCTGTGGGATCGTAAGTGGAGCCGTGATCAGGAATCTTTGTAATCTGTTGTGGAATTTACATTACCCCGGTCATTAAAAGTTGCTTGGTTTTCTAATACGCGCATTGCTGAATATACCTCAAGTTTTTATGCTTGAACCGGAAGAAATAGTGCTGAAGGAAAGACTTGATGAATGTACGAGGATTCTTGCAGAGGAACTGGCAAGAGCCAGTACATCTTATGCACATTATGTTGCGGGTGGAAATATGGGAATTCCAAAGGTTGTGTTCCTGCAGCAGCAAGTATTCCAACTGCAGCGTGAAATTAAAATGTACAAAATGAGCTTATCGGAGAATCAATTAAAAACTGCCCGTGTTTTGACAACACCGGAGCAGATTCGTTTCTTCATGGGCCAGACAGAGCCTTATTAAATTCGATTATCAGTAATGGGAATTTGTAAAATGCGATATTTAGATAGTTTACAGCTGTATATGGCATAACAGGAGGAAGAACAAGGCATTTAGGAGCAATCCCAAATGCCTTTTCTGATAGTGCGCCTAGCGGCGCACTATGAAAAAAGCCCCCGATGCTTTCTTATAGCATTAGGGGCTTTGAAAGTTATTGTTGCTTGATTATACCCATCTCCTGAGCGCCCTTCCAAAGGGCTTCATTGATCCTGGTCTGATATCCCTTACCAGTAGATTTGAATGCATCAACTAATACGGTATCCAATCGCAGAGAAATGAGTTCCTTGTTCGGACGATAATATTTAGGATTTGCAGGTTTGAACTGAGAGAGTTCTTCGTCGGAAAGCTCTGGAGCATCTTCTGTGAACTTAATTGGCTTCTTAGACGCAACTTCAATCTCTTTGATCTGTTCAATAGTTGGCTGGTCCCCAGGGTTCAATTTCATCGTTACTGTAGCCATTATATATCCTCCTTTCCTTTGCGGTAGCAATCCTGGCAGATATGAGATGGATTTCATCATTTAATCTCTCTTCATAAGCAACGAATAGTACATCATTTATTTTCCCAATAGTCTGCCATCTGTTTTCAAGCGTGTTATTATTTGCTGATACATCCGGACGCTCAATTCTGCATGGATCGTTAAAAATATAGGTGGCCGTTCCTAGATGTATTCCATGATCTTCAAAGTTTTTGAAATCCTTATTTTCATCCCATGTAAATATCATTACGTAGCACCTTTCTGTAGCTACAAATTAGTATATCATGTCCTTGCAGTGTTTTCAATCAAGATCCATATCTTAGATGAAGGCAAAACGGATATCTCTGCTATTGAGTATTGTTTAGACGTGCAATATAAAACAAAAGACACAGAGCAGGAGGAATTAGTATACAATGCAGTAAACAGATTCTTTTTTGAGTTGGAAGATGACCTTGAACAGCGCAAAAAATACATTCCTGAGTTAGGAAAAATCGCAACCCGATTAGATTATCAAAGAGGTCAAAGAAAGGAAGAATTTGAGCAGAAAATCAGGGATGGCAAGGTTCCGGGAACAGAGAGTATCAGACATGATGATAACGTCATTTCAGTTTGTGATTATTGATGCGACACTGTTACAGGTAAATTATACAATACAATTAGTGCGACAGCCCCTTTTTGATGCACAAGACCGGCAAGCGAATGGATGCTTGCATACAGATTCATTTGCCGGTCGTAAAGACATGGAGAAAGAAGTGCCCAATGTCTGTGTGCATAATCGAGTAGGAGTCAGCCTACTACTCGATTTAATTCATATAATCATTAACATTAAAGGTCTCGCCTGTCTTCTGCTCCTCGTCGATGATGCCGGGGACAAGCTCTGTGACGTAGGTTTCACCTGTTGTGGGATCAACATAATAGAAGTTGAAGGCACCGGTGTAAGATTTGTGGATCACCTTGATCTCGCCATTGTCGCCGGGTACAACTTCCCAGTACTCACCGTGCTCTGAGTCGATCTCATAATCCGGGAAGTCAGCCTTGAAGTAATTTAAGACTGCATCCATGGCCTGATCCTGAGTGATGGCTCCGGATGCCTCTGTTACTGTGTTTTCGCTATTCTCTGCAGGTGCAGCTGCCTCAGCTTCGGTTGTGGTTGCGGTCTCTTCAGCGGCAGGAGCTTCTGTTGCAGCGACGGTCTCAATGGGCTCTTTCTCAACGGAGCTTTCTGCGGGTGTCTGGCCACTGCATGCTGTCATAAGCATGGCTGTGCATAATACAACAGGTAACAATAGATTTTTCTTTTTCATAATTCCCTCCTTCAAAAAATATCCTTCTCATAATACACCTTAATTAAATATGATGTAATAAACGTTTTATTAAAACCTAAAATCCCGAGCGTTTTATATCTAGGAGATTATGTGCTCTGCTGTTTGTTTTTTGTCAGAATATAGTCACTTTGGTGCACTTATCGTGTTAAAATATTGAATATATCATATATTTGAATACTTTGTTTGGAGGATATCATGAATTACAGTACTGTACTGATCGATGACTTAAATCGGGGGACTTTTGACAGTGTAATCCCTGAGACAATAAGCCTTACTGATACAAGGGTAGCAGTTGCATGTGTCGATGATAAAGACTACATACTTGGTGCAGTTTCGTACCAGGTTGTGGGATTTGAATACGTCATTGACTGGTTATATGTAGAGCCCCAGGTCAGAAGGCAGGGCGTTGGTACATATCTGATAGACCAGGTTCTTCGGGCTGTGGTGCAGTCCGGGGAAATACTTCCTGTTACTGCACAGTTTGAGTTCAGAGAAGATGATGATGCTCTCCATACCTTTTTCCTGTCATTTCAGATCATGGAAACAACCTATTCCCATGAAAGATACTATGTAAGCCCTGAGGATATCAAAGCCTCAGATGCCCTTCACAGATCTGTGAAGGCTGAGCATAAGACGGTTGGCTTTTTTGACCAGTCTGAGAAAGAGCAGAAGATGATACTCTCTCTTTTAGCCAGGCAACATACCATAACAGTCCTTGATTATGAGAAGTGGAAGGCGGAGTGTGTTCCGGAGCTTTGCCAGTGCATTTATATAAATAACAATCTGGTGGATCTGATCTTTATGAGAAAGTTATCAAACGGCAATCTGGAGCTCTCATATCTTTATGGCAAGTATCCAAGAGGCCTTATAGAGCTTCTTGGAAGCACTGTCAGCAAGATGGAGACTCTTTTCCCAGGCGCAAGCCTTACATTTGATGCTATGAGTGATGAATCTTTGCAGCTTGCGAAACGTCTTTTCCCAAAAGCAAAGACAGCACACATATATGAGGCTGAGTTCTAATAAGACAATTAACGAGTAATGACGGGAGACAAAGAAAATGTCAGGATTTGAAGAATATCAGAAAAAACAGGATACAGAAAAACATAAAGAAGAGTTTTATACCGGACAGATTGACAAGGGCGTTGATGTAAACAAGGCCTCTTATGACTATGATCCGGATCAGCTCATTGAACATTTGAAGAAAAAGACAGACGATAAATCTGCTGAAGCGTTTGCGCTCAGAACCAAATATTATTTCCAGGATGATCAGGCTATTACTGCTAAGATAAGGCGCTATCAAAAGATCAACCAAAGAGGTGAACATCAGGATAAGGTTGATGTGTATGCGGAAAGATACAATCATCATAGTGCGAAACATCGTAAGTGGGCAGCAGAAACTGCTTCTATTAAGTTTATGGACGCCCAGAATTTAGCACTTGAATATAAAAACGACGAGAATGCAAACTCTTTGGTGAAATACAGGCACCGTAAGGAAATCATGAATCAAAGAATGGAGGCGCTTGAGAGCGTTGCTTATGTAAAAGCTCAGAGCAAGAAACATGAGAAATATCTGAACGGTCGATCAAAACTTTCCTGCAATCTTATTCTTAAGGATCAGCTTGATCACTTTATAGATGAAGAATCGAGAAAGCAGAATAATGATGATATGGTCAACAGCTTAAAAGCTGAACTCACCAAGGTTGAGGCAGAGATTACAAAAGCCACTAAAACCATAAGGGAAAATGTGCCTAAGTCACACGAAAAGTGGCGTGATGTTAATGGAATTAATGATCGTAAATATACACACAATATGAATACCTATAGACAGGAAGAGTGTATAGGATGCAGTAAAAACAGCGCAATCTTAATGACTGAGCTGGAACTTTTTAATTCTGAACAAGGAGGATATGAATGGCCCAGGAAATCTGTCCTTAAGGATCAAGAAGGCTTGGGAGCACCTCTTTCACAGGCTGAGAAGGAAAATCAGGAATGGAACACGAAATATGACAGTGCAAATGCCAATGAGAAATTTAAGATGGAAGTAGAGGCGCTTAAGCGCTTTTTAGAGATGCCCGTTCCTTCTGCAGAAGCAATTAAAGGCAGTAAAGCAAAGAATTATGTTATTACCAACCTTAGGGACTATTACGATCTCACAAAGAGAGCTCTGCCATACTACAAAAACCTGTTGAAAGACACTAATAATCCAATAACTCGGATGATTGCCGACAACCTTGCCATACAGGCAAAAATTGAATATATTGCAGCAATTGACAAATATATTGATTACAGACTTCGCAGAGATCATCTGATTGTTTATAACAGTGAAACTGGCCAATATAGCTTTGAGCAAGAAGAGCAGTATAAGTATACCAGAGGCTTTTTTGGCCCCAAACGCACAAGGAAGTATGGCGATGATGAGAATGGTAAAAGTGAGTCTGCAGATCGATTTACCGCACTGAAGAATGCCTTTGACACCTATCATGCTGCTCCGGCCATAAGTAAGGAGTCTCTAAATAACATTTCTCAGAATCTGAATATCTATATTCAGCCTCAGAACATTATTAACGAGCCTCTAAATATCATTAACGAGCCCCAGAATATCGTTATTCAGCCTCAGGTTATAGAGGAGAATCAAATAGATAAAAACGGTAAGGAGGAGATAAATAAGGCCAACAATCTTGTCAAAAACATGATCAATCTTTTCGATAATAAGGGCAAGAAAATTGAGCAAAACCAGGAAG
>NZ_JAGBLU010000144.1 GCF_017635265.1 Butyrivibrio sp.
GCTTGGCAACGGGAATCGTTCATCTTATGAAAGCACGCCGCAGAAGATGGCAGAGAATGTTATCCATGTTGATGGTGCGGCCTTCTTTGTGATTTATCTTACTGAAAACGGTGAATTATACGGAGCCGGGGCAAACCAAAACGGATTGATGGGACTTGAGAATCCATATGGAAAAGAATGGATTTACTATGATGATATAGTTACAGCAACCCCTGTATTGCTTATGTCCGACGTAAAATATGCCAGAGCAAGCCAAAGCGGAATCGTTGCTCTCAAAAATGATGGTTCAGTCTGGTGGTGGGGGCAAATTAGGACTACATCTGCAAAGCATCCTGACGACACAATTGGGTGCAGCTACTCGGAGCCTACGAAAATGCTTGATGATGCAATCTATGTTACCTGTGGTTCTTTCAGCATGGCTGCCATCAAAGAGGACGGTACATTGTGGACCTGGGGCAACAACACTTTTGGAAGCTGCGGATATGACAGTAAGAATCAGGATTTCATAGAAGAACCGGTAAAGGTATTGGGTGATGTAAAAATGGTTTGGATGGATGAAGTCAGATTTGAAAAAGCTAAGCCATATGCCGAGAGTGAAAGTGCTGAAGGAAATGATGATTATGACTATACATATGTTACCTTTGCGGAGAAAAAAGACGGCTCATTATATGCTTGTGGTAAGTATGTGGACGGCGAAGGTAGTAAGATCTGGGATTTCAAATTATACGGAGATACATTAAGAACTCCTGAAGAATATATGGATGATGGACTTCATGAGCCAGTAGAACTCGTGTATTCCGACAGATTTCAGAGGATACAGTTTAAAGAAAAGAAGGACTGAATATTTATTCGCTTTTTCCGACTAAAACAGTATTTTGTTATATGTGTAGGAAAAGCATATCATCGGTTATATCGGAACATAATTATTGGAAAAAATATAACGGTCTTACCATTATGATTACAATGGTAAGACCTCTTTGTTTTATGGTGAAATATGTTTTGCCCGGTATTCCTTTGGAGTCATATGATACTGTTTTTCGAATAGAGAGTAAAAATGTGTCCGGTTGGAGAATTGCAGGTTCTGTGCAATTGAAGAGATGGATTCCTTTGTGTTTACAAGATCCATTGCTGCTTTTCGCAAGCAGAAGGTCATTCCATAGTCGTAAAGGCACATACCTGTAAATTTATTCACTATTCTATTAAGGTAATCTCCGCTGTAATTAAGTACTTTCTCAAGCTCTGAGCGGGTTACTCGTCCATTTCTTTCCGTCATAAGGTGTTCGACACGGCTAAACAGGAGCTGATCATTTCCCATACCCATTTCTACTTCGGTGCAGTGGTAATTGTCTGTGCTTGAAATAAAGTAAAGCAGTTCAGATAACAGGCTTCTCATCTTATATGAAGATCCAAAGTGAGGAAACATCATTGTGTTCAGCATTTCGGTTGAAAGATTCTTTAACTGCTCAAAGCCGGTAGCCTTTGCGAAAGCGGGTATCATATCCAGATATGCTTTCCGATCAGGATTATCGAGATCTGAAATGATAAAACTGTATAGGTTGCTCTTCATAAAATCCTTTTCAGAATGAAAAGAAGAGTGTTCTGCAACCGTAAACAGTTCACCAATCATACTGGTTGACAGTCCTACGAACAGGATGCTTGACTCTGTATCAAAATTTTCTGCATGTCGTATGCCTCTATTTATGAGACAGCATGTGCCGGCAGGGTATTTGTAGTCTATATCTTCTATGCGCTGCGTCACAGTTCCACTCAGAACTATCATGATTTCGTAATAATCGTGGAAATGAAGGGGATGATCATGAAATGCTTTGTCATGGCCTTGAAAAGAATCCCTGGCGTAAAAGGATTCATCTTCTGAAAATGTTATAGCGTTCATATAATCATCTTCTTCGGTACCGCTACAGAATTCATATGTGATCTGGTAGGGCAGCTTTAACTGATAATAGTTTGAATCGCTGCCAGTATTTATGCTGAATGACGCGTTTGGTTTTGCACTTGTTATATAGTCTTTGGATACTTCTCTTAACATAATTGTCTCCTAATCATTCCCATATATGTTACAAATTTTACCACCAAAGTCGTTTCGTGTCATTGTTTGTCCTTTTGACGAACGATAAAATCAAAACATATCAAATAGCTTGAAACGCTGATATTACTGAATTTAGAAGGAGTTTGACCATGGGGAGAGGAGAATATCTGGTAAAAAATCTTAAACGGCACTGGATGTTATTACTGATGCTATTACCGGCACTCATATATGTTATAGTATTCAGCTATATTCCAATGACCGGCATAGTTATGGCATTTAAGAAGTATCAATATAACGGAGGAATATACTCTTCACCATGGAATGGGCTGAGTAATTTCAAGGCACTTTTTATTTCAGGGAAGCTTCTGCAGGTAACAAGGAACACGCTTTTGTACAATGTAGCATTCATCTTTTTTGGAGTTGTATTCGAAATGGGAAGCGCCATCCTTCTGAATGAGATCATCAACAAACTGTTTAAGAAGACGGTGCAGTCCCTTATGTTTCTTCCATACTTCATCAGCTGGGTTGTGGCAGGAGCAATAATCTATAACGTCTTTAACTACGAGCGCGGCGTATTCAACAATATCGTAACATCTTTTGGAGGAACGCCCTTTGACCTTTATAACACGCCGGGGGCATGGCCCTTTGTCCTGATATTCCTTAAGCTGTGGAAGCAGACAGGATATGGATCAGTAGTATATCTCGCAGCAATCACAGGAATGGATCAGGAAATGTTTGAAGCTGCATCAATCGATGGTGCTTCTGCATGGCAGAAGATCAAATACCTTACAATTCCTTCCCTCCGTCCTACGATGATGATCCTGGTACTCCTTGGTATCGGAAACATCTTCCGCGGTGATTTCGGGTTGTTCTACCAGACCGTAAAGAGCAGCGCACTCCTTCAGCCGATGACTGATGTTATCGACACCTATGTCTTCCGGTTGCTCATAGACAATGGAAATGTAGGAGTGTCTGCAGCGGCTGGGCTGTACCAGTCAGTTCTTTGCTTTATCACGATTATGGTATGCAATAAGCTGGTGAAAAAAGCCAATCCGGATTATGCACTTTATTAAGGGAGGTAATAAATGTCTGCTGAAACCATCAGCCTTACCGAAGGCACAATAATTGAAGAACAGAAACTGTCTGATAAGACAGTGATAAGAAAGAAAAAGAAAATGAGCAGTGACCAGCTATCAGTAAATATCGTGGGAGCACTATTGGTAGGCATATTTGCTCTGATATGTGTCATTCCGTTTTATCTGATAATTGTAGCATCATTCACCAGTGAAAACTCTCTGATAAGGGATGGATATCCTATTCTGCCGAGGCTTTCCGAATTAAGCCTCCAGAGTTATGCACTTTGCTTAAAGAATCCGACAGCGATACTTAAAGCCTACGGAATGACAATAGGCGTTACGGTTACAGGGACTTTTCTTGCGGTGCTGTTTGCTACAATGACTGGATATGTCCTTAGCAGAAAGGACTTTCCATGGAGAAATCAATTCTCGTTTTTCTTCTTTTTCACAACGCTATTTAATGGAGGACTTGTTCCATGGTACCTGATGTGTACTCGTTATCTGAATTTCAAGAACAGTATCATTGGACTTATACTTCCACTGATGTTTTCAGTGTGGAACATGATCATAGCAAAGTCATTTATGGCAGGTATTCCCGCTGAGATCTCAGAGTCTGCAAAGATCGATGGGGCAAATGACATAACCATATTTGCAAAGCTCATCCTCCCACTTAGTAAGCCACTGATTGCGACGCTTTCGCTTTTCTCTGCTCTGGCATACTGGAACGACTGGTACAACTGCATGCTGTTTGTGACAAATGAGGATATGTTCACGCTGCAGTATTACCTTCAGAGGATTCTCGGAAGTGCAGAAGCTATGAGGATTGTCGCTGAAAAGTCAGGAATAGCACTACCGTCTATCCCACTCGAAGGAATGAAAATGGCAATGACCATAATCGCAACAGGTCCAATAGTACTTCTTTACCCGTTCGTACAGAGGTACTTTGTCAAAGGACTTACTATTGGTGCTGTAAAAGGATGACAAAAGGAAAATGAATATTACCCTTAGGGGAGAGTTATAGCAAAAAAGGAGGATAAACATTTATGAGAAACAAGGTATTGTCAATTATGTTGGGCGTGGTGCTGACAGTGTCAGCGCTCTGTGGATGTGGTTCAGCAGCTGAGTCGGTTCAAAGTGTAGAAAACACTGGTGATACGGCCATTAGTGCGACTCAAGAAAGTGCTAACAATTCACTTGATGGGCTTCCTGAAGCAATAGGCGAGGGAATTGTAAAAGCAACGCCAGATATGTACAAAGATGTAGACTTATCACAGCATAAGACTGTAAACATCACGCTTATTGGTGATACACCAACTGCCTGGAGTGATGTTCTTGCAAAGACAAATGAGTATCTTGAGCCATTTAATACTGATATTGAAGTAAGTTTCCTTAGCTGGTCGGATTACCAACAGATGTATTCACTGACACTTACGGGCGGACAGGTTGATCTTATCTTCACTGCGCCATGGTGCTTTATGTATACGGAAGCTGCAAAGGGTTCTTTCTATGTTCTTGATAATGACTTTATTTCTAAGAACATGCCGCTCACAAACAAGTATCAGGCACCTGAAAGCTGGGATGAGACAACTATAGCAGGCCAGATGATAGCCATTCCATCTAATCAGGCATCTCCTATGGGGAAAATTGTTGCAATAAGACAGGATCTGGCAGATAAATATGGAATCAGCTCATTAAGTAATTGGGATGACTATATGAATTTTGCCAAGACCATTGCTGAAAAGGAAACACCTGAGAGCGGCATCTACGCTCTTGCAGCCGCTGGTGACAACAATGAACTTTGGGATGTCTACAGACAGCAGGACGATACTTTCCTTGCTCTTGATAGTGATTATTTTGATCTTATGTATCAGTATAAGAAGGGGGAGCTTCCTAATGCTTCTGATATAAAGCTTGTTTATGAGACTGATCTTTTCAAAGAATATGCACATGATATGAAGGAACTGGCTGATGCCGGAGCATGGAGCAGAAGTGCACTTACAAATACAGTCACAGATGATGATGCTTTTGGAAACCTTCAGGGGGCTTCTATTGCATGGAATACTTCAGTGTTTACTTATATTGAACAGGCAGAGCAGACAGAAGGCGTTGTAGGAGCAGCATATGATCTTACAAAAGATAATCTTGTTGGCTGTGAGAACTATTCAAATAATGACATGGCAATAGCTGCAGGAAGTGCTGACCCTGCAAGAGCTGCTATGGTACTTGATATTTTAAAGTGCGATACATATATAAATCATCTCTGGATACTTGGTGTTGAAGGCGAGCACTATACCGTAAATGACGCCGGAGAGTATACAGAAACAGATAAGGCAGGCGACTTTGCAGCATATGCAATATCTGCATCATGGGCTATCAAAAATGGAGACCTTAAAGAAGCTGGCGGAGACCCAAGAGCAACAGAAGTAACTGACAGCTGGGAAGAGAGAGTAGTAAGTAATCCTACAGTAACATTTGTTTTTGACGATTCAAATGTGGCAGATTATAAAGCTGCGGTAGGCACAGTACTTAAGGATTACGTTCCAATGCTTGAGCTTGGGCTTGTAGATGACGTTGATGCCACAATAGAAAAGATGATCAAGGAATGCTATGACTCCGGACTGCAGAATGTTCTTGATGAATTTGATGCTCAGTACGAGGCATGGAAAGCAACAAGATAAGATAAAAATGGGAAAAGCCGCTGTTAGATGCGGCTTTTCCAAATATAAAACATAAGGGATTATGCGTGATGAAAACTAAGTTTGCATATGGAGCAGACCTTGGCTGGATGACACAGCTTGAGGACAGGGGCTTTAAATGGATAAATGAAAAAGGAAAAACGGTATCATGCCTTGAAGCGGTCAGAGAAAAAGGGGCTGATTCGGTTAGATTTAGGATATTTGTCAATCCACCAGAGAAGAGTTATGTGGAGGAAAAAGACGGAACAGTTGTAATGCTCGGGTACTGTGATGCAAAAAGAGTGGCGGACGCGGCAAAGCGCGCGAAGGATGCCGGCATGCGCATAATGCTGGATTTTCACTATTCTGATGAATTTGCAGATCCAAAAAAACAATACATTCCAAAGGCTTGGGAAGGACTGTCGCACAAGGAATTATGCAAAAAAGTAAGTGAGCATACAGAATATGTTCTAGGTATTATGAAAGAGCGGGGTGTATGCCCGGAGTGGGTGCAGGTAGGAAATGAAATAAACCCAGGGATGATGCATCCAATGGGCGATCTGGAAACACATCCAACGCAGCTTGTAGAATACATAAATAGTGGTTACCTGGCAGTAAAGAAAGTGTTTCCTGACTGCAAGGTTGTTCTTCATTTGGCTAGTGGACAACATCCTATCTGGGTTATGCCGTTTTTGGAAAACTTTTTTGAAAATGGTGGCATGACAGATATACTTGGTTTTTCTGACTACCCATACTGGTGCGATATCATAAACAAGGAGACCCTAGAAGAAAACGTGGATTCAAGCATAGACAATTGGGCAAGATGCATTGATATGTACAGGAATAGATTCCATAAGCCTGTTATGATAGCAGAGATAGGTGGACCGGAATATGAAGAAAAAGAAACACGACAGCTTATCGGGGATACGATACGAATGCTCAAAAGAGTTCCTGATAATGAGGGGCTTGGGATCTTCTATTGGGAACCTGAAGTGTGCTCGGAAGTTCTTCCAGATGCATATCCGCTAGGGGCTTCAAGACTGACAAAGAACTATACTCTTCAGCTTACAGAAGCTTTGTCTGCTTACAAAGATGCATAGTTCAATTATCTTATTAAGCGAAAAAACAAGTATAATGGAATTTGGAGGCGGTACCATCCGGTGCCGCCTTTTTAAAACCGACAAAAAGAAGGGGAATACATGAAAGAAATTTTAAATGGAAAAGAACTCTTACTAGGTGTCTGCTATTATCCTGAGCATTGGACTAAAGATCTGTGGCGGGAAGACCTCAAAAGAATGCTTGATGCTGGAATTGAGGTGGTGAGAGTAGCAGAATTTGCCTGGAATACAGTTGAGGTAGAAGAAGGCGTTTTTGATTATTCTTTTTGGGATGAATTTCTGGACCTGGCAGAAGAGATGGGTATGAAGGTCATAATGGGAACGCCCACAGCAACTCCTCCTGCCTGGCTAACAAAAAAGTATCCGGAAGTTCTTAACTGTGATATAGACGGAAATGTATATCACCACGGGCTGAGGCGTCATTATAATTATAATTCTCTGGTCTATCAGAAGCTTTCCGGCAGAATAGTGGAAGCTTTTGCGTCTCACTATGCTGAGAGAACTTGTGTGATTGGCTGGCAGATAGACAACGAGATCAACTGCGAAACTGATGTTTTTTATTCCGAAAGTGATTCGATATCTTTCAGGGAATACCTTATGGTTAAATACGGATCACTTGATGAACTGAATAAAGCCTGGGGGACAATTTTCTGGAATCAGACTTTTACTGGCTGGGATGAAATCAACGTTCCAAGACGCACTGTCCAGGATACAGTAAATCCACACTGGCAGCTTGATTATATTCGATTTATTTCTGATAGCGCCAACAGATGGGCAAAGATGCAGGCAGATATAATAAGAAAATACACAAAGGAAGATGATTTTATCACAACAAATGGTATATTTGGGCATCTTGACTATCAGAAGATGGTAAATGAGAGCATTGATTTCATTACCTATGATTCCTATCCCAATTTTGCATATTGCCTGAGTATGTATGATGAAAATGACCCTATCAAAGATCGCAAATGGAGCATGAATCTTGCAGAGACAAGGGCCATTTCCAAAGTATTTGGAATTATGGAGCAGCAGTCCGGAGCCAATGGATGGACATCCAGGATGGAGGCCCCAACGCCAAGACCCGGGCAACTGACACTTTGGACAATGCAATCCATAGCGCATGGCGCTGACTTTGTAAGTTACTTTAGATGGCGAACCGCCACCATGGGAACAGAAATCTATTGGCATGGTATTCTGGATTATTCAGGAAGAGACAACAGACGTCTTAATGAGGTAAAAGAAGTACATGAAAAGCTAAAAGCACTCAATCTGGTAGCGGGTTCTGTCTATGAAGCCAAAGTCGGTATTTTGGAAGACTATGACAATCTATGGGATTCAGAATATGATGTCTGGCACGGGAGAGTTGAAAAACAGAGTAGAAAAGCCTTGTTTAATGCGTTACAGAAAACACATACCCCATTTGATTACGTTTATATAGATGGACTAACCGATGCATCGAGCCTCTTAGCGTATGAAGTCCTGTTTTATCCTCATCCAACTATAACTGATGAAAAAACCGTAGAACTTTTATCTGAATACGTGAAAGCTGGAGGAAGACTTGTCATAGGCTGCAGAAGCGGATACAAGGATAAGACTGGCAAATGCGTAATGGATAAACTTCCTGGGCTTTTTGCGCCTCTTACAGGAGCAGACATCCCTGAATACTCTCTTATTGCACCAGATGCAGAAAAGGTATATGTAAAATGGGGAGATGATGAGTTTGAAGCGTCAGTATTTACTGATATTTTATGTCCAATAAACGGCGGCAGACAGTTAGCAGAGTATACATCAGATTATTATGCCGGCTGTGGCGCAATAATCTGTAATGGCTACGGAATGGGCAGGGTTTTCTACTACGGAAGCGCTTTTACAGAGGGAGCAGTACGAGTTTTCCTTAAGAACCTAAATGTGATGAGCCCATATGATAAAATAATTAGCCTTCCAGAGACAATGGAAATAGCGGTCCGCAAAAAAGATGATAAGCAATACCTATTTGTTCTTAACTATAATAAGCAGGCGGATAAGATCACATTTTATCAGAATGTAAAAGACATATATACAAATCAGGATGTTTCAGGCTCTCTTATGATAAATGGATATGGCACCTTAGTTGTAGAAATCTAAAGTCTGGCTAATCATAATGATTTTACGCACATTTTGTTTTCCAATTTTACATTGTGAACTTCAGGGCGATACAAACGTTATGAATGGCATGTATTCAGTTCATAGATTATTAGGTGTGTTCACAAAACCATTTGTTTTCGTGAACACTTTTTGCCCGGAAATCTGATATAATGATTTTAGAAAACCGCTGTATGCGTTTTTCAGTATCCATGAGGGTTAGAATCCTCTTTTTAAGATCTGAAAAACGCATAAAAATTTGGCATAAATGTTCACAAAATTCAAGTAACCCTTTATTTAACACTGTAGGAGGCTGAAACAATATGGCAAA
>NZ_JAGBLU010000145.1 GCF_017635265.1 Butyrivibrio sp.
AGTTCCGTCAGTTTGAGAACCTTGTTAGATTATAAAGGTGTAAAGCGCTGCTTTATGGACAGGAATCAAAGAGTATGTTTGAGAACCTTGTTAGATTATAAAGGTGTAAAGCAAAAAGGTAACTTCAATAGCTTACGTGTATGTTTGAGAACCTTGTTAGATTATAAACGTGTAAAACAAAACACATCTGAACAATGTTTACAGAATAGTTTGAGAACCTTGTTAGATTATAAAGGTGTAAAGCAGTATTCATCTTTTCTGTGGGACTGTGCTTGTTTGAGAACCTTGTTAGATAAGAAAGGCGTAAGGCACAGGCAACGCAAGCGGAAGTTATACTTCATTTGGTATGGTTAAGGAATAATTATTAGATGTAAAAAAATGGGAATGCTTGGTATGATAATGGGATGATGTTATGCAATAAATTTGAAAAAGTGTATCAGTTTGGCGGCTTAAACTGCCTAAATTAAAGATACTGATATTATAGCAGTACAAAATCGCTGAAAATGAACTATATTTTGATAAAAATGACCTAAAATAAATAGATTTGAAGGGATTATCAATAAATAAGTAACAGATAAATGATTGTTAGTAAAAAAAGCAAAAATTTAACTGCCGTAATTTAAATAATGCAAATTACGGCAGAGTCATGTTTTTAAAGTTTACGGTATTTTGGAAAAAGAGTAGATCTGGTGACTCTTATCTTCAGAAAGCAAATTCATGTGATTTGCTAACTGTTTAAAATTGAGAGATGTTCAGGCTACGTATCATATTAAGTTCCGAAAGGAATGCCGTTCATTCTGACAAGGTTTCCCACTCATCATACAGTGCTGCAAGCTTATCCTGAATTTCAGACTGTTCATCTGTGAGTTTTCTAAGCTTTGCAAGGTCTGTGCCTACCGATGGATCAGCGAGAAGTTCATTTATTTCTCCATCCCGTGTTTCGAGTTTTGCAATTTCTTCTTCACATTTTTTGAGTGCAGCTTCCTGCTTGCGCTTCTGGGCCTGAGCTTCTTTCTGGGCTTTCCAGTCCATAGCACCGCTTGAAGAGCTTTGTGCTGAAGAAGCAGCGCCCGTATCGTTTGAAGCCTGTGAGGAGGTTGTCATATTTGATGATGAAGAAGTATTGACTGAAAAAGCGCCATTATCACTTGATCCTGCATACTTAAAACTTCCTGAACCGAGAGAACTACCGTCATTTGTAGAGGTCTCGCCAAACAGTCTGTTGTTCTGCTCATCGCAGTGATCAATATAATAGTCGTAGTTGCCTATGTAGTTAACAATCCGGCCGTGAGTAAGATCTAGGATTCTTGTAGCTGTCTTGTTTATGAAATATCTGTCATGGCTAACATACAGGACAGTTCCCTCATAACCTGAAATTGCACTTTCAAGGATCTCTTTACTGGTTATATCAAGGTGGTTTGTAGGCTCATCCAGGATAAGAAAGTTGGCGTCGGAGAGCATAAGCTTTGCCAGCGAAACCCGGCCTTTTTCTCCGCCTGATAAGTCACCGATTCTCTTAAATACATCATCGCCTGTGAAAAGAAAAGCAGCAAGAGTGTTGCGTATTTCTGTATTATTAAGTGTCGGATAAGCATCTGAAATTTCTTCAAAAAGAGTCTTTTCATCGTGAAGAACGTGGTGCTCCTGATCGTAGTAACCAATCTGCACTTTTACTCCAAGTTCAATTTTTCCATGGTCAAGGGACTCGATGCCGTTGATCATTTTGAGCATGGTTGTTTTTCCTGTTCCGTTATCACCTATAATGGCAACGTGTTCGCCTTTTTTGATTTCGAAGCTTATATTGGAAAAGAGCTGTTCATTGCCAAAAGATTTGGAAATACCATCGACTGTAAGAACATCATTACCGCTTTCGCAGACAGGTTTAAGAGAAATCTTCATTCTGTCATCGATAACTGTCGGTTTGTCCAAAACCTCAATCTTATCCAGCATTTTTTCGCGGCTTTCAGCTCTTTTTATTGATTTTTCCCTGTTAAAGCTTTTTAGCTTTGCAATAACCTCTTCCTGATGCTTGATTTCCTGCTGTTGTTTTAAGTAGGCGCTGAGTTCAGCGGCTCTGACCTGTTCCTTTTTTATTGCGTAAGTGCTGTAGTTACCGGTAAAAGAGCTGACTTTTGTGTTTTCAACTTCGATTACCTTACCGGCAATTTTATCAAGGAAATATCTGTCGTGTGAAACAATAAGAACAGCCCCCTTGTAGTTTAAAAGGTAGTTTTCAAGCCATCTGATAGAATTCATATCAAGGTGGTTGGTTGGTTCGTCAAGGATAATAAGATCGGGCTTTTGAAGGAGCAGTTTACCAAGTGCTACTCTTGTTTTCTGACCGCCGGAGAGAGTAGAAATCTGTTTATCATATTCTTCCTGAATAAAACCAAGACCTTTTAATACGCCTAAGATTTCACTTTTCCAGGCATAGCCGGATTCTCTTTGAAACTTTTCGTTCATCCGGGTATATCTGTCCATAAGTCTTGTAAGATCATCACCTGTGAGATGTTTCATCGATTCTTCGGCATCTCTGAGCTCTTTTTCGAGATCAATGATATCTTTTTTTACTGTAACAAGCTCATCCCAAATGGTGTTTTGGGTGTCTATATTCTGATTCTGAGCAAGATAACCCCAGGAGGTGTCCTTTGAAAAAGTAACCTCACCATCATCAGGTGAGAGCTCTCCGATAATCATTTTTATGAGAGTGGTTTTGCCTGCGCCGTTGCTGCCTACAATAGCGGCTTTTTCATTATTTTCTATATGAAAAGAGGCACCTTTCAAAATGTCTTTTCCATCAAATGACTTGCATAAATTGTGAACTGATAAAATCATTGTTTTTCTCCATATGTAAATGCTGTGACAACACATTTTAGCATGATAATTTAAAAGATACAAAACTAATAATTTCTGAATAAATATGATTGACCTTGTCAAGACCTATATATATAATATGAGTGGATTTTTTGATTGTTCAAAGGAGTTTGCCTTGAAACGAATATATATACCTGTTGCGTGGGAACTTGTTTTTGTAATTGCCACAATTATATGGCCTAAGCAAGCTTTCCATTTATTTTTTGGATTCTATTTTGGATTACTTACATATTTCTATTTTATTTATAAGCAGTTCTCATTCAGAAAGCTGTACAAGAATTTTGGGAGAGTGACGGGATTTTGGATTCCGGTTGCAGCAACCTTTATTGGACTGATACTTGCGAGTAAGTTGAGGATGCTTTTGTCATCACAGTTTTCATTTAATATTGACGAGGGTGCTGTTAGCATAATAGTTCATAATGATATCGTTCCGACTTTCTTTTATGCTCTTATGATGATTATCATAAAGCCGGTATCGGAGGAACTTTTCTTTAGAAAAGCGCTAATTAGATTTGACAATAAAAAGCAAACTATATGCTTTACTATAATAAGCTTGATTCTGTGTGCACTGACAAGAGCACATGGACCGTTGGGGATTTTGGAATGGGCAGTCATGGCTCTTCCGGTAACAATTGCATATATTGCCACCAAAAACATTTATATATCGGTTATGGCTCACGTATTATTCGAGTTTTACGACAATATCTATGAGGTTGTTTACACTGTCGGAAGAATCTTGAATAGATGATTCTAAGTGTTTAAGAACAAATTTATAAATGTCTTCAAAGGAGAGGAAAAAAGTATGTTGGAGAAGTGTTTCAAACTCAAAGAGCATGGCACTACCGTAAAGAGGGAGGTGCTTGCCGGATTAACCACATTCCTTACTATGGCATATATTCTTGCCGTAAACCCTAACATTTTAGGAACAGTAATGAATGCAAACGGCGTATTTGTCGCAACTGCGCTTGCTTCTGCAATCGCAACATTTGTAATGGCTTTCTTGGCTAATTATCCGATCGGTCTTTCAGCAGGACTTGGACTTAATGCATATTTTGCATACACAGTTTGTCTTGGTGAACTTGCCGCAGAGGAGAATCCTTTCACAATCGCTCTCACAGCAGTATTTTGTGAAGGTATTATCTTTATTATTCTTTCATTCTTTAAATTCCGTGAGCAGATTATCAACAGCATTCCACAGAATCTTAAGTATGGAATTTCAGCAGGTATTGGTCTTTTCGTAGCATTTATCGGTATGCAGAATGCTCATATTATCGTTGCAAATGATGCAACAATAGTAGGACTTGGAAGCTTCTCGGATCTTGATATGGTTCTTGCCCTTGTAGGACTTATCATTATTGCAGCACTTGTTCATTACAATGTAACAGGTGGCGTTCTTATCGGAATCATTGCAACATGGATTATCGGTATGATTCTTCAGGCAACAGGAGCTTATACAGCAGCTAACCTTTTCCCTGATTTCTCACAGGGACTTCAGCTTGGCGCAATTTCAGAAACAGCATTTAAGCTTAACTTTGGATGGGCAGCTAAGCACCTTATCCAGTTCATTGCAATTACATTCAGCTTCCTTTATGTAGATCTTTTCGATACAGTCGGAACTGTTGTAGGTGTAGCTGATAAGGCAGGACTTCTTGATAAGGATGGAAACCTTCCAAGAGTTGGTCAGGTATTTATGGCAGACGCCGTTGGTACAACTGCAGGTGCTCTTCTTGGTACATCAACTGTAACAAGTTTTGTAGAGTCAAGTGCAGGTGTAGCTGCAGGTGGAAGAACAGGTCTTACAGCATTAACTACCGGCGTAATGTTCCTTGTTTCAATCGTTCTTAGCCCATTGTTCCTTGCTATTCCTTCATTTGCTACAGCTCCGGCACTTATCTATGTTGGTATGCTTATGCTTATGTCAATTGCAAAGGTTAAGTTTGATGGTGACATTGCTGATTCTGTAGGTGCTTATCTTGCAGTAGTTATGATGCCTCTTGCATATTCAATTGCTACAGGTATTATGTTCGCAGTTCTTGCATGGGTTATTCTTAAGGTTATTACCAAGAAGGCTAAAGATGTAAGTCCGGTTATGTGGATCGTATTTGCATTATTTGTTCTGAGAATTGCAGCTCTTATTTTTAATTTCCAGTAATATATTTTTGAACAAAAGGATGCATGACATGCTGTATGAGTGCATGTCATGCATTTTTAATATCATACGAGGAAATTGCTTTGCAATACCGCTCGGACGCGAAGAGTCGCGAGCGACTCTTTATTATTTCTATTGTGCTTATGGAGAATATATATGTCAGCTAAAAAAAATAATGGTTTTGTAACTAAGAAGTTTAGCCTGAAGATAGTGTTTATTGTTATTGCAGCTCTATTTGTGCTGACTCTTGCTCAGGGTAGTTTTTACTCTGTAAAAGAGCAGGAACAGGCTATTCTTACAATGTTTGGAAAAGTTGTCAGAGTTGATACTGCAGGACTCTATTTTAAAATCCCATTTATTCAGCAGGTTCATCTGGTAGATATGACTACTCACGGTATCGGTATCGGATATGTTCTTAAGGATGGTCAGAACATAACTGTTGAAGATGAAGGAGTTATGATCACGTCTGACTTTAACTTTGTAGATATTGATTTTTATTTGGAATACAAGGTCAGCGATCCTGTTGCTGCATATTATAACAGCGAAGATCCTGAAATGATCATGAAAAACATGGCACTTGCCAGCATCAGAAACACAGTGGTTAATTATCCTGTTGATGATGTTATTACCACAGCAAAGGGGCAGATACAGGCAGAGGTTAAGGAAAGACTTACAAACGAACTTGCCGAAAAAAATATTGGTATGTCTGTAGTGAATATTTCTGTACAGGATGCTGAGCCACCGACAGAGGATATTGTTCAGGCGTTTAAGTCTGTAGAGACAGCCAAGCAGGGAAAAGAAACTGCTGTAAACAATGCCAGGAAGTATCAGAGTGAGGAACTTCCCAAGGCAGAGGCTGCTGCTGATAAAATCCTACAGGACGCAGAAGCTGCCAAACAGGCCAGAATCGCAGAAGCTGAAGGTCAGGTTGCCAGATTTAATGAGATGTACGAACAATATAAGCTTCAGCCATACATCACCAAGAAGAGACTTTTTTATGAAACAATGGAAGAGCTTCTTCCTGATTTAAAGGTAATAATAACAGATGGAAACACACAGCAGATGCTTCCGCTTGACAGTTTTAACGGATAAGGAGAACGACTATGGAAACAGTTAATGAAAAAAAAGGCATTTTTAAATATGTTTTACTTGTTGTAGTTCTCTTTTTAGCATTCATGGTGGGAGCTTCAACATATGTGGTTCATCAAAATGAATATGTAACTGTAAGAAGATTTGGTAAGATAATCAATATTGCGCAGGATCCGGGACTTCATTTTAAGACACCGTTTATGGACAGTACACAGTCAATTTCAGCAAAAGTAATCCTTTATGATATTCCTCAGTCCGATGTAATAACAAAGGATAAGAAGTCTATGATCACAGATACCTATGTCCTTTGGAAAGTATCTGATCCCCTTAAATATGTTCAGACACTTAATGCCATTGACGCAAGAGCAGAGGAGAGAATTGAGGCATCTGTCTATAATGCTACGAAAAATGCCATATCTTCAATGACTCAGGATGAAGTTATTGAGGCAAGAGGTGAGCAGCTTACACAGCTTATTACAACAGAGGCAGGTTCCGATATGGAAGGATACGGAATTGCCATAGTTCAGGCTCAGATCAAAGCTTTGGATCTTCCTGATGATAATAAACAGGCTGTTTATGACAGAATGATTTCTGAAAGAAATAATATTGCTGCTTCTTATACTGCGCAGGGTGATGCAGAGGCTCAGAAGATTCAGAACGAAACTGACAAGCAGGTTGCCATCATAAAAGCTCAGGCACAAAAAGATGCGGCTGTTTTAGAGGCAGAAGGAGAGGCTGCATATATGGAGACACTTTCCAAAGCCTATGACACAGAGGAAAAAGCAGACTTTTACAGCTATATCAGAGGCCTTGATGCTCTCAAGGAGTCACTAAAGGGTGAGAAGACACTGATTCTTGATAAGAATTCAGAACTTGCTCAGATCCTTTATGGTAATTTTAATTAAATAATAAGCAGTAGGTTAAGGCGTCCCTTGGGGGCGCCTTTTTATGTCTGCCGACGTAAAAAAAGCAGCACACAAAAAATTAATAATTTAACTGTTGATTTTCTTTTTTTTATGTTGTAAGGTATTTGTGACATAACGTTAGTTTACAGTATAAGTTATTTCTATTAGGACAGAATTCGTCAGATTGACGTAAATCGTTCGAAGATCCCACGTTAAGAGCTTTTATAGATACAAGGTATTGTTGATATAGTGCGTTATGCACAGAATGGAGTTAATTTGAGAGAAAAATACGAAACATTAAAACTTAGTGACCTCAGAGAAATTGCAAAATCAAGAGGAATAAAAGGCGCAACATCCATGAAGAAAGCGGAGATCATTGATCTTATGTGCGAAATGGATGAAAAAGAGACCAAAACCAAAACAGAGAAAAAAATTGAAAAGGCTCCAAAGGCTGAAAAAACTGAGAAATCAGATAAAACTGAAAAGTCAAAGGATAGCGAAGCACATTCAGAAAAAACTCAGAATCATGAAAAGAATGGTGCACATCGCAAAAATATCGTGGTTAAGACTGTAAAGAAAGAGGAAACAGCTGAGACTGCCAAGACAGAGCCTAAGAAGGAAGAGCCGGAGACACCTGTGGCTGATGGCGATGCTGCAGATGGAATCCTTGAAGTTATGCAGGACGGATATGGATTTATCAGATGTGAGAATTATCTTCCCGGTGAAAATGATGTATATGTAGCACCAAGTGTTATAAGAAAGTTTAACCTTAAGACCGGAGATATCCTTAAGGGAAGATGCAGAGAGAAAAAGGAATCTGACAAGTTCGCTGCTCTTGCAGTACTTGATTCTGTAAATGGGTACAAA
This sequence comes from Butyrivibrio sp., assembly GCF_017635265.1. GTDB lineage: Bacteria > Bacillota > Clostridia > Lachnospirales > Lachnospiraceae > Butyrivibrio. Next base: position 7,885 of record NZ_JAGBLU010000145.1, read on the forward strand.
CCTGAAGTAGCTATGGGAAGGTGGAACTTTGAAAATATGACACCTATTTTCCCAAATTCAAGGATTAAGCTGGAACAGCCGGGGGCATCTGTAGCCATGAGGATTATGGACCTTATAAGCCCAATAGGTAAGGGACAGAGAGGTATGATAGTTTCCCCTCCAAAGGCAGGTAAGACAACTCTTCTTAAGGATGTTGCAAAGTCTATTCTTAAAAACAGTCCTGATATGCATCTTCTTATCCTGCTTATAGATGAGCGTCCCGAGGAAGTTACAGATATCAAGGAGTCAATAGAAGGATCAAATGTAGAAGTTATCTATTCTACATTCGATGAGCTTCCGGAACACCATAAGAGAGTAGCAGAGATGGTTATGGAAAGAGCGAAGCGCCTTGTTGAGCATGGCAAGGATGTTGTTATACTTCTCGACTCAATTACACGTCTTACAAGAGCTTATAACATTGTAGTTCCACCTTCAGGAAGAACTCTTTCCGGTGGTCTTGACCCTGCAGCTCTTCATATGCCTAAAAAGTTCTTCGGAGCTGCCAGAAACATGAGAGAGGGCGGAAGTCTTACAATCCTTGCAACAGCTCTTATTGAGACAGGTTCCAAGATGGATGATGTTATTTACGAGGAGTTTAAAGGAACCGGTAACATGGAAATGGTTCTTGACAGAAAGCTTCAGGAAAAGAGAATCTTCCCTGCAATCAATATACCAAAATCAAGTACAAGACGAGAGGATCTTCTTCTTTCGAGTGAAGAGCTTGCTGCTATTAACAGCTTAAGAAAGGGATTCAACGGCATGAAAGCAGATGATGCTGTTGATCAGTGCATAAACCTCTTCTCCAAGACCAGAAACAACGTAGAATTTGTTCGTATGGTTGAAAAGCAGATTCGTTATTGATAATAATAATAAAAACCATGTCCTATTGATTAAATGATAGGGCATGGTTTTTTTGTTAGATATCTCGCAGATCAAGAAGGTTTTCAATTTCTTTGGCCTGTTTTGCCATGTTTTCTTCCTTCTTTTTCTGACGAAGTGTTTTATCTGTAATATGCTCAAGGTTAGAAGGATCAAAAGGATTGGTACCGTTAGAAGCAATGTTTAGTGCTTTCTTTTCATCGGGTACAATCTCTTTGGCAATATCTTCCTCGACCTCGTTGATTTGTTGCTTTTGGGATATTTCGGGATTCAGGTTTATTTCAGGTGCTTCGGCCAGCGGAGCATGTTTTTCATTTCGCTTTGCAGCCAAAAGACCGATCAGGTCTACATTTAAGTTGGATATGCTGCAACCGACAGCATTTTTACCCTGAATATCAAAATTTCTGACTACAATAGTGCTCATTTCATAGTTGTGGAGTGTGGCACCATAGCGGAACCTGACATCAAGCGCATCTCCGGGCTTTAAAGTTGTATTTTTGTCTAAAATAAGTGAAATGCCTCTGAGTGAGATGTCGTGTATGATACAGTTTTTTAGATCGGCGTTGTTGCCGTTAACTGACATAAGTCCGAGCTTTTCAATATAAAATCTTTCAGCTCTTCTGGAGTTTTCGGGTTCAAGCTTTGAAGAAGCTTTTATCAGGTGAAAATTACCATATCTGGTTTTGACAGGAGTAATTGTTGTAGACATGAATTTGTAGATACGACCGTCACGTTTGTTGAATACCTGAACCTGAGATGGCTCTAAAAACTGCATATATTTGCCAAAGTATTCCATTGGCTTGACCAATAGACCGGCAGATACACCAAATACGGCTTCTGTCATAATGACAATACTGTGACCACCGATTGCGGCATAGATTTTTATCTCGGAACCATTTGCAATGTCATTGACATTCATTATTATATAATACCCCCTCTTTAGGAACTGAAGTAAAGTTCCTTACTATTTCTCTTTTTGGTTAGAGAGTTTTATCCCCTAAAAATATGATATAATAAGCCCCAGAAAAAATAAAGCGTAAAAACGTTTAAAGTTATAAACATAAATGGAGCGAGACAGTATGATCAAAGAAAATCTTGAGTTTGTGGAAAAAAGAATAAGTGATGCCTGCAAAAGAGCAGGGAGGGATAGAAGTGAAGTGACTTTAATAGCTGTCAGTAAGACAAAGCCTGTCAGCGACATCAGACAGGCTATGGAAAGCGGAATAAGAGTCTTTGGTGAAAATAAGGTGCAGGAGATCAGAGATAAGCATGCTGAAATCACGGAGCCTCTTGAATGGCATATGATTGGACATCTTCAGGCCAATAAAGTCAAATATCTTCCGGGGATTGTCTGTATGATACATTCAGTTGACAATGAAAAGCTGGCACTTGAGATTGAAAAACAGTTTTCAAAGGCTTCCCTTGTTGCTGATGTTCTTATTGAAGTTAATATGGCAGGTGAAGATACTAAATTTGGGATCAGACCTGATGAGGCACTGGATTTTGTAAAGAGTATAAGTGTTTTAAAACACCTTAATATAAGGGGACTTATGACAATTGCTCCATATACTGATGATCCTGAAAGTAACAGAGTCTATTTTAAAGGCTTAAGAGAACTTAAGGACAGGATAAATGCCGGGAATATTGATGGCGTTCAAATGGATACGTTATCTATGGGAATGACAGGCGATTACGAGGTTGCCATAGAGGAGGGAGCCACATTTGTGCGTGTTGGCACAGGTATTTTTGGTGAAAGAAATTATTCAAATATTAAATAAATATAAACGAATTTACACTAAAACTGCCAGATAGTATAATTGATTTATACTATTTGGCTCTTTTTTTGAGATTATTAAGCTGAATAAAGGATGTTTTATATGTTAAAGACCATTCCATTGAGCAAAAATTATACTATAGATCAACTGAATCATTTGATAGATACCGGCCATGTGTTTATTACTCCTTTTGTGCTTAACAGAACTGCGTATATTGTGGTAAATCATAAGCCTTTTATGGTCATTACAACGGATATTTCCATAAAAGGAGTTCAGCTTAGCGGCGCCTGGTACTCATGGGAAGATCTTGAGGCTATGGGTGGTGTTTATGAGTCTGAATTCGATGCTTTAAAGGCTATAGCAGGTGGAGCTTAAGTCCCAAATTATAAACAATGTATAAAATCGCATAAAAATTCATTACAAGGCTACTTTTTCGTGATAAAATTCTTTCATTGCACGAAAATGGTGGAGGTTTTATTTTGGGGTACGTTTTTTACTATGTAGAAGCCCATTTGGCTTGTCTTTTTTTATTGAGCATAATCCTGTATAAAATTGCCAAAGGTGTTAATAAAGATCTTTCGACAGTTTATCTTGGCGACATAGTCTTTGTGACAATGCTGTATTTTTTGGCGGAAATTTTCTGGGCACTTGTTGACGGCAATGTTATAAACAGCACTAAGCCTCTTCTTTATTTATCCAACATATTTACTTATCTGTTAGTAAGTTTAGACGCATATTTGTGGTTTATTTTGTCGGAAACTCTTCAAAAAGGCAAAATAGTAGAAAAGGATATTGCCAAACTTCTTATAAGCATTCCTGTGTGGATTTCAGGAATATTATGTATCTCTGCGTACAGAACAGGTCTTGTTTTTTACGTGGACGAAAATAACGTTCTGGTAGGCGGAAAATTATATGTGATTCTGATTATCGTTCCGTTTGGATATCTGATAGCATCTTCTGTAAAGGCTTTTTACAGAGCTCTTGATAAAGACAGATATGCCGATAGAGGAATGTATTTTATGATCGGCGTATTTCCTGCAATGCCGATTATTCTGGGTATAATGCAGGCACTTTATTGGAGAGTTCCGTTTGTCTGTTACGGCATGGTCGCTGCTGTTTTTTATGTTTATGTGACTCAGATGGAAGGTCTGATATCGCTTGATCCTCTTACTCAGATAAATAACAAAAATCAGATGTACAGATATCTTGCCAAGAAGATGAGAGAAGAAGATCCTGGAATGTCTCTTTTTATTCTTCTGATTGACATTGATCATTTCAGAACAGTTAATGAAACCTATGGACACCTTGAGGGAGACAATGCGCTTGTCAGAGTGGCAGATGCCATTAAGGATGCCTGTCAGGGACCAAGAAGCAGATTTTTTGTTTCAAGATATGGCGGGGATGAATTTATCGTTGTAGCTGAGATGTCTTACAGAGCTGAAGCAACATGGCTTGCTGACCAGATCAAGAATAATATAAAACGTATAACTCAAAACTACGGTACTAACTATGATCTTTCAGTGAGCGTTGGAATTGCCCAGTATGATTACAATTCACCGATATCGCTTCAGGCATTTATTGCCAGAGCAGATTCTGATCTCTATAAGCAAAAGAAGATTAATTGAATAAAAGAATGATTGATAATACCTATGAATGCTTACGCCTATAGCGCAAGCGTTCTTTTAATTTAGAAAAGCCTGCCGATAAGACTTACCAACAGTCCGGCAAGGATAAAAGCGGCAAGTATTGCAAAAGCATAGATGAATTTCATTCGTCCCATAACAGTTAATCTCCTATTCTAAAAAGTGCCTTTATTTAAGGAAAAGTATACCATAAAAGTGTTATACTATTTATAGATATTTCTTGATATATGTCGTATTACAGGAGGGGAGTATGCAGATATATGTAGCGGGTAATGTACCACGAAGTGGTGATGGCAGCGTTAATCATCCTTTTAGAACCATTCAGGAAGCTGCGGATACAGCAAGGTCAGGTGATATCGTTTTAGTTGCACCGGGAATTTACAGAGAATGGGTAAAACCAAAAAACTCCGGCAGCGAGGATGCAAGGATCGTATATAAAAGTACAGCCAGAGGAGCAGCGATAATAACAGGCTCCGAGGAACTAAAGGGATGGGAAGCCTTTGAAAATGTATGGAGGGTACGGATCCCCAACAGCTTTTTTGGTGAGTACAATCCATATATTTCTGAAGTTTCAGGTGATTGGTTTTCTTCACAGGACAAAAATCCCCACACAGGTGAAGTATATCTAAATGGCAGATCAATGACGGAAGTATTTGATCTTTCTTTTTGTATGCATCCATCTAAGGATAAGCGCTCCTGGGATCCCGATTTTTCTGAGTATGTATGGTTTACTGCTCAGGAAGACAACAATACTGTTATTTATGCTAATTTTCAGGGAAAAGACCCTAATCAGGAAGAAGTGGAATTGGCAGTCAGAAGAGCCTGCTTTTTCCCTGAAACAAAAGGGATTAACTATATTACTTTAAGCGGATTTACAATTAAAAATGCTGCAACACAGTGGGCGCCACCTACCGCTATGCAGGAAGGTATGGTAGGACCTAACTGGTCCAAGGGATGGATAATTGAAGAGTGTGAGATCAGCGAGTCTAAATGTGTCGGAATCAGCCTTGGCAAGTACTACCAGAAGGGGAATAACAATAAATGGACAACCTACTGGCTAAAGGACGGGACGCAAAACCAGAGAGATGCAGTCTGCCAGGCGGTTAACGACGGATGGGATAAGGAGACAATAGGCTCACATATCGTAAGAAGGTGCGATATTCATGATTGCGGTCAGGCAGGTATTGTGGGACATATGGGATGCGCATTTTCAATCATTGAAGACAATCACATCCACCACATCAATAATAAACATAATCTTGCCGGTGCCGAGATTGGCGGTATAAAGCTTCATGCAGCCATAGATACTCAAATAAGACGAAATCATATCGATCATTGTACCAGAGGCATATGGCTTGACTGGGAAGCACAGGGTACGAGAGTTTCCCAGAACTTTCTTCATGATAATGTTCCGCCAAAAGGAACAATCATAGAAAGCGGTCTTGCTCTTGGAGAGGATATTTTTATAGAAGTATCCCACGGTCCCACACTTGTAGATCATAATCTGCTTTTGTCAGATATTGCAGCAAGACTCAGTACTCAGGGTATAGCCTTTGTACACAACCTTATAGCAGGTTCTTTTACCTATGTGGGAAACGGAACAGATAATGGCGGCAAGAAGTTTGCAACAAACAGATACACTCCATATCACGTGCCACACTCTACCGCGATTGCAGGTTTCATGACAATCCTTCATGGTGATGCGAGATTTTATAACAATATTTTTGTTCAAAAGACTATAAGACAGGACCTTCTTGACTACTGCGTTTCAAAAGAGGCAGATACAGTAGACAAGAACAATTTTATATGCGGAACAATTCCCTACAATACTTATCCAAGTCCTGCCGAGTACTTTGGAAAATTTGGGAAGAATGCCAAGAAGACTCTTGGTTCCAATGACCATTACTATGATCACCTGCCGGTTTACTTTGGCGGCAATGCCTATTTCAATGGTGCAAGGAGCTGCGATTTTGAACCATCGGCCCATGTGGATAAAGACCACAAGATAAGTCTTTATATTGATGAGGAAGACGGAAGATACACGCTTCACACAAATCTTTACGAGTATCTTCCAAGGAATTTTACGCTTCCGGTTAACTCTGATATATTGGGGCTTGCCTTTGAGCCGGAGCAAAGATTTGAAAATCCTGATGGCAGTGCGATTATCTTTGATCTTGATTATTTTGGAAGGAAAAGAGGAAGATTTCCTGCATCAGGTCCCTTTGAGGAATGTGGAAGCGACAGATTTACAGTTCAGACACCACTGTTTTATTCCTACAGGCTAAAGCATGACGAAAATGCCAGAATTGAGGAAAAAAACAATGCCGGGGAAGATGATTCTAAGTATGAGTCCGAATCTGAAATGGTTGCCGATACAATCGGATTTGAAACGGATATTGGAGATTATGTTGCTGAAGTAAATGCTAATGTGTTGCTTACAGGATGTTCAAATGTAGGCATTAAGTTCCCGTTTGAAGGCGAGCTGTTTGTGGTCAGTGATATGTTCGTCAAGGGAAATGAAGTGTGGCTCTATGATTCTGCCGCTGAAAAACTTGTGGAGCTTGACTGCGAGTATGGAATATATCATAGTTTAAAAAAGTGGTCGGTTGGAGCACTGCAGTCACTGGATGTAACAGAGGATCCCAACGCAGAAGGGATAGTAAGGACTGCAGGGACACTTCTTTGTATCTTAAATAAGAGCTTGGCACATGATCCGGCTGATACATGCAGTACCATCGAAGAGAAGGTCAATACCGGTCTGGAGCCAAAGGGCATTAAGATGAGATTTAAGCCCAAGTATTTAAAGTTTATTAAGGGCAAAAAGTTCATATCACTTGAGGATGTTATCTATAGGATAAGCAGAGCATCTATGGATATAGTTACCGAGAGAATTGAACATTTATAAAAAATAGATAAGGATTAGAATTTTTAATGGAGAGAAAGAATTGGTACAAGCTCGATAATGCTGCGAAGATCGTTCCGTCCACAGCAAGAGGAGCAAACACTAGAGTATTCAGACTTACATGTGAGTTAAAAGAAAATGTTGATAAGGATACACTTCAGATAGCACTTGATGAAACTATTGATGAGTTCCCTTTTTTTAACTGTGTTCTTCACAGAGGAATTTTTTGGTATTACTTGGAGGATAGTGACCTTAAACCTATTGTTGAAGAGGAGCATACGCCTGCGTGCATGCCGCTTTATATTCCGGGACACAAAAATCTGTTATACAGAGTAAACTTTTTTGAGAAGAGAATAAATCTTGAAATGTTCCATGTTCTTGCAGACGGAACAGGGGCGTTTATGTTTTTTAAGACACTAATAATCAGATATCTTCAGCTAAGACATAACCTTAGCGAGGATATCAAACCGATAGATGAGTTTTCTGTAGAAGAAAAGAATGTGGATGCCTTTACTGATAATTATAGTAAGCAAAAGGGACTCAAGCAGTTAAAAGAAATGTCTTCAGTAAAAGCATATCAGGTAGGCGGTGATCTTGATGAGAACCTTCTTCCGCATCTGCTGGAGGGAACTGTATCAAGCAGTAAATTTCTGGCATTTGCCCATGAATACAACACGACTGTCGGCGTATTGTGCGTTGCAATTTACATTAAGGCTGCGATACTTAGCATGAATAGGGGACAAAAAAAGAGACACGTTGTAGTAAGCGTCCCCGTTAATTTAAGACAGTTTTATCACAGCGGAACAGCAAGGAATTTCTTTGGTGTTATCAATATTGATTATGATCCTTCCAATTATGACGGAAATCTATCATCAATTATTGAACCTGTTGATAAAAAGTTTAAGGAAAAGCTTTCAGCAGAAAACATTGAGCAGACTATGAATTCATATTCTGCGCTGGAACATAACCTGGCCGTTAAAGTAGTTCCGCTGCCTATTAAGGATTTTACAATCGGCAGATTTGATTCAGCAGCAAAAAAAGGTGTTACCACGTCAATGTCCAATATCGGAAGGATAAAGATGCCAAAAGAGGTTGAAGAATATATAGACAGATTCAGTGCCTTTATGACAGCCTCATCCCAGCAGGTTACAGTATGCTCTTTTGGTGACAAGATGACCTTTGGAGAGGCATCACCTTATAAAACCCACAGAGTCATGCTTAATTTCTTTAGATGCTTATCAGAAGCCGGAATAGAAGTTGAGCTTGGTTCTAATGATTATGACGGGGAGGTTTTAGCGTGATGCAGATATGTCCTAAGTGTAAAGTAAATATCAGAGGCAACAAGAGCTGTTGCCCATTATGTCAGGGGAAACTTAAAAATGTTGAAGGCGAGCTTAGTCCCTCTTTTCCCACAATAAAAAGAAAAAAAATCAGTAATATTACTTTTTTGAAGGTATGTACATTTTTGTTTGTGGCATCTGAGATCGTGTTTACCACCATCAATATCATGACTGCGGGAAAATATCCTTTTATCAGTCCTGTTATGCTGGGAATTCTGGCCGGATGGATAACCATAATAACAACCATGTACCTTAGAAACAATCTCATAAAGGTAATAACCTGGGAAGTGATAGTTGCGATAGTAATAGATATCTACGTTGACATTCACACGGGCTTTAAAGGATGGAGTATAGAGTGGATGATTCCGCTGACACTGATCGGTCTGGCAATTGCAACCATCATTACAGCCCATGTGTTAAAACTAAGGCTTGATGAGTATATTCTTTACCTGGTCCTGGACCTTGTGATGGTTCTTTTGCAGATAATACTAATCAGAAATGGAGTCAATCAGGTTCCGTGGCCTGCAGTAAGCAGTGTGATGATTTATCTGATTCTTTTTGCAGCCGTAATAATATTCAGATTTAATGACTTAAAGAATGCTTCCGAAAAGATGTTTAATATGTGATGATATAGGTGTCACAGATTAAATATGTATTCATGCTTGCATGAGTAAACATATTTGATCTGGTGACCCTAACAAGCATGAGGAAGTAGGCATATGTGCCGGATTCCTCATGCTTGTAGGATTGAGAGAGCGAAGCGGAGCAATCCGTATATCATCACAAAGTGTAATAGGTGTTTCATGAGTTTAAAAAACAGACTTAATAAAAACAACTTCAAAAGGGGAATTGTCTTTGCAAGTAAGGTGGGAGATTTTGTTGAGAACTCTATAGGCAAAGCCATGGAGGACAGAAACAGACTTGCAGATGAACTTCCGGATGATCCTCAGGAGATGACATGGTACAGAGTAAGCCTTCCAAAGGGGCTTTCCGGAGACGGCTCCGAGTACTATATTTACGTTAAAATAGCTAATCCTGACAAATTGTGTATCTTTTTATCGGGAGGCGGAGTTGCATGGAATGAGTATACTGCAGCAAGGCCTGTTACCGGTGGGAAAGTAGCAGCTCACCTGCCAAACTTTTATTGGAACAATTTAAGGCCCTTTACCCAGATTATGAATATCAATGTGGGGATTACGGATATATCATCAGATAAAAATCCGTTCAAGGACTGGAGCTTTGTGGTAATAACATATGCAACCGGAGATTTTCATATCGGCAACAATGATTATACTTACAAATCGGAAGATGGCAAGGAGGAAGTGCTTCACTTCCATGGATATGTAAATTTTTTGGAGAGTATGAAAGTCTCCAAAAAACTATTTCCAAAGCCGTCAAAGCTTTTAATAGCCGGCAATTCAGCCGGAGCCTTTGCGGTGCCTGCACTTGCAGGAGAGATTGTGGATGATTATTATCCGGGAGCCGGAAATATCACATTGTTTTCTGATAGTGGTCAGCTCTTATATAAGAACTGGAGAAAAACCGCAAAGAATATCTGGAAGACCAAGGAAAGCCTTTGGAAGCCCATAGTATCAGACAATATTACTTTGGACTGGTATAAAGCATTATATACAAAGTATGGGGACAGATTCAAACTTCTTTATTCAAGCTCAACCAGAGATTATCTTCTGAGCGCTTATTACAATGACATTATTCGCAAGAAATATGAGACAGACGCAGCTGTTCAGGATGAATATTACTTGCAGCTTCGTCATATGATAAAAGAGCTAAAGAGTATAACTCCGGCTTTTGGAATCTTTATAGATGATTGGAAAATTCCCCTTATAACAATGGGAGGAACTGTTCACACCAGTGTAAGAGAGCTCCATTTTACAGCTTTTACCCAGAATGGTATATCCATGGCCCAGTGGCTTGGGGATGCAGTTGAGGGAAAGGTATATGATGTGGGAATGGATCTTTTGCGAGATGATAAAGAAAAGACAAAAAAGAAAGGGATAGCTAGGACTAGAAAGAAATGACTTACACAGCGGATTGGGATTCATTATCAAATTACAGAGTGCCACAGTGGTATTCAGACGCAAAATTTGGAATATTCATTCATTTTGGAGTATATTCTGTTCCTGCATATGCTAATGAGTGGTATTCAAGAAACATGTATATTCAGGGAACAAGAGAGTTTGAACATCATGTAAATACTTACGGACCTCACAAGGACTTTGGGTATAAAGACTTTATTCCCATGTTCAAAGCAGAAAAATTTAATGCTGATGAATGGGCGGAGCTTTTTAAAAAGGCCGGAGCTAAATATGTAGTTCCTGTAGCTGAACATCATGATGGTTTTCAGATGTATAAGAGTAAAATTTCAAAGTGGAATTCTTATGAGATGGGACCAAAGATTGATTATCTTGGAGAGCTTAAAAAGAGCGTAGAGAAAAAAGAAATGCGACTGGGAGCCTCTTCTCACAGAATTGAGCACTGGTTTTTTATGAGCCATGGAAGAGATTTTGAGAGTGATATAAATGATTCCATTACAAAAGATAGCCTTTATTGGCCGGCGATGAAGGAACCTGCCGATCACTATGATCTTTATGCTGAGCCTGCACCGACCGCAGAGTTTATGGAGGATTGGCTTCTAAGAACCAGGGAAATCATTGATAATTATCATCCTGAAGTCCTTTATTTTGACTGGTGGATACAGGAAGCGTGTTTAAAGCAATATCTTAGGGAAATGGCGGCATATTATTATAATGAGATGGAGAAAATCGGAAAGGTCGGTGTGATCAATTATAAGCATGACGCCTTCCCGTTCGGAGTTGCAGTTCCTGATGTTGAAAGAGGACAGATGGCTACTGCACAGCCTTTTATCTGGCAGACAGATACTGCCATTGGAAGACGCTCATGGTGTTACACAACAGACAACGAGTACAAGGATTCAGAGGAAATTGTATGCAATCTCATTGATGCCGTCTCCAAAAATGGAAATATGCTTCTTAATGTGGGACCAAAGCCTGATGGAACAATATCGGAAGATGATAAGAAAACGCTTCTTGGAATTGGAAAGTGGCTTTCTGAAAACGGAGAGGCGATTTATGATTCAAAGCCATACAGAGTCGCAGAGGAAGGTCCAACCAAGATGGCAGGAGGTCAGTTTACCGATAAGAGTAAGATTATTTACACACCTGAAGATATCAGATTTACAGTAGGGCATGGAAATATTTATGCTCATGTGCTCAAATGTGCTGATAACGGTGAGTATATAATTAAGAGCCTGGGTATTCAAAAAGATGCTGCAAGTTCAAGGGGATTTTCGGGTATTATCAAAAATATCAGTATTTTAGCGGATAATAGTCCTGTAAGTTTTGATAGAAAAGATGATGGACTCCACTTAAAGACAGAATATAGAAGTGATATGCCTGTTGTATTCAAAATTGAAATGCTGTAAATGATTCAGGTGGAAGTTCTGCCAGTCGTGAAACGGTTTAATTTAAAAATGCTTCAATAATGTTCAGATACCGGACATTATTGAAGCCTGCCGTCAATCGACGAAACAGGCTTCTATCTGAGCTTCGTATTCATCACGAAGTTCCTCAGGTATATCATATTCATCCAGCGCTTCCGCAACGGACCAGTGCTCATTGGTCATAGAACGAAGAATGCTACGTATAATAAGCAGGTCTGAAGCCTCCAAAGTAGCAACTTTATTCATAACACGTCCTCCTCAAAAAAACGAAAATTCATTAACATTCTAACTACAATATATTGTAGTATAAAAAAATATAGATACAAGTATTGACATTTTTATGATAATAACTTTTGTGCAAAGTGCACATAAAATGAGGGGTAATTTCATGCAATTGCTTGTAATTACAATTTTATTATCTGTACTTGGTTTTGCAACATCTTTCATATTAGTTGGAATATTTCCATCTATTATAGCGTTTTGTCTGAGTATTTATTGCTTTTTACAGAAAAAATCAATAAATATTGTCAGAGCACTTGGCATGTCTTTTGGAGGAATGCTCGTTCCGATCATCATGTACTTAAATTGTTACGGTATTTCGTTGCCTTTTGATAAGGGAACAGGAATGCCTTTTGCCAGACAAATTATTTATGATAATTACACCAATATGGGATTTGATATGTCTTTTCTTGAGAATAAAGAATTGAACTCAGAGGCAGACAGTGTAGATACTGAAAGCAATTCATCAAGAGAAGATAAGGATATTCATTATGTTAGTGAAGGTGCTAGTGATGATAGCGCAGGTTTGTTAAAAAGTGACAGCAAAATTGCCGGTGCAAAAGAAGAAAATGATGAAAAAGAAGTTAATGAAAATAAAAATGACTCCATTGATTACAGAGACTATCCTGATACTATTTTTGAAAAGTTTGAGGAGATAGAAAATAACTATGATATTAAACCGGCCAGCGGCTTTGTCGGAGCATCGGATGATGACATGCCATCCTATGGTGGTCTTCCTCTGGGAACAGTAGTAGTTGCTCAGTATTTCAGAGAGGATGATCACAACTGTAACCCTGTTATTGTATTGAAGAATGAGACAGGTAATCTTCACAGATATGAGTGCATATTTACCGCAAGAGATGAAGAGGGGAATGAAATAGCAATTTCGGAAAAAACGTCTGAAGTTGTACCTGACGGAGCACAGTTTGTAATTGAGGGCAGGTTTGACAAGAGTGAACTTGGCGGGAAAAAACCTTCGATGTATGAGTTCACCATAACAAAAAGAGTCCCCTATGAAGAGGACATGACTGATGAAGTTATGGTTTATACAAAAGTTGACGGAAATTCAGTTGTTTTGGCTGCTGATAATAAATCAGACAGAAAAGTAAAAGTAGATGCTTATGTGCTTTTCTTTGACGGAGATGAGCTTGTGGACTGTATTTGGCTCATTCCTTCAAACACAGATGAAGTGTGTATTGATCCCATGAGTCTGGCGACTATTAAAGGTGATGCATATTATAGATTTGACAGGATAGAAACATATTATACAGCCTATGAAGCCATAGAGACACAATGAATCATTCAGGTGGCATTTGTACCTTTATTTCCGGATTCCGTAAGAATACTGATGGCTTCTGAGGCAACCTCATATAAAGTAGCAAGGTCTTTTGCACCTTCATCGTCTTTTACGGCAAGCTTTCTGTACTGACTTGTGAAATAGAGCTTTGCCTGGTCTATTGTAGATTTTGATATAACATGTCCGTTGCAGTATAAAGAGCCTGCATCGACGTTGTATTTACTTGAGGAAATCTTTGATTTTTGGGCATCGCCAACGCCCATTGATTTTGCCAGTGAATGGATAAGATCTTCTCTTCCTATGGACATGAAAACCTCCTCTAATAATTTAATATTTGATATTGTGATAATATTATAAACCAGAAAAAGAATATTTGCTATAACGCAGGTTTAGGGGATTTTTTAAATCACAAGAAAACTAAAAATGATATATCAGTTTCCAACAAAAAGCATTTATTTAATTTGTGCAAAAGCAACAAAAATTAGTCCTTAATATTGTGAAAGTATTGCAAATAGCACAATAAGGACTTATCATAAAAGAGAAATTTATGACTATTGGGGAAGGGCAGGAATTTTTTATGTCTAAATATGTAATGGCTTTGGATTCTGGAACTACAAGTAACAGATGTATTCTTTTTAATCAAAAAGGTGAAATCTGTTCCTGTGCTCAAAAGGAATTTACACAGTTTTTTCCTGAACCGGGCTGGGTTGAACATGATGCCAGTGAAATATGGCAGACACAGTTATCTGTAGCCAGAGAAGCAATGAACAAAATTGATGCAAGTTTTGAAGATATTGCATCGATTGGAATTACCAATCAGAGAGAAACAGTTATAGTCTGGGATAGAAAAACAGGTCAGCCTATAACACATGCTATTGTCTGGCAGTGTCGCAGAACAGCGGATTTTGCAGAGAAGATGAAAGCTGAAAGACCGGGAATAGTAAAAGAGTTTCAGTGTAAGACAGGACTTAAATTCGATCCATACTTTTCCGGTACAAAGATAAGATGGATTTTGGACAATGTAGACGGGGCAAGGCAAAGAGCGGAGAACGGGGAACTTTGTTTTGGAACCGTTGATTCATGGCTTATTTACAAGCTTACAAAGGGGAAGGTTCATGTAACTGATTATTCAAATGCTTCAAGAACACTTCTTTTTAATATCAATACACTTGAGTGGGACAAGGAGCTTTGCGAAATTCTTGATATACCCATGAGCATGCTTCCTGAAGTTAAGCCCTCAAGCTGTATATATGGCGAGACCGATCCCGAATTCTTTGGAGGTCCAATAAGGATAGCAGGTGCAGCGGGAGACCAGCAGGCAGCACTTTTTGGACAGACATGTTTCAATGAAGGTGATGCCAAGAACACATATGGAACCGGATGCTTCATGCTTATGAATACCGGAGATAAACCGGTTTATTCCAAGAATGATCTTTTGACAACAATAGCCTGGGGCATTGACGGAAAAGTTACATATGCAATAGAAGGCTCTGTATATGTGGCAGGAGCGGCTATTCAATGGCTTCGTGATGAACTTAGAGCGATTGATTCAGCTCCTGATTCGGAGTATTTTGCTACAAGAGTAAAGGATACAAACGGCTGTTATGTAGTTCCGGCCTTTACAGGACTTGGAGCTCCTTACTGGGATCCTTATGCAAGAGGAGCAATCGTTGGACTTACAAGAGGCGTAAATAAGTATCACATCATAAGAGCAACGGTAGAATCGCTTGCATTTCAGACAGCTGATGTGCTTGCAGCAATGGAACTTGATACGGGCAAGAAATTAACGAGCCTTCGCGTTGACGGCGGCGCTTCCAGGAATAATTTTCTTCTTCAGTTCCAATCAGACATTATTGACACAGATGTTGTAAGACCAAGCTGTGTTGAAACAACAGCCATGGGAGCTGCTTATCTTGCGGGGCTTGCAGTCGGGTATTGGAAGAGCAAGGAGGATGTTATCAGCAACTGGGCTGTGGACAAAGAGTTTAAAAGCTCCATGGATAAAGAAAAAAGAGAAAAAGAACTTGCCGGATGGAAGCAGGCTGTTGCCTCAACCAGAGGGTGGGCCCGCGAGTAAATATAAAGATATCCGCATTCGACTTAAATTTATCGGATGAAAGCTATCGTTTTTCAGAGGAGAGATTATTATGTTTGATGTATTGATCATAGGTGCCGGCGTTTCCGGAAGCGCTATAGCACGTGAAGTATCAAGATATAAGCTTACAGCATGCGTTCTTGAAAAATGCGAGGATGTATGCGAAGGAACTTCAAAAGCCAATTCAGCCATAGTACATGCCGGCTTTGATGCTGAAGAAGGCTCTCTTATGGCTAAATTAAATGTTGAGGGCAACGAGATGATGGACCGGCTCACAAAAGATCTGGACATTCCATTTAAGAGAAACGGTTCCATGGTTGTATGTGTGCATAAAGAAGAGCTTGACGGACTTAAGGTTTTATATGACAGAGGTGTAAAAAACGGAGTAAAGGGGCTTAAAATCCTTACTAAAGAAGAAGCTCATGAGATGGAGCCAAATCTTTCAGACAATGTTGAGGGAGCTTTATTTGCACCTACAGGCGGAATCATCTGTCCTTTCGAGCTTACAATTGCCATGGCTGAAAATGCCAATGTGAACGGTGTTGAGTTCAGATTTAACACGGAAGTTGAAGATATCAAAAAAGGTGAAGACGGCCTCTTTCATGTTCGTACAAACAACGGAGAGTACGTGAGCCGTCTGATTGTAAATGCAGCCGGCGTACATGCTGATGAGATCCACAACATGGTCAGCAGCGATAAGATGCATATCATTGAAAGACGAGGTGATTACTGCCTGTTGGATAAACAGGTTGGTGACTTTGTGTCACATACTATTTTCCCCCAGCCCACAAAATATGGTAAGGGCGTTTTGGTAACACCTACTGTACATGGAAATCTCCTGGTCGGACCAACAGCCATTGATATTGAGAATAAAGAGGGAAATAACACAACGCAGGCAGGACTTGATGAAGTTATTTTAAAGGCCGGTGAAAATGTTAAGAACCTTCCTATGAGAAATGTTATTACTTCTTTTGCGGGGCTACGGGCTCACCTTGAGAGGCATGAGTTTATTATCGAGGAAGTAAAGGATGCTCCGATGTTTATTGATGTAGCCGGAATTGAGTCACCGGGGCTTTCGGCTTCGCCTGCTATTGGAAAAATGGTTGGAGATATGATAAAAGACATGCTTTCATTAGAGGAAAAAGAAAACTGGCAAGGCACAAGAAAAGGGATTACCAGAACAGAAGGCCTTTCAGTAGAAGAGATGAATGAGCTTATTAAGAAGAATCCGGCATATGGAACTATCGTATGCAGATGTGAATCCATAACAGAGGGAGAAATACTTGATGCCATTCACAGACCTCTTGGCGCGCGCTCACTTGATGGAGTAAAACGCAGGACAAGAGCAGGAATGGGAAGATGTCAGGCAGGTTTTTGCAGCCCCAGAACAATGGAAATCATCAATAGAGAATTAGGACTCCCATACGAAAAAATAACCAAGAGCGGTGGCAAATCGTACATTGTCCTTGAAAGAACAAAAGGGGAGGCAAGCTTATAATGAAAACAGTAGATATAGTTATCGTAGGTGGCGGACCTGCCGGACTTGCAGCCGCAGTTGCAGCCAAAAAAGCCGGAAATGACAGTATTTTGATTCTTGAGAGAGATCATGAACTTGGCGGAATTTTAAATCAGTGTATTCACAACGGATTCGGTCTCCATACATTTAAGGAAGAACTCACAGGTCCCGAATATGCATACAGATTTATTAAGCAGGTTTACGACCTTGGTATCGAGTACAAATTAAATACCATGGTAATGGATATATCAAAAGACAAAATAGTAACAGCCATGAACAGGGAAGATGGAATGTTCCAAATTTCTGCAAAAGCCGTTATTCTGGCTATGGGATGCAGAGAAAGGCCAAGAGGAGCCTTAAATATTCCAGGTTACAGACCTGCAGGAATATTCTCAGCAGGAACTGCACAGCGACTTGTGAATATAGAAGGTTATATGCCTGGAAGAGAGGTTGTTATTCTGGGTTCCGGTGATATTGGACTTATCATGGCTCGTCGTATGACATTAGAGGGAGCAAAGGTAAAGGTTGTAGCAGAGCTTATGCCTTACTCAGGAGGACTTAAGAGAAATATTGTTCAGTGTCTTGACGACTATGGAATTCCTCTTAAGCTTTCCCATACGGTTGTTGATATTGAGGGAAAAGACCATGTGACAGCCGTAACTATTGCTGAAGTCGGACCTGACAGAAAGCCTATAAAAGGCACAGAAGAGAGATATACCTGCGATACACTTTTATTGTCCTGCGGACTTATTCCTGAAAATGAGCTTTCAAGATCAGCAGGAGTAACAATGAGCCCTGTTACTTCAGGACCTGTTGTAAATGAGTCACTTGAGACCAATATTCCCGGAGTTTTTGCCTGCGGCAATGTACTTCATGTTCACGATCTTGTGGACTATGTTTCAGAAGAGGCGGGGAGAGCCGGTCAGAATGCTGTTAAATACATAAATGATGGCTGCAAAGATGAGAGTAGCGCAGAGACAATTGAAATTACGGCTACAGAGGGTGCCAGATATACGGTTCCAAGTTCTATCAATCCCGAACGCATGGATGATCTTTTGACAGTAAGATTCAGAGTCGGTGATATTTACAAGAACTCTTTTGTCAGCGTGTACTTTGATGATGAGCGCATCATGCATAATCAAAAGAGAATCATGGCTCCCGGTGAAATGGAACAGATAATACTAAGAAAAAGCCAGATTCAGGAGCATGGCGGACTTAAGAAGATAACGGTTAAGATTGAGAATGAGTGATTGAATCTAAAGATTACAGCTAAACTAAGAAAGTGTTATCGACTCAGATAACTACTTTCAAAGAACTTGAAAGATCTTTATAAAAATGATCAGGAAAATAGAGGTATAGGAAATGGAGAAAAGAGAACTTACCTGTATAGGGTGCCCAATGGGATGCCAATTAACTGTATCAATGGAAAACGGAGAAGTTTTGGAAGTTTTTGGCAATACCTGCCCCAAGGGCGATATATATGCAAGAAAAGAAGTTGTTAATCCAACAAGGATTGTTACAAGTACCATCAGAATAACAGGTGGAGATAAAGAGAGAGTATCAGTAAAAACTGCAAGCGATATTCCAAAGGACAAAATATTTGAAGTTATGAAGGATATTGACAGCGCAGTTGTCAGTGCTCCCGCTCATATCGGAGATGTCTTAATAAAAGATGTTGCGGGAACCGGAGTAAGTGTTATCGCCACAAGAGAGATAGCATCGGTTTGATGAAAAGGGGCTGTAAAAATGAATAATCATTTTTACAGCCCTTTTTGTGCTTTTAGATTAGTGATTAAGCTACGTTTGTTGCAGAAGTAAGTTCATTAATTTTTGCTACTACAGCTGAAGCATCTTCTTTCTGAGTTGCAAGCTTAGCGCCAAGAATCTTTTTCGGCAACTGAAGTGTGCACTTCTTTCCGGCTTTTACCATATGAAGTGATGAGCATGTCTTTCTATCAAGAGCAACAATTTTTTCAAGCTCAGAGAAATTAAACTTCTCTGCATATTTAATCTTATTGTTGTTAAGACCATCAAGGATAACTACATTAACGCCTGTAGCAGTAACACCAAGGTAAACATTGTGCCTTGTTCTGTAGCCTTCTTTGTCTACCATCTCACCGATAAGAACGCCAATAAGTCCAAACATTGAAAATAGGTTGCAACCGGGAGTTGTAAATGCATAAGCAGTTGCCAAATAGTTCTCTCCGGTACCAAATGCCTCCCCAAGCATTCTCATTTTTGCTTCATCATTAACTTTTGCCATTTTAATTTTTCCTCCGCATAATGTCATTTTTTTTCAACAGAAAAAAGTATACACTGAGATTTTATTTTTTCAACATATTTATTTAATAAAAAATTCATACTTTTTTCGCAAATTTCTGCGAGATAAAAAATATAAATATGGACTGTTAAATGAAAAATGTCTTCATTACACGGACATTTGTTTTTTCTACACAAGAAATAAAATAATCCATTAAAAATTTTGTTGATATTTTATCTAGTTTTGGGCTTTTCATATATGTTAAGTTTGGATTATAATTTTTTAAGACTTTAATCCGGCAAAGTAAATAAATCGGTTCAGGAGCTGAATATTGTTAGCGAACGTATTTTGATCGGTTATCAAAACGGATCAGCTGTGCGTCGCGGTATCAGCATCCGACCGGACTTATTCAGATAAAAACAATCGTTTTTCGAGGAGAAGAATAAATGGCGCAGCTTTGGGGTGGAAGATTTACAGGCAGCATAAATGAACTTGCATGGAGTTTTAATGCTTCGATTACTTTTGATAAGAGATTTTTGGAAGTTGACGTATTGGGAAGTAAGGCTCATGCACGTATGCTGGCAAAACAGGGCATTATTTCCGGTAAAGAAATGGAAGATATTGTAAATGGTCTTGATTCAATACTTAAAGATGTAAAGGCAGGCAACCTTGAAATAACTACCGGATATGAAGATATTCACAGCTTTTTGGAAGCTAATCTTATAGAGCGGATTGGTGATGCAGGCAAAAAGGTTCATACAGGACGTAGCAGAAACGATCAGGTAGCCCTTGACATGAGGCTTTATGCAAGGAACGAAGTAGAGCATATAAAAGGTCTTTTGACAGATATTCTGAAAGTGATAAATGGCATAATGGAGGAGAACCTTCAGACCTATATGCCCGGATTTACTCATCTTCAGAAGGCACAGCCTGTTACACTTGCACACCACTTCGGTGCGTACTTTGAGATGTTTAAAAGAGATGTTCTCCGAATGAAAGATATATATGAGAGAATGAATTATTGCCCACTGGGAGCCGGAGCCCTGGCAGGAACCACATATCCTCTGGATAGGGAATACACTGCAGAACTCCTTGATTTTTACGGACCTACACTTAACAGTATGGACTCTGTTTCAGACAGGGATTATCTTTTGGAATTTATGTCAGCTCTTTCAGTAGTGATGATGCATTTATCGAGATTTAGTGAGGAGATCATCATCTGGAATTCCAATGAGTACAGATTTGTAACTATTGATGATGCCTATTCAACAGGTTCAAGCATTATGCCTCAGAAAAAGAACCCTGATATAGCAGAGCTTGTAAGAGGCAAGACCGGAAGAGTATATGGAGATCTGATGAGTCTTTTGACTACCATGAAAGGTATACCTCTTGCATACAACAAGGACATGCAGGAAGATAAAGAGGCTTTCTTTGATGCCGTGGACAATACATCTAATTGCCTGATACTTTTTACGCAGATGTTATCTACTCTTACATTTAATAAAGAGAACATGAAGCGAAGTGCTATGCTTGGTTTTACCAATGCAACAGACGCAGCTGATTATCTTGTAAAAAAAGGAATGCCATTCAGAGATGCCCATTCGGTTATTGGAAGACTTGTGCTTTATTGCATAGATAAGAACTGTGCAATTGATGATTTACAGATCAGTGAGCTTAAAGATTTTTCAGAATTGTTTGATGAAGACATATATGATGAAATCAGTTTGGAAACATGTGTAAACAAACGCCTGACTATCGGAGCACCAAGCCTTAAGTGTATGTCTGAAGTCGTTAAGATGAATAATGAATTTATTAACAGCTTAGCATAAATTCACAAATATTAATAATATGGAGGAGTTTTTTATTATGAGCGAGAAGTTAAAAGTTGCAGTACTTGGTGGAACAGGAATGGTTGGTCAGAGATTTATTGACATCATCAATAACCATCCGTGGTTTGAAGTTACAACTATTGCAGCAAGTCCGCGAAGCGCAGGTCAGACCTATGAGGAAGCAGTAGGAAAAAGATGGAAGATGGATAACCCGATTCCTGAGTCTGTTAAGAATATCGTTGTTAAGGATGTTACAGATGTTAAGGCTGTTTCTGAGGATGTTGACTTTGTACTTTCTGCAGTCAACATGTCCAAGGATGAAATCAAACATATCGAAGAAGAGTATGCCAAGACAGAAACTCCTGTAGTTTCTAATAACAGTGCTCACAGATGGACTCCTGATGTTCCGATGATAATCCCTGAGATCAACCCTGAACACATGGATGTTATCGAGTTCCAGAAAAAGAGACTTGGAACAACTAACGGCTTTATTGCCGTAAAGCCAAACTGCTCAATTCAGAGCTATACACCTGCTCTTACAGCATGGAAAGAGTATGAGCCATACGAAGTTGTTGCCACAACATATCAGGCTATTTCAGGTGCCGGCAAGAACTTTGAAGAGTGGCCTGAAATGGTTGGCAATGTCATTCCTTTTATTTCAGGTGAGGAGGAGAAGTCTGAAAAAGAGCCGCTTAGAATCTGGGGAAAGGTTGAAGGCGGAGTTATTGTTCCTGCTGACGATGTTAAGATTACTTGCCAGTGCATAAGAATTCCTGTTCTTTACGGTCACACAGCAGCTGCATTTGTTAAATTCAAAAAGAATGTTTCCAAGGAAGAACTTATCGAGAAGCTTGAGAGCTTTTCCGGACTTCCTCAGAAATTACAGCTTCCAAGCGCACCCAAGCAGTTCATTCAGTATATGCAGGATGATAACAGACCACAGGTTACTCTTGATGTTAACTATGAAGGCGGAATGGGTGTAAGCATCGGCAGACTTCGTGAGGATACAATCTATGATTATAAGTTTGTCGGTCTTTCACACAATACACTTCGCGGAGCAGCAGGCGGAGCTGTAGAGTGTGCAGAACTTTTGAAGGCAAGCGGATACATTAACAAAAAATAATTTGATTTATATATTGGGGTTATGGAAGAACAAAGAAGAGAAGATTTATCTTTCCTAAACAGATACTATGAAAGCGGACTTTCCAATATTCTTGTGGTTTATGGCCACAGGAATATTGAGAGTACCTCTCTTTTGACAAAGTTCATAGAAAACAGAAAAAATTATTATTTTACTGCTCGCTCCGTGTCAGAGAGAGAGCAGCTTTTTTTGTGGGCGGGAGAACTAAAAAATAAAGGAATCAGCATTTCTGAATATCCTGATTTTAAGGAGTTTTTTGACGCTTTACTTGATGGCATGAACAGAGCACCACTCATACTTGTCTTTGAGTCTTTTGAAAATATAATCTCCAGGACAAGTGATTTCATGAAGGAAATGGTGGAGTTTATGTCTGAAAACGGCAGAGAAAGACAGATACTGATCCTTCTTGTCAGTCATGATATAAACTGGGTTGAAAACAATATGGTGGCAAGCCTTGGCGATCTTGCAGGTAATATCGCCGGATTCAGGAAAATAAAGCCGCTTCCGTTTTCAGAAATGAGAGCATATTTTCCAAATATGTCTTTTCGCGATGCGGTACTGACCTATTCGGTTCTTGGAGGGCAGACGGCTCTTTGGAAGTATTTTGATGACAAACTTTCTTTTAAAGAAAATATATGTAAGAATTTTTTGAATCCGGGAAGCTTTTTATATGGGGAACCTAAAAGGCTTATAGAATATACTTTGCGTGAGACAGCTGTATATAACACGATTATGTCCCAGATGGCAAGGGGAGTAAACAAGCTCAATGACCTCTACCATGC
Source organism: Butyrivibrio sp. (assembly GCF_017635265.1). GTDB lineage: Bacteria > Bacillota > Clostridia > Lachnospirales > Lachnospiraceae > Butyrivibrio. Next base: position 31,143 of record NZ_JAGBLU010000145.1, read on the forward strand.
TACCGGATTTTCAAGAGCCAAGATTTCAGTATACTTAAAAACCCTTATTCATCATGATTTTGCCTGCAAGGGATATTCCTTTGGAAATGCAGGAAGAGAGAATGTTTTAAAGGGAGTTTACAAGATTGCAGACCCACTGCTTAACTTTTATTTCAAATTCATTTTTCCAAATGAAAGCAACCTATGTTTGATGCCGACAGATAAATTTTATGATATATTTATATCTGCAGGTATTCAAAGTTATGCAAGCGATAGTTTCAAAGCTGTATGCAGAGAATATATCTTTAAATCTGAAGAAAGGGGTACCTTCCCGTTTGAAATCGGAGACGATGGACAGTGGCTTGGCAAGGATGGTAATATTGATATCATTTTGCAGAGCGACATGGGAGATACTGCCCTTTGTTTGTGTAAATGGCAGAACCTTGTTACACATAAAGACTATGAAAAACTTGAATCCTGCGCAAGACTTGCAAGACTTGAGGGAGATTATTACTATTTCTTTTCAACCGCAGGATTTGATGCATGGCTCATTAATGCATCAATGCAATCAAACAGCAAGGTGCGGCTGATTGGAATAGATGAATTGACGAATGGGTAAAAAACTTATAATAACCGAGAAACCATCTGTGGCAAGGGATTTTGCCAGAGTACTTAATGTTTCCGGCAATAATAATGGGTATATTGAGAATGACACTTACGTTATTTCCTGGTGTTTTGGCCACCTTGTGGAAATGGTATACCCGGAAGAATATGATGAAAAATACAAAAAGTGGAAACTGGAAGATTTACCGTTTCTGCCTGTTAATTATAAATATGGAGTAATTAAGGCAAGTGCCGATCAGTATAAGCTTGTGAATTCTCTGCTGCACAGGGAAGACATAGATACTGTATATTGGGCAGGTGACTCAGGAAAAGAAGGTCAGACCATTGAGGAGAACATCAGAAACTATGGTGGTGTCAGAGAGGGAATGACTGAGCTGAGAGTCTGGATTGATTCTATGACTGATGAAGAGGTTAGGCGAGGCATTGCAGAAGCAAGGCCCATGTCAGATTATGAACTTCTTGGAAAGTCTGGAATCATGCGTGCCATTGAGGATTATAGCCTTGGCATTAATTTTTCACGTGCTCTGTCAGTTAAATACGGAAAGCTTATAAACGATGCAGCTGCCACAAAGTCATATACCGCCATCGCGATAGGGCGTGTAATGACCTGTGTTTTGGGAATGGTTGTCAGAAGAGAGAGGGAGATCAGGAACTTTGTCAAGACTCCTTTTTACAGGATTGTAGGTTCTTTTTCTGATGCGAATATACTTGCTGAGTGGAAGGCTGTTACCGGAACAGCCTTTTTTGAGTCCCCGCTTTTATACAAGGAGAATGGCTTCAAAAAAGAAGAGGATGCAAAAAAGCTCATTGATTCTCTATCGGGAAAGTCAGCCGTAATAGACAGCATTGAAGATGGCATATCTAAAAAGAAAGCGCCCCTTTTATACAACCTTACTGAGCTTCAGGCCGACTGTACCAAGCGCTTTAAGATAAGTCCTTCCCAGACTCTTGATATCGCACAGGAGCTTTATGAGAAAAAGCTTACAACATATCCCAGAACTGATGCCAGAGTTCTCACAACAGCTGTAGCCAAAGAAATCTATAAGAATATAAAGGGGTTGTCAGGAGTAGAGGAAGTCTCTGAATTTTCCGGGCATGTCCTTAAAAACGGTCTGTATAAAGGAATTGAAAAATCATATTATACCGATGACAGTAAGGTAACAGATCACTATGCCATTATTCCTACAGGTCAGACTGCAGCCATTAATTCTTTGTCAGCTCTGTCAAAAAATGTATATCTTATGATATGCAAAAGATTTTTGGCTATTTTCTATCCGCCTGCAGAGTATAAAACGGCTAAATTGCAGATTGATGTGGGTGGCGAAAAATTCTTTGCCTCTGCCAAGGTCATGACAGCTCCGGGATTCAGAGCTGTTTTGGGAATCCCTGAAGAGAAGAAAAATTCAGGTGAAAGCGAGAACAGCCGGGGCGAATCGGGAGATAGCGTCTTTGATGAAGAGGATGTTGGTATTTCCAAAGAAGAATTTATTAAGTTCGCCTCTACAGCCCATAAGGGTGATCCGATATCTGTAAATGGCATGAATATAAGGGAAGGCGCTACAGCACCGCCTAAAAGGTATACTTCAGGTGATCTTGTAATTGCCATGGAGAATGCAGGAAATCTCATAGAAGATGAAGAACTTCGTGAGCAGATAAAAAAGAAGGGCATTGGAACTGCGGCTACAAGAGCAGGAATCATCAAAAAGCTGATTGATATAAAGTACCTGAATCAGAGCAAGAGTCAGATCATAACACCTGAAAATCTGGGAGAAATGATATACGAAGTTGTTTATCTTTCTGTTCCGACTCTTTTAAATCCTGAGATGACAGCCAGTTGGGAAAAAGGACTTGAGGGAATATACAACGGCTCTGTTGATGCCGGTGATTACAGGGTAAAACTTGAAGACTATATCAGGCGCGAGACTTCCAGAATGATAGACAAAGATCTTACGACTGAGATAGTTAACCATATAAACCGGTTTACGGGAAAAGAGTCCAAGGGCATTGCAGCCAGAAAACCGATAGGTGTAAAGTGTCCTGTTTGCGGCGGAGAGCTTACAACAACTTCCTTTGGATATGGATGCAGTAACTATTTTGATGAGTCTAAAAAGTGCTCATTCAGTATAGGTAAGATTGCAGGAAGAGACTTATCAGAAGACGAAGTAAAACAGCTTCTTACAGAAGGTAAGACCGGTGTACTTGACGGTTTTGCAAGTAAAAAAAAGCAGAAATTCAGCGCAAGTCTCGTTATGGGAAAGGATGCGGAAGGAAAGCCGTCCATCGGTTTTAATTTTGAAGACGTTCCTATCGAATATGTGGAGGATTTAAAATGCCCGGCCTGTGGTGGCAGAATCATAAAAACAGGATATGGCATCACCTGCGAGAACAGGACAAAAGAAGAAAATCCATGTTATTTTAGCATCGGTGAAATAGCTGGCAAAAAGCTTGATACAGAAACGCTTAAAACTCTTGTAAATGAGAGAAAGACAGATGTCATAAAGGGGTTTAAGAGTAAGAATAAAAAGAGCTTTGATGCAAAGCTTGAACTAAAGACTGCGGAAGACGGAAAGCTTTCAATAGTTTTTGATTTTGATGGAATAGAACCTGACTATCTAAAGGATGTGGTCTGCCCTGACTGCGGCGGAAGAATTATAAAAAAGAGCATAGGTTTTGGCTGTGAGAATTTTAAAGCTGAGGACCCGGAGTCCTGTAAATTTTTTATTGGCAAGATTGCATCCAAGCAGCTTTCTGAAGCAAATGTGGTTGAGCTTTTGAAAGAAGGTCATACTTCTACTATCAGAGGCTTTAAGGGAAAAATAAATAAGAAATTTGACGCGTGCCTTGTGCTTAAGAAAAACGAAGAAGGAAAAAGTGAGATTTCTTTTGACTTCGAAAATGTTGAAGCACAGGTTGTCAAAGACGTTGTATGTCCGATGTGTGGCGGAGAAATTGTCAAGACATCTTTTGGCTACGGCTGCAAGAACTACAACCGTGATGACCCTGAAAACAGCTGTAAGTTCAATATAGGCCAGATTGCCGGAGTTAAGCTTAAGGATGCTCAGGTAAAAGAACTTTTGGGCGCAGGCATAACTTCTAAAATCAGCGGTTTTAAGTCAAAGAGTGGCAAGAAGTTTGAGGCTATGCTCGCTCTTAGCAAGGATGATGAGGGTAAGGTTACAGGGATCAGATTTGTTTTTGAAAACGAAGATGAGGTTTTGGAAGAATTAAAGTGTCCAATCTGTGGCAAGCCTATCATTAAAGGTCACATGGGATATCGCTGCGAGGATTATAAGAAGGGCGATGAAGGCTGCAGCTTCTTTGTCGGTAAGATTGCAGGCAAGGATATAGATAAGGAGCAGTTTTCCAAACTGATAAACGAAAAGAAAACAGATACAATTTCCGGTTTTATCAGTAAAAAAGGTACACCATTTGATGCAAAACTTGCCTTTGATGAAAAATTTAATATAGTATTCGATTTTAATTAAGCAAAGAGTTCAGAGTGATCCTGCTTAAATCTTTTTTGAAAATTGTGTTAATTCCATACTCCTTTGAAGTTGCAGCTGAGGATTCCTTAGCTGCAATTGTTGTTATATGGATATGGTTGAATTTATCTCTTCTTTTTATATATTTCAAAAACAGAATATCGTCGGAGTTTTTTTCATCAAACTCCATTATGATCATCTCTATAGAAGCGAACAGCTGGCACAGATATGGAAGTGCATTTCCGGATTCCATATCGAGGATGTCATAGTCATCACCAAAAGTGCTGTTTAGGAGAGGGAGAATTTCCGCATCATTGTGATTTAAGTATAAAAGTATATGCTTTTGCGGCACTTCAAACTTATGAGTACTCCACACAGTACTCATATTTTTTCCGCAGAGCTTTGATGTGTAAAGGGCATCATCAGCTACTCTAAATAAAACCTCAAGATCGCTTTCAAGACTGTCGAAAGCTGCACCTATACTGACAGTAAAATTAGCCGAACCATTAACTGAAAAATCAGTGAGAAACATTTGCAGATTTCTGAGTTTAAATGCAGTAAGGTCCAGACTTTTTGCATCCGGAATAAAGAGGACAAATTCATCTCCGCCGTATCTTCCAACAATATCTCCGGCATGTATATTCATGGCCAAAAGGTCTCCGATATGTTTTAAAACCTGATCGCCAACATCATGACCGAGATTATCGTTTACTTTTTTGAAATCATCTACATCAATGACACAAAGGGCATAGTTTTGATGTGAGTGATTATTATCCAGCCATTCATGAACTTTTTTATAAAAGGTTCTTTTGTTATGGGTGTGGGTAAGAGAGTCGTAGCTGCTAAGTTCAGAAAGCTTTATCCTGGCAAGTCCTTCGTTACAACGCATATCGATGATTATTCTGCCCAGCAAAAGTGCAATAAAATATGCGGCAATTGCACGGTATATATCAACTGAAAATACATTTGATGGCTCAAAAAGCAAGGCCATAAATGCATATATAAGAAGAAAAATAGTTTCGTAGAGGCTTATTTTATAGATTCGATCAATAAAGACAATAGGGAATGATAACAGGAAAAAAGGAAACCATAATGAAGCCTTTTTGGGAAAAGCTATTATGTCCATTATGAGGACACAAACAAAAAGAAGAGAATAGAAAGAAAGGCATAGTATTTTGGATGAAAGCGTCGATATGGACTTAGTTTTTATAATGGTCAGATTTATAAAAAAGTAGATTATTAAAACAATAGGAGTCAGGACAAAGTATCTGATCGAGTTTTTAAATGATGGCAACATAAAAAGTGCAAGAAAGAACATGACAATATAAACAATAGAGATATACATGCAGGTTCTTCTTAGCATGAATAAATTATTGTTTACTATATCTTTCTCACAAAGCTTAAAATACTGCTTTATTCTTTTTAGCTGCTCGTTATTTCTTTTGATATGATCAACAAATATATTGCTCATGCCAAAATTATAGCATCTTAGCAAAATGGCATGTATAAAGATTTTGTAAATTGAGTTATGTGAGCTATGTCATCCATATAAAGCAGGATATGAGTGATCGTTTTAAGGGATGGAAAGAAAAATCCAGTTGAAAATCCAAAACAAAATAAGCAAAAAACAGTAAACCATGCTAAAATATAAGTGTTGTATGTAATGATAATTATTCTAGGGGGTTGCATCTTATGCTGCAAAGAAATACAATCGCTGACAGCACAGCACAGCACAGCACAGCACTAGCCACTCCACTAAACTCAGTCTGCGCTTATAGCTTGACTTCGTTAAGTGGCTGTCTATGGCTCGCACTAAATTCGGACTGCGCCAAAGGCTTGCCCTCATTAAGTGCTCTGCTCAAGCACAGCATAGTTGAGTGCGCCCTTATTTCCTATAAATCAGAATATATTCGTGATGGATAACCGTCGGATTTGACGGGGTTACTATACCCTGTCAGGTTCGGCGGTCTTTTTCATATAAAAATTATTTTCTAGGAGGGAATTTGTAATGAAACAAAAAAGAAAATCAGGAAGGAAACTGCTGGGCTTTTTGCTCACGCTGGCGATGGTCGTCGGGCTGATGCCGGGGATGGGATTGACGGTGTATGCAGATGGTACAACATATAATCCGGCTTCAGAGTATCACGACTATGAAAATTTGATTTCAACCGATACCGAGGTGACCATTAGTGAGGTGTCCGGGCAAACCTGGTATGTAATTGCTTACGATAGTTCTAGTTCAACGGTCACACTGCTTCCAAAATCAGGTTTTGGGACTTACGCATTTAACAGCGAAAGGTTAGGAGGTAATGTTTATGCAAACTCCGAAATCAAGACATATGTGGATGGATTGACTGGAGAGGGGCAGCCGCTCGCAGAAATCAGCAGTGTGATATCCGATTTAACCCTGATTGATACATCAACTGCACAAGAATTGTCTGCGACTAAGAGAAAAGGAGCAGGCTCTTCCTGGTGGCTGTGCTCGCAGGGGAGCAGCACTTACAGTTATGACGCTGCGGCGTACGTGGACAGGTGGAACAACTGGAATGTCAATTTGTATGGCCTCGTTGTGACCAACAAGAGTGGTGTTCGCCCCGCTTTAAAGCTTGATCTGTCAAAGGTGATGTTTGATTCTGCTACCAATACCTTCTCGGTGGAATCGGCGACAAAAACTCCCGCGACCGTTAAAACGCCTCCGACAGCCAAGGCCCTGACCTACACCGGCTCAGCGCAGGAACTTGTGAATGCCGGTAAAGCAGAAGGCGGCGAGATGCAGTACGCAATCGGTAAAGATGCAACTACTGCACCTGTAGATGGATATAAAGCATCCATACCTACCGCTACCAACGCCGGAACCTAAATCACAACACGCTACGGCGCAAAGATGATTTTTTCATTTTCGTTTTTTCAAAAAAGGTACTAATAAATCAAGAAAACGGGAGAAAAGGGGTAAATAATGTAGAGGTGTTTGCAACGAGCAGAGTTGAAACATTGATTACAACTAAGAAATCGTGCTAAGAGGCAAAAACACATGGATTTTTGATGGAGAGACCGAAATCGGTCTTATTTTTTTGCTTTCTTTCCTTGGGTAGGGTATTAATACCTAATTCCTACCAAGATAACTACCCAGGTAGCAAAATGCCCACCAGACGGATGAGACTGGTGGACAATTGCGTTGCATAGATTTTTTCAGTGAGATCCTCGTGAGGGACATCATGAGGGACTCCGTGAGGGACATTGTGAGGGACAGTATCCATAACTCATTAATTTCTGTGCTGGTTTCCGTGGGTTGCACAGTAATTTGGAAGGTTGATGTAAGGTTTCTATTGGTTCAATACCTGGATTAGTCCCCTATCATTACCTTGGGTATCAATTCGGGTGAGTGATCCATCTTCCGGATCTTGGGGAACCTTCTCTTTCCAACCTTTTTTCATCTTTTAGCATATCAATAGTTCGGGTAAGCTGCCGTCTGGTCAGATTAAGCTGATCTTGGATTTCATCGAGCTTGATGCTGGGATTATTTTGTATGAGGGCAAATACCATCTCTTTGCGTTCTGTCCAGTCCACTCCGATTTGATTATTACCTGGATCATTACCCTGATTGTTACCTTCTTTATTACCTTGGTAATAATTTAGGTTCTTCAGCGTCAGGAAAAACGAACCATGTTCCGACCGAAAAGCAGGAGCAAGCTCTTCTGTATAGTTATGCTGGAATTGGTAGTCTTCGATGATCTTCTTGAAGCCGCTGCCGCGCCTCTCCATATAGATCAGGCGTGTGAACACATCGGCGATGATGGGATTCCGGCGCTGCGAGGGAACGGTCATGATATCCCGGTCCTGTATATTTATCCCGTCAAACATCCCGCCGGGAGAGTAGATTTCGAGTCGATCATCAAAAATATCGATGTGAACTTCACTGCCAAAAACGAGGTAATCCCGATGTATTAGGGCGTTTACGATACCTTCGGTCACAGAACGCTCCGGGTAGTCGGGAAGCTCGACACGCCGATCCGGTTCCTTGAACCAGCCTTTATGGGAATTACGCTTCACAAATGCTTCTCCTTCCTGAAGGAGCGTGATCAGGCTTCCTGTGTATTCCGCATCATCGAGGGCGTCCTGAAGACCGGATGCCTTCGTCAGTCCATTCCATCTTGTGCAGAAGAGACGGGACTGGTAAATAGGGCAGTTGTCTGCAAGCAGCGCACCGGCATTTGTAAGGTTGCCATTGACATCCCGGATGCCGAATGACTCGTAATCAGTGTCCTGAAAATCTTTATGTGCCCTCTGGTAATAGGTGGAGATGAGCTTGGTAAAAGCCATCTTGGAGAACTCATATCCTGATGGAAGGCTGTCAAAGCTGCGCCCGGAGCCTTTAAGAGTGAGTTCTCTCAGCTTGGCTGAATTGCAGATGACGCTTTCGTTCCCAACGCGATGATAGGCAGTTCTCTCACTCTTTCCTGCATAGAAATACGGCGTTTCGGAGCCGGGATAAACCTCAACGATGATCAGCTTCTTTCCGTCAACGGTAGCAAAACGGAGATTAAACGGCGGGATGGGATCCATCTTGTCTCGTAGCACACGGCTGATCTTTTCAGAATCGCCCTCAGCATCGTCAAGTCCCACCACCTCATTGGTCTTATCGACGATACCGAAGATAAGCGAGCCGCCAATGCCGTTGGCAAAGGCACTGATGCTCTTGCACCAGCTTCGCGGATCTTTTTCTTCCAACATTTCTTTTTTATCATATTCGGTGGCCTCACCGATGAGATTCTTTATTTCATCTTCCTGTATGATGTACATGGACTGTCACCTGCTTTCTTTCATTATGTAGTATCGGCAGTAAGCCGTGGAATATACATATCATGATTTATTCCAGTTAACGCTTTCCATCATCATATCAAAATGCTGTTGTTGATCCATTGCCCGGAAGATACGCTCAAAAATATCACGGTAGCGTTCCAGATCGCTCTCGTCCTCAATGAAGTGCTCCTCGGCAATGACGGATGGAGGTGTTGTTATTTTGGAGATAAATGCTTCGGCAAGGTTATATTCTGATGTGTCAAGCGTCCCATCGGAAAGGCGGTTGAAGAACTTGTCCTCCCGCTCTTTCAAAATGGTATTTATGAGCTTTTCGCCATCATAGCCACAGAGCTGAACAAAGTAATACTCCAGTATCTGATGCATGACGTTGATAAGCGCGGAGGGGCTTCTAAGTTCCCTGTATTCACTCCAAAGGGTGAAATAACTGTTCTTGACCGGGTTATAGTTTTCATGCTGACCGGCACTGCATGGTCTGACACAGCGCTTACATTCTGAACGGCTATTTTCCTTCCGAACAAGGAAAAATGAGGTAGTGTCATAATAATCAGCTACGGAGCGACCTGCGGTGATGTCTCTATGAAAGTGTACATTATGTGTAAGTATAAAAATCTGGTCGATCTGAGCATCCCCATACTTGTCGTCCACAAGGGTGCCACGCATCCTGCAACGCTCGGCAAGCTGCTTCACAAGGGAGCCTATGATGAATAGGGCACTGTCATCCATGCTGGAGACAGGGTCATCGATCACGACGACCTTGGGCTTTTTCTTTTTGTTGTCATCATCGTCTTTGAAACCAAGAACATCATAGTAGAAATACAGGAAGGCGATAAAGCTGCGCTCGCCTTCGCTCAGCTTGTCGGCAACTTCATAAGGCTTACCGTCCTTCATCCGCATAACGGCGTATACATTTTCCTTTCCATCCTCCGGACGGAGCTCGAAGCCCTGGAAATTAGAGTGCCGCAAGAGGTCGTTGATCTTGGACATTGCTTCCTCAGTAGGGACACCTTCCGAGTTGGCTTCCTCAAGTTCCTTCTGGAGTTTGACCAGTTCTTCTTTTTGAGCTTTAAGCTGAGCGGAGAGAGCCGTTCGCTGTGTCTCCGTGTCCTTCAGTTCTTTGCGGTATTTCTTGTTATCATCCTCAAGCAAGAATGCCACATACTCCCATACTTTCTTTTTCAGTTCTACTTCTTTGTCGCCGCGTTCTTTGAAGAGTTTGTTATTATCTTCAATCTTTGTATTCAGATCCTTCACAGTCCGTTCTATCGATTCAATTGCAGAGCGGATGTCCGGAAGCGTATACTTGCCGGAGGGATTAGCAATTTTCTCACGGATGGTATTCAGGCATTCCTGCGTTACGGTGCCGAGGGTTTCAATCTGCGCATTAAGAGCAGATGTAGAAACGGCAGAGAATGGATTCTTTGCCAGCTCCCGGAGAGAAAGATAGAGCGAGGACAGAGTCTGCTTGAAGGAATCCAGGTATGCATTCAGACTTGCCATATTCCTGGCGTAGTCTTCGTTAAAGAGGTCTGCAATATCCTGCTTGAATTCTTTTGGAAGTCCCTGTTTACAGAAAGGGCATAATCCGTCCTTGTTTTCTTCGTGATACGCATAATGCTCAACGCCTGTCTGCACCCAGGTCATGGCATCCAGCTTCTTGATAAACAGGGCATATGGTCTGTTGCTGCTGCTGGTGATTTCTGTGCCCATTAGCTTCGCTCCTGGCAGGTTTTCAAATGAGTATGCATTTGAAGGAAAAGACAGCGTGGGATATTTCTGGAGGTCTGAAGCGAAGAGGGCATTATATTCCTCGGTTAGAGCCTTGGGATCATGCTCAACGGGAGTGGTGCTTGCACACTTTGCACTCGCCTCACGAAAGAAGGGTTCCTTTCCGTTCAGGCATCCAGCCATTGATTTCTTGAAGGTTTTTCTGCAATAATCGGTCAGTTTCCAAAATGGATCCCAGTATTTCTTTGCAATATCATCATCGGATAACAGCTTGCCAATGGCTTCCTGTGAATCCGTTATTTCTTTTCTATTATCCGCTATTTTGCCCTTGATGGCGTCCTGTTTTTTGATCGCCTGGTCATTGGCCTTATGGAATATCAGGCGTCCGGTCAGCCCTGTATAATCAGTGAAATTTTCATCGATGTAATCCTGATCGTAAACCTTTACATCGAAAGAATCATGTGTTTTAAGATCTTCCCAAACAACGCCGTCATCTGCCTCGATGGCTTTTGCTATCGTGGATTTTCCTGCACCATTCCTGCCAAAGAAATAGTTGACGAGAGTGGGAGTAATAGGTTTTGTATTACCCTCGAAGGATTTCTTTGTGGGCATTATTGTTTTGATGGCGGCGGTCTTTTTGCCTAAAATCTCATCATCTTGCATAATAGCTCCTTTCCAGCGTCCAGGCTTATCAGAGTTTTCCTTCGAGTACTAGCTTATCGATTTCAGAAAGCCTGAATTTGTATCTCTTCCCGACCTTGTTTGCGGGGAGCTTCCCCGAGCGCACCCAGGTACGAACGGTATCCGGTGTGACACTTAAATGCTCTGCCACATCTTCGATATTCACCCATTTTTCGTTATCAAGTTCTTGTTCCTTGCCCATAGTATTCCTTCTCCTTCAGTTTTTGGGGTTTGAAAGCTTCACGTGACGGCTTAGCGTGGTGATCAGGTCGGCATTCTTTACGGACCAGTGTATCTCGGTAAATTCGCTGGTGCGTGGCTTGGTAACGATATGGAGATCTTCCACAAGTGATTCGATCAGCGACTGGTCTATGGAGTCAGACATCTTAAATCCGAAATAAATGATTCCATGCTGTACATCGATATCAGTTAAATGTCCATAATGAAATTTCTGTGTTGGGTCGATCTCACCATTATATCTGCGTGTTTTGTTCGCCACAATGGTAGGGAACTTCATGATCTCGGCTATTTCCCTTTTCGTGAGTGGTTTAAGCCACTTGGCTATCGGCCTCTCCGTGGCATATTCTTCGCATAGGCAGCATTCAGGAATCATCTGAAAATGGCGTGACCGCAGTTTTTCGCCCTCAATGACGAAAAGGTTGAAATAATCATGGCTGATATCGATGGGGAAGGGGACATTTGATTCCTCATCGACAATCACATTTCCTTCCACCTTGCCAATGGAAACATGCTCCGGCTTGCATTTGGTCACCATGTTCATAAGTTCAGCATAGGCCGCCGGTGACAGCTCGTTTTGGAGATTTTCCGTTTCCATGTTTGCACGATGCAAGGAGGGTGGGGTATTTGGTTGTGGTAACAAATCATTCATATGGTCACTTCTCCTTACAGATGCAGGTCGCCAAGAACTGATCCGACAATGACACCGTTGTTGATATAGTTGATGGTTGATCCGCTCTTTGTGCAATCGCCATCCTCTTGGAAACTGTCCCTGCCTGATTCACTATTCGGTTCGATCACATCGCCTTCCACGACAGGGATATCATATGCCGCAGGGTCATGTATATCATCCCCATATGCTTCTGAGAGTTTAGCCTCAACTCCTGGAAAGGATGGGCGGTTCACGATAAGATCGGTACGGAAGCCATTTGCAAAGGATGGATTGTAATCACCTGTGTCGTTTGGGTTTTCCTTATCGAGATAGATCAGCTTAAGTGTATCCTGCCCGTGCTTATTATCCGGTCTGTTCTGCAGGATATAGTTCCACACACCCAGAAGGAAAGGCTGTATATCTATGGCTTTTGCCTGTACGAGGTCTTTCTTTTTAATAGGGGTACAGTTTTTACCACATAGCAACTCATCATCACGCCCTATGTCATCATCCTTCTTTATCACATACAGGATTTTTCTGACGGCGAGGTCAAGCGGGTATATCCCGTCACCCCGTTTTTTCATTGCAAAGTATTTCTTAAGAATTATTGACATCAGGTAGAGGGCGCGGTCTGTGTCCTGGGTGATCTTTTCACGAAGGCTCTCCTTGTATTCATACTTGCGAAATGGCATGGACATGCCGTAGTCGCTCCTGCAATTCTTGTATTTTGATACGCTGTCGCCAAAATCGCTCTGTTTATCGAAATTCGCAAATCCTTTTCCGGGTAGCTCCACCAGATCTTTCATGATGTACTCGTCGCGGACATCGCCCTTGATGCCCTTATATCCCTTCGTGGGGGAAACGCGTTCACGGCTCGCTTCTACAAGCAGGGTAAAGAACACACCGCCACAAAGATAAGGCGCAGTCTGATCAGCCATAAGATAACCTCCAGATTTATTTCAAAACACCGGCAGACTGAGCGACCCCTAATATTTCTCTGAGCGACTGAAATCAACTCCTAAACTGTCGCTTGCGGAAATTGACCGTATCAGTGCGCTACTCCAGAATTTTAAGTGAAAGGAGGAACCCAGACCGCCTGTCAGTATTCAAGTAAAAAACCACATAAACACATATAAACCATTATATCATGACAAGCGATTTTCAACAACATAAATAAGCAATAAATTTCCCGCTTTGCGGAAGTACTCGAGTTTACGCAGGGCGGTGGACATTAAAAGGAAAAAAGAAACAAGGGATACCTATATCCTTTTTCCAAAATTCCGAAGTCCACCGTTTACTTGTCGTGCTTGGGTATATTTCCAAAGCAACCGGTCGGTGAATCTTTGGAAACACCGGCCTTTTTCGTGTCCACCGCTCTGCTGGAAAAGCAGAAAGGAGGACGCGAAAATGCGATTCCACAAAACACCAAGCATCAGTAAGGCAAAGAAGGCAGAGCTTCAGGAGAAGATGAAGCAGGAAAAGGATCCCCAAAAGAGGGCAGAACTGCGGCTTCAAGATCCAAGGGCTGTGTACAAGCAGATCGACGAGGATGGTCATGTTATAGCCACGTTCGATCCGTTGAAGGATACCACCTTGAATATCACGCTCGTGGAAAAGGAGGCGCTCACGGACGCTATGCACAGAATAGATGACGCTGAGGCGAGACAAAACTGCAAGGACATCCAGCTTGACGATTTCGACAAGGCGCTTCGGGAAAAGGAGCGAGAGGATTTCATAAGGAAATACAGGGAGGAGTATGGATGTGATCCGCATCCTGCTGACCTGCCAAGCCGCCACTGTACCTATATCTATTACCAGGCGACCACGGAGAACGAAGACGAGGGGGAGAACGAGATCGGGGACTCTTCCAATATAGAATTGGAGCTTTCCGTCAATCCCTTCGAAGATGAGCCCGAGACCGCCACAGAATGCATGAGGAGGCTTGTGCAGGGCTTTACCAAGAGGGAGCAGGAGGTTTATGAGATCGTTTTCCGAAGGGGAAAGACAAATGTGTATGCCAGCGGAAAGCTTGAAATCTCGGAGCAGAGGGTAGGTCAGATCGTAAAAGACATTATGAGGAAGCTCGCCGCGAATGAGGAATTGAGAAAACATTTCCGGGGCCTTTAGATTCCGCTTCCGGGCGCGGCCTTTAGAAGTGTAAAGGCAAACAGCACCCATGAAAGGAGGAATCGGAAATGGGATTGAAACACAGAGTAAAGATCAACGTGACCGACGAAACAGCAGCTAAAAAGAGGGTTCTGGAGGGAGCCGACAAAAGGCTCCCCAGGAGGCTCCTTCGTTTCCTGTTCGGGGATTTCACGACAGTGTATTTACTGTCTCCCGGACAGAGTGTCGAGTCGGTTGAGATCCACGAGGTTAAGCCTGACGGCGTATAGGCCGCAGCGGAAGGGAGGAAGGGATGAAGCTATACGAGGTAAATGCCGCCATACAGTCTGCGCTCGACAGACTGGACTTCGATCCGGAGACCGGAGAGATCGGCGAGAACACGGAGGCGGTGCTTGAGGAACTGGATGCGCTGGAAATGGAGAGGGATCGGATCCTTGAATATATCGCTATGGTCGCTCTCAACATCAGATCCGATGCGGCGGCACTGAAAGCGGAGGAGGAAAGGCTCTCCAAGAGGCGCAAGGCTTTGGAGCGAAAGGAAGAGAAAATCATTTCCATCTTAGACCGTGAGTGCGGCGGTGAGAAGAAGGATCTGGGATTTGCCACGGTTTCCTATCGGAAGTCTGACAGCCTTGAGGTCATTGATTCTGCCAAGGCGTGTGCATGGCTCCATGATAACGGGCATAACGACTGTGTTCGCATAAAGCCGCCGGAGGTCATTAAGGACGAGGTCAAGAAGCTGGTTAAAAATGATGCAAAGATACCCGGCGTAAAGCTGGTTATCAAGAACAACTGCTCGCTTAAGTAAAGGAGGTACAGAGCAATGTTAAACATATCACAGGGCAAGGTAAAGCGTCCACTGCGTGTCGTGGTGGATGGGGTCGAGGGCGTAGGGAAGAGCACCTTTGCTGCACAGTTTCCTGATCCGCTTTTTATCGACCTTGAGAACGGCACGGATTCCATGAATGTAAAGAGGACGCAGAAACCGGAAACATGGGAAGAACTGTTACAGCTGGTACGGGATGTGGCGGCTGATCCGAGTGTCTGTAGGACGCTCATCGTAGATACCGGGGACTGGGCAGAGGCGTTATGCGTGAAGTACATCTGCCGCAAGTATAAGACCGACGGGCTGGAAAGTTTTGGATATGGCAAGGGCTATGTGTATCTGCGGGAGGAATTCGAGAACCTCCTGCACGAGTTGGATAAGGTGATCGCCGCAGGGGTGAATGTGGTGATATGCGCACACGCACAGATCAAGAAGTTCGAGCTTCCGGATGAGGCGGGCAGCTTTGACAGATACGAGCTGAAGATGTCAAAGAACGTGTCACCGCTCGTCCGTGAGTGGTGCGACATCCAGCTGTTCGCAAATTTCAAGACTTATGTCGTGTCCACGGAGAATAAGCACCATAAGGGCACGGGCGGAACCAGGAGGGTTATGTATGCTTCACATACTGCATCCTGGGATGCGAAGAACAGGCACGGTCTGCCGGATGAGATGGAGCTTGATTTTAAGCGTATCGCTCATCTTTTCGGCGGCGTTGCACCGGTGCAACAGGAGATATCCCCGTTGGAGAAACTTAGGGAGCTTATGGAGGAGTCGGGCGTGACCGAGGCGGAGCTTAGGAAGGTGGTCTCGGACAAGGACAAGTATCCCGCCGATACACCGGTTTCCGAATATGACGGTAGGTTCATCACGAACTGGGTCATTAAGTACTGGAATCAGATACTGCCCATTGTTGAGGCGAACAGGAAAGGAGCGGGCGTGTGATGGAAACAGCGATCATTACATTTTTATGCTCTGCAGGAATGATAGGAATCGGAGTGTTGGCGGTTTATATCATTTCGGAGATCCATGACGCGAGAAAGAAGGAAAAACAGAAGCGCCAGGAGACCTTCGATGCCATGAACAGGAGTCTTGACCGGATCATCCGCGACATGGAGGAGATACAGAAGAGCCTGAAAAGGTAGGAAGTCACGGGGCTTTTGCTCCTCAGAAAAGGCCGCAGGAAATCTTTTTCAAATTTACGGGTGTCACTCTTTAGATTCCGAAAAAACCTGCGGCCTTTAGAACTGTAACAGTAAAACAGGCCGTAAGGCCTGAGCATATCAAAGTCCAGCTAAGAAATGTCAAGGAGTAAATTGAAAATGTTAGAAATTAGCCATTACCTGCATTTTGGGTAACCTTAATAAAGCTAATTCATTTATAGCACATTGAAAATGACAAATTAGATATCAGGCAGCTTTTGTA
>NZ_JAGBLU010000146.1 GCF_017635265.1 Butyrivibrio sp.
AGCGTGAAGCCCCCCTCAAGATGAGATATCCCTGCTTTTAGCAGTAAGACCCCTTGTAGAGTACGAGGTTAGATAGGCACAAGGTGTAAGCATGGTAACGTGTTGAGCTGATGTGTACTAATAGGTCGAGGGCTTATCCAAGCTGTGAGAACTTGCTGAGGTATTTACGAAGCTAGTTCGAGCGTGTTATGGTGAAGTTGCAAAGCAACTGAGGCATAACTTCGATAGATAGTATAGATAGGATTTAGATAAATCAGTGTTCGTGTTGTGTCGTTTAATGAAGTAGTTTTGAATTTAACGACACACATACCGAAAATTGAGACGAGGTTATTTCGAGTCCATTTTCGGTAGTGAAGAAGGTACAAATTTTAAAGAAAAACTAAAAGTATAAAAAACTTATAAATGAATTCTTAAAAGACGGTCAAATAGCCGTCTTTTTTGTTTTTTTATATTTATTTTCAGAAAACTATGCTATACTAAATGAGGATATTTAAATAATTTTCAATCGGTTTAATGTTATTTTTTCAATTTTATAACTTCACTTTTTTTACTAATTTATTACGAGAGGTGAGAGAATGGAATCAAAAATCCTGCTTGAAAGTGGTAACAATGAACTAGAAGTACTTGAGTTTAAAATCGATGATCATTGCTATGGCATAAACGTTGCAAAGATCAAAGAAATTATTGTGTATCAGGAGGTTACTCCGGTACCAAATGCACATCCTAGTATAGAAGGTATATTTATGCCACGTGATACTATGATTACTGCAATTGATTTGAGAAACTGCTTGCAGCGTGGCGCATCAAAAGCAGGTGGATTGTTTATTATAACAAACTTCAATAAATTGGATATAGCATTCCATGTTGATTCTGTTGTAGGTATCCATAGGGTTTCATGGGCTGATATTATTAAGCCTAATGCAACTATTTCCAAGGCTGAAGAGAGTATTTCAACAGGTATCATCAAGTTTGATAATCAGCTGATTATTATTCTCGACTTTGAAAAAATTGTATCTGATATCAATCCTAATACAGGACTTAATATGGATGCTCTTTCAGATATTGGACCTCGTCCAAGAAATGAAGTGCCGATTGTTCTTGCAGAAGACTCACAGCTTCTTAATAAGCTTATTGTAGATTCACTTAATAAAGCAGGTTATAATAATGTCAGACATTTTGAAAATGGTAAGCTTGCATACGACTATATCAAGGCATGCAAAGATAGGAATGAGCTTAACAATATTAAGTGCATCATTACTGATATAGAGATGCCTATCATGGATGGGCACAGATTAACGAAACTTGTAAAGAGTGATGATGCTACGAAAGATATTCCACTTATTATTTTCTCATCACTTGTTAATGAAGAAATGAGGAGAAAAGGTGAATCTTTAGGAGCTGACAGACAGTTGTCAAAACCTGAGATTGGTAATCTTGTAAGTGTAATAGATGAACTTGTTAATGCTTCAAGCGCAAGCTAATATTAACTGACTATAACTCCCTTTGCCTCTCAGTTATGAAACACGTTTTCAATGACTGTTCTGCAAAGGGAGTATTTTAATATAATGGGTAGTTAAGAATTACTATCTAAGACAACAGGTGGTGCGTAAATGATCCAAAATTTGGCCGGTTATATACAAAGCTTTGATAGCATTGTGATAGGAATAGGAAATGAGTGGAATTGGGTAAGTAAAGGACTTGCAAGAGACGAAAGATATAACAAGTTATTGACTTATTGTAGAGATGAGGAACATAGCTGGTTATTACCGGTTATTGAATATGAATATGCCTATTATCAGACAGATACTAAGATTGAGAACGCATATAAAGCCCTTAGAAATATAATCGGTGATAAAAAATATTTTCTGGTTGCAGATATATTTTTACAGGATGCTCTTATGTATGGATTTGATCCATCAAGGAGTGTCTATCCATGCGGAACTTATATGTATTTGCAGACTTCGGATATTGATGATACGTTGAGGCTTTCAGACAAAACTTCTGAGTTTATGGGGCTTGTTAATAAGATTCATGGCATTATTATGGAAAATGAAGGCGAGTTTGACGAACACGATACATTTTTACAGCCTTTTATAAATGATAAAATGCTATATTTGAATCAAAAAAGAAAAGAATATCGTTCTATTAAATACAATGAAAGTGCATATCAGGATAATTGGACTTCGTATATGAAGTTTTTAACTGATACGCTTAATTCAAAGCTGTTATTGCTAGAATTAGGTGTAGGTCTTGATTACCCTACAGTAATCAGGTGGCCATTTGAAAAAGTTGCTTTTATCAATAATAAAGCGCGTATGATAAGGGTTCACGAAAAGCTTTATCAACGAACCCCGGAAATACAAGACAAAACGGATTCTATACAGATGAATTCTGTTAACTATATTTTGCAGGAGAGTAAAGGAATATGAATGCCAACAATGAAGAGTATCTTGACAGCTTGCTTAATTCAGCCAGGTCAAGTGATAATCCTCGGTCTGCTCTTAGCAGAATGTCAACCCAGGGAGGCCGAAAAGACTCTACATTGCCGGGGGAAGGTGATGCAGGGGATATTGCTGCGCTTGTAAGTAACTCAGGTGGTACAAATAAAGATTTAAGTGATATTGGAAACTTATTGGATAAACTTGATAGAAATGAACTTGTTGATGAGAAGATGGCAGATCTTTTGGAAAATATTAGTATGCCGACAGATTCCGGAATTCCAACTTTTACAGTTGGCACCGATCCGACAGCAGATGATGTCCGGGATCCTGAAGAAATAGCTCTTGATGAAGCTATTGCCGATGCTGAAAGGATGGATGCAGAGGCACAAAGTGGTAAATTTTCCGATGATAATGATAATGAAGAGAATAGTACTGCAGAAGGGGACGTAGAACAACCGCCCCCTGTTACTCAAAGGACTCCTATTATAGATGAGTCAGCGGAGAATGACTCTCTTTTGGAAATGGCTCCGGAGGTGATGCTTCCGGAGGAATTGGAAAGAACTTTGGAAAATGAAGTTGAATCAGATGCTGCTGAAACTCCTGAAGAAATATTGACAGATTTATTAGATGAGGCAACAGGTAGTAGCCTAACCGAGCCTGAGTCTGATTCAGAAATCAGTCTTGCGAATGCTCTTGATAATATGCAGGAAGCTGATGATATCAATGTTGATGAGTTATCATTAGAGGATCTTGAAGCTGCAATGGATGGAGCTTTATCCGAGGAAGCTACACAGGAAAAAGGTGTTGATTCAAATAGTGAAAGTGCTGATGAAATTGATCTGGCACAGATGAAAGCTATGCTTGACATACCTGAGGTGATGGATGACAGAGCTGTTGATGATGGAAATAATGATTCGGAGCCTGTAGAAGAAGCAGTTAAAGAGCCTGAAGAGTCTACTATGGAAGAAACTGTCAATGAGGAGGTAGAATCTACAATGGGAAATGATGCATCTTCAGTTACAAAGCCTGAAGGAGATATATCATTGGAAGCAATACAGACTAAAAGTCCGGAGAGCAATGGCTTTGAAGAGGTTTCTGATGATGATTTTAATCTTGATGACCTTGAAGCAAGCCTTGATGATCTTTTAAGTTCTGAAAGCAGTTCAGATTTTGCAGAGGGTGAAGTTGCCCAGGTTGAAAATACCAAGGGAAGTGCAACATCTGCAGATGGCAGTTCAGGTGAAGGAGATGTTGCAATACCGGATCTTGATGCATTGATGAACAGTCTTGCCAATGATGAAGTTGAGGATATCGAAAATACGGCTCATTTGGATGAAGAAGCAGGAAGACCGGAAGATTCTGAAATACCTAAAGAAGAAATTTTAGATGCCCTTACCGAGGAAACAGGTGAAGATGATTCAGAACCATCACTTGGCGATCTGGCTATAGAACCTGATATAAGCAGCGACGAAGAAAATTCTGAAGATGAGGAAACCGGAAAAAAGGGAAAAAAGAAAAAAGAAAAGAAGGAAGGCTTTTTTGCACGCTTATTTAAGGCTCTCACCAAAGAAGATGAAGAAGTGATTACTGAAGGTCTTGCCAGTCTGACTGAAGAAAATCAGCAGGTTCTTAATGAACTTGGTAATGAAGGTAAGTCTAAAAAGGAAAAGAAGAAAAAAGAAAAGAAACCTAAAAAGGAAAAACCCAAGAAGGAAAAACCTCCAAAGAAGGAAAAGCCTCCAAAACCAAAGAAGGAAAAGAAGCCAAAGCCTCCTAAAGATCCGGGAGTTCCCGAAAAAGCGATTGCACCAAAGAAGGTTGCAATATGTGCTATTTTTGCTGCATCACTGGGAATATTATTTGTAATCCCTTCGATGGTTATACCGGACAGAGTTACATCTACCAGAGCTTCTAACGCATACAGACAGAGAGAATATACAACAGCCTATAAGCTTTTATATGGAAAAGAGCGTACTGAAGAACAAAATAATATTTATGAGCAGTCAAGAGTGCTTGCATGGGCAGAAAGATATTTAAACGGATATGAGAACTATATTGCCATGAACATGGAAGAAGAGGCGCTTGATATGCTCCTTATGGCCATGAGAAATCAGGAGGAGCTACTTGCGGAAGCTGCTAAATATGGTGTTGAAATTCAAGTTCAAAGTGTTTATGAAAGCATTGAATCATTATTATCTGTAAATTACGGACTTGAGGATCAGGATGTAATAGAAATAAATTCGATAAAGAAAGAAAGAGATTACACTATCCGAATAATGGAGATTGTCGGAACCTTAGAATCATGATACACTTGAAAGCATCGGATATCTCGGAAGGAGTTTGATGCTTGATGGTAGCTATTATTGATTATGATGCTGGTAACATTAAAAGTGTAGAGAAAGCGTTTGATTATCTTGGTGCGGATACAATAGTTACCAGAGATCCCAAAGAAATCTACAGGGCAGATCACGTTGTCTTACCCGGGGTAGGTGCTTTTGGTGATGCAATGAATAAAATAAATGAATATGGTCTTGAAGAGACAATTAAAACCGTTGTTTCAAAAGAGACACCTTTTATGGGTATATGCCTGGGCTTACAGCTTTTATTTGACTCCAGTATGGAGTCGGAAGGAGTTCGTGGCCTGGGCATTTTGCGTGGAACAATAAACAGAATTCCTGAAACGGACAGTATTGGGAATAATTATAAGATTCCTCAAATAGGCTGGAACAGTTTATCTTTCCCCAAAAAGGGACGTTTGTTCAGAGGGATTGATGAAAATGCTTATGTTTACTTTGTTCATTCATATTTTTTACGAGCTCAAAACAGAGATGAAGTAACTGCAACAACAGATTATAGCGTGACTATTGATGCTTCGGTAGAGAGTGGTAATGTTTTTGCATGTCAGTTTCATCCTGAAAAAAGTTCAGATGTCGGAATGCAGATACTTTCAAATTTCCTTAATGTATAAGAGAGGCGCCTATGCTTACAAAAAGAATCATCCCTTGTCTTGATGTTAATAACGGAAGAGTAGTAAAGGGAATAAATTTCGTGAATTTAAAGGATGCAGGAGATCCGGTGTCTGTCGGAGAGGCTTATTCAAAAGCAGGAGCCGATGAACTGGTCTTTCTTGATATCACGGCTTCCAATGAGAGAAGGGCAACCGTGGCAGATATGGTCAGAGAAGTTGCCAAAAAAGTTTTTATTCCGTTTACTGTTGGAGGTGGTATAAGAACAGTAGAGGATGTAAAAGCTATTTTAAGAGAAGGTGCAGACAAGGTTTCTATGAATTCTGCAGCTATTGACAGGCCGGAGCTTATTGCTGAAGCTGCTGACAAATTTGGAAGTCAGTGTGTTGTTGTGGCTATTGATGCCAAAAAAAGAGATGACGGAAGCGGATGGAATATATATAAGCATGGCGGAAGGATTGATACAGGTCTTGATGTGATAGAATGGGCTAAAAAGGTAGTTGACCTTGGTGCCGGTGAGATTCTTTTGACAAGTATGGACTGCGATGGTACTAAGGCAGGTTTTGACATTGAGCTTACAAAGAAAATTTCAGAAGCTGTGAATGTTCCTGTAATTGCATCCGGCGGCGCAGGAGAGCTGTCACATTTTTATGATGCCCTTACAGTTGGCGGAGCAGATGCCGCTCTGGCAGCATCATTATTCCACTATAAGGAACTGGAAATAAAAGAGGTAAAAGAGTACCTTAAGAAAAAGAATGTTCCTGTCAGATTATAAATGTTTTTGAGAGGCTTTAGCTATGGCAATGATTTCTAATGACTGGCTTCCGGCACTTTCCGGAGAGTTTTCAAAAGACTATTATAAAAGTTTGTTTTCTTTTGTAAAAAAAGAGTACGAAACGCATGTGGTATACCCACCTTCAGATGATATTTTTAATGCACTTCATTTGACACCACTTAAGGATGTTAAGGTTTTGATCCTTGGACAGGACCCCTATCATGAACCCGGACAGGCTCATGGCCTTTCGTTTTCGGTATTGCCGGGAAAGGCAGATACACCACCTTCACTGGTAAATATTTATAAAGAGCTGAATGATGACCTTGGCTGTAAAATTCCCAATAACGGTTATCTGAAAAAATGGGCTGATCAGGGAGTTCTTTTACTTAATACGGTGCTTACTGTCAGGGCTCATGAAGCCAATTCTCATCAGGGAAAAGGCTGGGAAAAGTTTACAGATGCAATAATAAAAGCGGTTAATGAAAAGGATGAACCTGTTGTATTTATGCTTTGGGGAAGACCTGCCCAGTCCAAAAAAGTTATGCTTAACAATCCAAAGCATTTAATACTTGAAGCTCCTCATCCAAGCCCTTTATCGGCATATCGGGGATTCTTTGGATGCAAGCATTTTAGCAAGTGTAACGAGTTTTTACTTAAAAACGGTATTAAACCAATTGATTGGCAAATAGAAGATATTTAAGCTGAATAATAATCCTTGCGTTTTTGTACATTACCATGTTAAAGTGATGGAGAATTATTATTTTGCGGAGGACTAATATTATGAAAAAACCATTCGTAACTAAGGCCCAGGTAGAAGATATTGTAAAGAAATATCCTACGCCTTTTCACATCTATGATGAAAAAGGAATAATAAACAATGCAAAAGCTGTATATGATGCATTTTCATGGAATAAGGGATTTAAAGAGTACTTTGCCGTAAAGGCAACTCCTAATCCTATACTTATGCAGATACTTAAGGAACAGGGCTGTGGTTTTGATTGTTCTTCCAAGACAGAGCTTATGTTAAGTGAAGCAGTTGAAGCTAAGGGTAGTGATATCATGTTTTCTTCAAATGACACGCCTGCTGAAGAATTTGTCTATGCCAATAAGATTGGTGCGATAATTAATTTGGATGATTTTACCCATATTGATTTTTTGGAAAAAGCCATTGGTAAAATTCCGGAAACCATTTCTTGCAGATATAATCCCGGCGGAGTTTTTCAGATGAGTAATGGAATCATGGATAACCCCGGAGATTCCAAATATGGAATGACCAAGGATCAGATTATCAAGGCTTATACAATCTTAAAGGAAAAAGGTGCAAAGAAATTCGGAATCCATGCTTTTCTTGCAAGTAATACAGTTACAAACGAGTATTATCCTATGCTTGCAGGGCAGCTTTTTGAACTTGCCGTAGAGATAAAAGAAAAAACAGGCATTGCCCTTTCATTTATAAATCTTTCAGGCGGTGTTGGTGTTCCATATAAGCCGGATCAGGAAGGTAATGATATTAAGGCTATCGGAGATGGAGTAAAGGAGCAGTTTGAAAAAATACTTGTTCCTGCAGGGATGGGTGATACTTCTATATATACAGAGATGGGGCGCTTTATGCTGGCACCATACGGAGCTCTTGTAACCAAGGCTATTCATGAAAAGCATATCTATAAGGAATACATAGGAGTTGATGCCTGTGCGGTTAACCTTATGAGGCCTGCTATGTACGGTGCATACCATCATATTACGGTTTTGGGAAAAGAAGATGCTCCGTTAGATCATGTATATGATGTTACAGGCTCTCTTTGTGAAAACAATGATAAATTTGCAATTGAAAGATCACTTCCGGAAATTGAAATGGGAGACTATCTTTTTATTCATGATACCGGTGCTCATGGTTATTCAATGGGATATAATTATAATGGTAAGCTTAAGAGCGCAGAGCTTTTACTTAAGCAGGACGGAAGCGTTAAGCTTATAAGAAGAGCCGAGACACCTAGGGATTATTTTGCAACATTTGATTGTCTTGGTGTTATGGAGAAATTATACAAGATAATGGACGGGGGAAATTAAGTGCTTTTAGCATTCTTTTCATGTTGGTCACTTCAGTTGATTTTAGGAATTACCGTTAGAAATCCTCTAACGGTAGTTCTTTTTGCGTGTCTTTATTTATTAAATAAAAAATCTGCTATAACAGGAAAAAAAGTACTTCCTGTACTTATGGTTTCGACTGTATCATCAGCGATAATTTCATTTTTTTTAAAGACAAAAGTAACTGCCGGATTCGATAGTGCATTATTTAGATTAGGGTCAATGACCATACTTTTTGGCGGGCTTGTCTGTCTTTTTTATATTATCCTTAAGGTTATATTTTCTGCTGAATCTAAAGATGAAAAAACTAAGGCAATTTCTGATAATAAGTATCTCGAAGCAATAAAAACAAAGTACTGTAACGTGTTCAATACTCCCTTGAAAGTGTTTTTGCTTTGCTTTTTTAGTTGTATGTTTTTCTGGCTTCCATACTTTCTTTATGAATTTCCTGGGATAATGACTGCAGACTCTTTAGTCCAATACGAGCAAATAGCAGGGCTTAGGCCATATTCCAATCATCATCCGATTGTTCATACGCTTTTGATAAAACTTTTTTTTAATATTGGCTTTTTGGTAACAGGCAATGTCGTAAAGGCTATTAGCTTTTATACTGTTTTTCAGATGATTTTCTTTTCGATAAGTCTTTCCGTACTTGTTATGGAAATAAGGATTCTGTCAGGTAAAAAGAATCTGTTTTTAGAGATGATTGCAATTATATTTTTTGCGTTGGTTCCGTTTAATGCAGTATTTGCCGTCACTATTTGGAAGGACATTCCATTTGCTGCACTGACAATTCTTTTTGTGTGCATGATAATTGAACTGGTAAATGGGAGAGGCTCGTGGATTGGTTTTATAGTCTTGGGCGTTTTGTTTTCTTTGTTTAGATCTAACGCATGGATTGCATTTATTCTTTGGTCAGCAGTCTGTGTTTATGCTTTCAGAAAAAATATAAAGATGGTGCTTGTTTCTGTTTTTACAGTACTTATCATCGTTAGCATAATAAAGGGACCTGTTTTTGACTTATTTGGTGTAGAAAGACCTGATTTTGTGGAATCTTTGTCTGTTCCTATTGCGCAGATTGCAAGGGTGCTTGTAAATGACAGAACACTTACCGCAAAGGAGCAGGAACTTGTTGATATGGTCATAGATACCACATATATTCATGAACTTTATGCTCCGGATTATGCAGATAATATTAAAGAACTTGTAAGAGCGGGAAACGTTAAATATCTTGAAGAGAATAAGTTTGAATACTTTAAGCTATGGGCTGGGCTAATGGTAAGATATTTTGGCGATTATGTCAGTGCCTGGATAGACCTTTTGGGCGGATATATATATCCTGATTTTTCATATGCAGTTGGTGATATTGATGGAATCATGGGCAATGATTATGGTCTTGTCTGGATGCCTCAAATCGGTGGCAAGGTAGTAGTTAAGCTAAAAGAAATCGTTATTAAGCTTGGAGGATTTATTCCAATCTATGGGATGTTTTGGAGCATTGGAACCTACTCATGGATACTTTTTGCAACGCTCTTTGTGAGTATAAAGAAAAAAATTAAAGTACCGGAAATGTGGCTTTTACTCTTTATGCTGGGAACTCTTTTAATAGCTGCACCAAATCTGGAATTCAGATATGCATATTCATTGGCACTTGTGTGGCCGCTTTTAATCAGCCGTGCTAATTCTTCAAATCATGCTTGATTCCACGGATTTTGTGTAGTATCATAACTTAAGTGCATATTTGTATACAATTATCCAATTAAACACATTGAGATCAGAAAATATGAATCAACAGATTAATGAGTTTGTAGAACATCTGAATAATGTTAAGAAAACCAGTAAAAATACCTGTCTTTCATATAAGAGAGATCTTGAGCGTATGGCTTCTTACATGCATGAGCAGGGTATTGATGAAGTCGGCGACATTACAGAGGATAAAATAGCTGACTATGCAAATAGTTTAAAGGATGAACATTTTGCCCCTGCATCCATAACCAGGCATTATACTTCCATGAAAGCCTTTTTCAGATATATGGTTGAGAATGGGAATATAGAAGATAATCCTGCGGAAATATTAAAGAGTCCTCATGTTGAGAAAAATCCTCCTCGAATTCTTTCTACAGTTGAAATAGAAGGGCTTTTTGCTCAGAAATTTTCGGATGATGCTAAAGGGAAAAGAGATCGTGCTATTTTGGAACTTTTATATGCAACGGGATTAAAGGCTTCGGAAATGGTTAATCTCAAGCTTTCTGATGTGGATTTGGGAATAGGATGCCTGCGTCTTCCAAGGAGCAGTTCTGATCCAAGGCTCAGACTTATTCCCTATGGCAGAAAGGCAAAAACAGCTTTACATGACTATCTTTTAGATGCAAGAAAAGAGCTTCTGGGAAATCTGAAGGACGAGGGGTATGTTTTTGTCAATTGCAATGGAACATCCATCAGCAGGCAGGGACTATGGAAACTAATTAAAACATACGTCAGAAAAGCCGGTGTTGATTCTGATATTACACTCTTTACGTTACGGCATTCTTTTGCAGCACATTTGGTAGAAAATGGAGCGGACATTAGTTCTGTTCAGGAGCTAATGGGATATGCAGACAGCAATACTATTTCACAGTATATTTCCAAAGATGAACAAGTTAATGACCCATATGAATGGGCTAGAATAAGAAATTGATTAAGTGTTAATGAAGGAGAAAAAAATGGCAGCAAGTAAAGTTCAGACAAAAAAGTATTCTGAAATGAGCAAGCAGGAGCTTGAGCAGGAAAGAGCAAGGCTTAAAACAGAGTATAAAAAGTTTCAGGATATGGGACTTAATCTGAATATGTCCAGAGGAAAGCCATGCAGAGAGCAGTTGGATCTTTCTATGGGAATGATGGATGCTCTTAATTCTGATGCGGATCTTTCTTGTGAAGACGGAACAGACTGCCGTAATTACGGTGTTTTGGATGGCATACATGAGGCTAAGGTTCTTATCGGAGCAATGATGGAGAATAAGCCTGAAAATATTATCATCTATGGTAATTCTTCTCTTAATGTTATGTATGATACAGTTTCAAGAGCATATACACACGGTATTATGGGAAATACTCCGTGGTGTAAGCTTGATAAGGTAAAGTTCCTTTGTCCTGTTCCCGGGTATGACAGACATTTTGCCATTACTGAGTATTTTGGAATTGAGATGATTCCTGTTCAGATGACTCCGACAGGTCCTGATATGGATGAAGTAGAAAGACTTGTAAAGGATGATGAGTCCATTAAAGGTATATGGTGTGTTCCTAAATATTCAAACCCACAGGGATATTCTTATTCTGATGAGACTGTAAGAAGATTTGCACGTCTCCGCCCTGCAGCAAGAGATTTCCGTATTTTCTGGGACAATGCCTATGGAGTACATCATTTATATGACGGAAGCCAGGATTATCTTATTGAGATACTTGAAGAGTGTAAGAAGGCAGGAAGTCCGGACCTTGTATATAAGTTCTCATCAACTTCAAAGATTACATTCCCCGGAAGTGGAATAGCAGCAATTGCAACCTCGCTCAATAACCTTGAAGAGATTAAAGCTCAGCTGACATACCAGACAATCGGTCATGACAAGGTTAACCAGTTAAGACATGTTCGCTTCTTTGGTGATATAGCCGGAATCAAGGCACATATGAAAAAACATGCTGCAATCATAAGACCAAAGTTTGAAGCAGTAATTGAAGCTTTGGAGAGAGATTTGGAGCCTGTGGGAATAGGTTCATGGACAAATCCAAAGGGCGGATATTTTATCAGCTTTGATGCTCCTGATGGATGTGCCAAGGCTATTGTAGACAGGGCGAAAAAAGCCGGTGTAACGATGACAAAGGCAGGAGCAACTTATCCATACGGAAAGGATCCTCACGACAGCAATATCCGTATTGCACCTACATTCCCGTCACTTGCAGATTTGAAGCTTGCAATGAGCGTATTCACAGTTTGTGTCCGTATCGTTGCAATCGATAAGCTTCTTAAAGAAATGGCATAAAGATCATAAAAAAAGAGCTTTGACTTGTTTTTTATCTTGAACAAGTCAAAGCTCTTTTTATTTGTAGCAGATAATTTTACGATGTATCTTTGAATCATCAGGGCTTGTTATCAGGCAAGCTCAGCTATTTCAAGGAGAAGTCTTTCTGTATCAGGCCAGCCAAGGCATGGATCTGTAATGGATTTTCCGTAGATTCCATCGCCGATTTTCTGGTTTCCTTCTTCTATATAGCTTTCAATCATGACACCCTTAACAAGATTTTTGATGTCGGAATTAAGATTTCTTGAGTGAAGAACTTCTTTCACAATTCTAATCTGTTCTTTGTACTGTTTGTTTGAGTTGTTGTGATTAGCATCAATAATAGCGGCAGGATTAACAATTTCACGCTGTTCATAGAGTTTAAGTAAAAGGCTTAAGTCTTCATAGTGATAGTTAGGAAGTGACTGACCATGCTTGTTGCTTGAACCGCGAAGCACACAGTGAGCAAGCGGATTACCGTTGGTAGTTACTTCATATCCTCTGTAGACAAAAGAATGTGACTGCTGAGCTGCATATACTGAGTTAAGCATTACGCTGAATGTGCCACTGGTTGGATTCTTCATTCCGGCAGGAACATCAAATCCGCTGGCTGTCATACGGTGCTCCTGATCTTCAACAGAACGGGCTCCGATGGCAACATAAGAGAGTATGTCGGCTACATAACCCCAGTTTTCGGGATAGAGCATTTCATCAGCTGCAGTTAAACCGGATTCTTCAATAGCCTTGATCTGCATGTGCCTCATGGCTATAAGACCTGCATGGAAATCGGTTTTGCCTTCGGGATCCGGCTGAGAAGTGATTCCCTTGTAGCCTTCACCTGTGGTACGGGGCTTGTTTGTGTAGATTCTAGGTATGAGAATCAGCTTATCCTTTACCTTTTCATTAACCTTACCAAGTCTTGTTACGTAGTCACAAACAGCATCCTCATTGTCTGCTGAACAAGGTCCGACAATGACAAGGAACTTATCGCTTTTTCCTGTGAAAACATCAGCAATCTGCTGATCACGTTCTTTCTTTAACTTTGCAAGTTCTTTTGTTAATGGAAACTCATCCCTGATCTCGTCAGGCGTAGGGAGTTTCTGAATGTATTCAAAAGACATTTATAATTCCTCCATCTAAGCTTTTTCAATCACGCATGACATACTATATCACTTTAAACTGTAAAAGTAAACTGATTTTTCCTATTTTTATGCGCTTTTACATTATATCATCTTCGCTAACTCCGTAGAGCCTTCGTATTTTTTCATTAATTTCCCTAATGCCCATTGCACGGTCGGTGGTATTTTCTGATATTTCATATGCAAGTTCTTCTATACTTTTCATTGTAGCTTCATTGCTGTATGCAATGGGGAGCTTTTCTATGGCGGACCTTAGTACTTTCATGTTTCTAAAGGTGTTTCTGTAGTAAAAAGCCATTACGTCAGAATTTAATATAGCCATAATATATAAAGCAGAATAGCCCGGTACTTTAGGAATAAGAATATTTGCGCTGTTTAGTGAAAGAGTTCCTTTGGTATCATATGAAAACACCGGCTCATTCGCAATAAATCTGTAAAAGAGTTTTTCTTTTGCCCGATAAACAGAAATAGGAGCAACCTGTTGAAATTTTTCCGGAGTAAACTGTATATAGTTTTTGGGAGTGTTACAGTAATACTTATTGATATCTGAGCCTTTCAGAATTTCTTCATATCCGGAAAGCTTTTTATCAGATAAGAATTCTTTGTTTGATCCCGTTACGATCCCTAAGGCAAAATCTGCCTGATCCTTTAATGTAAAATGAGAAACCGACAGAATTTTCTCTGTTATTTTGTATGCTTCATTGCCTGAAAGAATATGAAAACTTTTTTCGTTTATTCTCTCAGAAGATGCCTCATAAGATGAACAGAGATTCAGCTCTTCTCCGGCAGTTTTTTTGAAGTGCCTGACCACTATTTTTGATGTG
This sequence comes from Butyrivibrio sp., assembly GCF_017635265.1. Taxonomy (GTDB): domain Bacteria; phylum Bacillota; class Clostridia; order Lachnospirales; family Lachnospiraceae; genus Butyrivibrio. Next base: position 14,262 of record NZ_JAGBLU010000146.1, read on the forward strand.
GTTTTCCCAGTGATTTTAAGTATAATGCAGGGACACTGCACGTTGTCGAATATTTCTCCCAGATAAATAATTGCAGATATGTGCGCATTTTTTTCTATGACATGACGTATTTTCTGATGATATTCGGCGCCCAGAAGAGTCTCCGGCAAAAGAAAAATCACGGAGCCCTCTGAATGCATATTTTTTATTGCTTTTTCGATGAAAAGATCAAAGGATTCCGGTTTGCCGGAACCTATGGCGCATTCATATTTTTCTTTTAAGGTTGTGAGCTTATCTTTTGAAAAAATACTGCCCCAGGGAGGATTTCCGATTATGTAATCGGTTTTGCAATAAATTTCATTCCCTAATAGATAATCCGCGGTAATAATGTTATCGGTTATGGTTTTAAGTTGTTTCCGGGTACTGACTTTATATTTTAAAGCGATGTTGATTCTTGCAATTTTTACCGCCATCTCATCTATGTCAAGGCCATGAATAAACTCAAGCGGGTAAGAATCCGGAAGCCTTAAAAGAAAGTTCCCTGTTCCGCAAGCCGGATCACAGATGCTTTTTTTTTCATCAGGAAGGAAGCTAAGCAAAAGATCTACAGCAAAGAATGGAGTGTAGTATGATCCTGTTGCTTTTTTATCCTGAAGGCGTCTGAGGGATATGTATATAAATCCAAGTGTGTCTTCAGAAGAAATGAATATTAAAGGAAATTCAGAAAAATCGTATGCATGATCACAGGTGTTATTGTTGGTTATTGAAAGCGCATTTACTACAAATGCAGGGAGAGACAGCTGTGTCATGAAGCTTTTGGCATAATAGTCAATAACTTCATCTATCGGAATATTTTTGCCTTTGGCAAACTCCAATAATCGGATTATTGTTTTCATGTTTGGTGAAGCAGAAGATATATATTTTCTGGGAATATAATTAGAACTGTTTTTACTCTTATTCCTACGGGAAGTCAGCTTATGTGTTTTTTCAATATCATTGGTGATACGTTTTACTTCTTCAAAAGATACATATTTTTTGTATTCATCGTCTTTAAGGCAGATTTTACCAAGCCTGATCCAGTTTCTTACTGTGGCTTGAGATATATTAAAGTATTCACTTACTTCTCTTATTGTCATGTTTTCTTTACCCATGAGGACATTATCGAAGAATTTAGGCTCTTTTGCAATAGTTTGAAAGTAGTAAAATCATGGAATATAATCTTAAGTGTATAAATTGATAGCGGAGAATAATAAAATCTATATTACATTATCAGGGAGGAATTCATGGATAGAACAAAAAAGATAGTGCAGACCAGTATAGTCGGAATTATAGCAAATGTTTTTTTGGCAATTTTTAAAGCTTTTGTAGGAATAATATCTAATTCAATTGCCATAACTATGGATGCTGTAAATAATCTAAGTGATGCACTTTCATCACTTATTACCATAATTGGGGCATGGTTATCTGCAAAAGAGCCTGATAAAGAACACCCATATGGCTATGGCAGAATAGAGTATCTTTCTACTATGGTCATTGGAGTGATCATTCTCTATGCGGGAATAACATCTCTTATAGAATCGGTTCAAAAAATCATTAATCCGGACAAGCCTGATTACGGCACAGCTTCGCTTGTAATAGTAACTGCTGCCATAATAGTAAAGATACTTTTAGGGCTTTATACCAAGAAGTCAGGAGAAAAGCTGGAATCAGATTCCCTTGTTGCATCGGGGAAAGATGCATTAAATGATTCTATTATTTCGGCATCAACCCTTTTGGCTGCGATTATCTTTATAACCACGGGATTTAGTATTGAAGCCTTTGTTGGAATAGTAATAGCATTTATGATTATAAAAACCGGATTTGAAACTTTGAAAGAGACTATAGGAGAGATACTTGGAGCAAGGATTTCAACTGATATCTCAAGGTCTGTTAAAAACTCCATAAATTCTTTTCCGGAGGTTAATGGTGTATATGACCTTCTCATTCATGACTATGGCAATCAAAAGCTTGTTGGTTCAGCCCATATTGAGATTCCGGATGATATAACTGTTCCTCAGATAGATAAACTTGAAAGAAAGATTGCAAGTAAAGTCCTTAGTGACACGGGGATTTATATTTCAGGTATTTCAATATATTCTCTGAATACCAGCAGCGAAAAGGCAACAGAGATACGAACGAATGTAAATGAGATTATAAAGGATTATCCCAATGCGCTGCAGATGCACGGATTGTATCTGGATGAAGAGGAAAAGAAGATTACTTTTGATCTTGTAGTTTCTTTTAAAGAAAAGGATAAGAAAGGTCTTATAAGTCAGGTAAAAGAAAAAGTAGAAAAGCTGTATCCGGGCTATGATGCACAGATAGCTCTTGACTACGATTTTTCCGATTAATGAATAAAACCGGCCAATGAAACTGTTTTGATAACAGCCTGTGGCCGGCTTTTTAATATCATAGGAAATTGCTTTCCTATGGTATTAAAAACGCTCCGCTAAGGATATGTTTTTTTTCTGAAGCAGTGATTCAAAAGCTCCTGAGTCAAGGGGTTTTGAGAAGTAGTATCCCTGTATTTCATCACAACCTGCATTTTTTAGGAGCAGGTATTGCTTGGCATTTTCAACACCTTCAGCAATAACAGTAAGATTTAAAAGCTTGGCGATTCTAAGAACGCAGTCAAGGAGACTCATTTCCTTGTTGTTTTCTGCAATATCCTTGATAAAACCTATATCCAGTTTAAGGGCATCAAGAGGCAGAGTAGTAAGCATATTAAAAGATGAATATCCTTTGCCAAAATCATCCATTTCTACCATGAATCCGGCTTTCTGGAGCTCTTTTACAACAGCGACTATCTGATCTACGTTATCTGTGTATGCCGTCTCAGTTATCTCTAAATGCAAATCTTTGGTGTCGATTCCGTTTTCCTGCACAATCTTTTGAAGGTAAGATAAAAGGTCAAGATCAAATATATCAACTCTTGAGACGTTGACTGAAACCGGAATAGTGTAGCCAAATTCTTCCTTCCAGATACGGATTTGTCTGGCTGCTTCCTTCCATACATAGCGGTCGAGCTGTCTTATAAGTCCGTTTTCTTCAAACAAAGGAATAAAAAAATCCGGCCTTACGTCTCCGAAGTCAGGATGCTGCCATCTGATTAAAACTTCAGCACTGGAGAGCCTTGGTTCATCACCATGAATATCATATTTGGGCTGGAATACGAGCTTGAACTGATTCTCATTGAGAGCTTCGCCTATACTGTCAAGCAACATCGCCTCATAGAGTTCTCTTTTATGCATTTTTTCATCATATATCTCATAGGAAGTTCCGCGGCCTTTTTTTGCTACCGAATTGCAGGCCTGAATTGCTCTGTCGAATCTCTGCTGCAGAGAAGCAGCCATTGATGTGTCAGGGTAAATACCTATTCTGATTCTGGTATCAGGAGTGTTCATAATAGAAGCAAGTTCTGTTGATACCTGGGATATGAGAAAATCATAGTTATCCTGATGATTTATGTACATATAAAAGATATCTGCATCGTATCTGCAGGCTATACCATTATGTTCGTGGGCAGTTCTGTTTATGCAATCCCCAATTGCACAGAGAACTTTATCACCAAAACCGCGACCATACAATTCGTTGATCAAATGAAATTTATTATAATTAAGTACAATTGCATCGACACCCTGATTTGGATGAGATTTGTCATACTCAGTTGCTTTTGAAAAAAAATGCTCTTTTGAATAGAGCCCTGTCAAAGGATCTAGGGCGGTGGGTCTTTTTACTCTTCCAATCATAAAAACACTTGTCCACTCCTTTGCGTTATTTTTTCTTAATTATACATACAAAAAACACAAAAATCATAAAGTTCGCAAAAAAATCACAATTTAATGATATGATTGAGAATTTTAACTAAAATTTAAAGTTGATTGTTGTGATATTTTCTGAATAAATCCTGCAAAATGCATACAATTATCTGAAAACAGGAGCACTTGGTTTTGATACTAAAATACGCTATATTGTTATTAATGAGGAAATGCGTATGAAAAAAATACCCTACGGCGGAATTACAAATATATCAAAATATTTTGTCGAAAAGTATGGAGAAAAAGGTGTTTTTGTAAAAAGAGGAAGATCCATTGTAATGAATAGCAGATCAATGGCTCAGATAAGCGGGAGAGTCACCAGAAACTGCTCTGTTGTGGCTGTTACAAGGGTCCTTGATTATTATGGAAAAAAAGGACTTGTTCCCGGAATTTATGATGATATTTCAAAAACATATAAGATTGTTGAAGAAATAGCAGAAAGCTACGGATATACCGATAAAAGAGGAACCATTCCTTTTTTCATTTCCGGAATAGCAAAGGAATCGTTCCAATATTTTGGAGTAAAGGCCAAGTGCAGAGGAGTTTATGTTTTTAGCTTTGAAAAACAGGTAAAAGAGGAAATATCAAACGGCAGACCTGTTATTATGAATATTGCCAGAGGCTTTTACAGGGATCATACCATTGTGGTAGTAGGGTACAGTATCTGGCGTGTTAAAGGAAAAGAATATCCAATGTTAAGGGTGATAGATGGCTGGAAGAGCGGCTATCATTATATAGATTATGAGGCATTTTCAAGAGATTTTACGCAATCTGTTTTTGGTTCTTTTAACACAATTGTTGTTAAATGAAATGAGGGGATAAATTGAAAAAGAAAGTAATTGTTATTACGGTCATAACTGTTGTGATTGTGGTTATTGCGTGGGCTGTTATAGGTACGGTCAAGCCTTCGAATCCATCAAGAAGAGATGGCGGCGGCAGTATTTATGATGAAGATTTAAGTGCTGTTGACGGAAGTCTTTTAGCTTCAAATGAAGTTAGGAAAAAATCGACTTCAGCACCTGGGTTGCAGGAATCTGTTGTAGGAGGCGGGGACAATAATCCGACTTCTGTTCATGTAGACAAGGTAAGGCAGATAATGATTCCTGAGGCAGTTACTATAGCAGATGGAGATGAAGGAGCTTTTTACAGTAATGAAGAATATCAGAATGTAATTCCGACAGATATATCCACCTTTTCTATGGAAGAAATACCTCAAAAGTATGATTCGAGGGACGTTTATGGTAAATGCTTTGTTACGGAAACGGAAGATCAGGGATATTCATCGCTGTGTTGGACTTATGCTGCTTTGGGAGCTATTGAAAGCGATATATTAAAGCATAGTGAAAATATTGGCTATGAGGATATAGATTTATCAGAGAAGCATCTGTCTTACTATAATCTTCACAAATCTGACACCCAAAGGGCCGGTGATATATCCGGTGATTACAGAGAACTAGTCAATTCCGATAATGAGGAAGGGGCATGGATATTTGATTATGATACCGGATATGTTGCGGTAGGAGGTGTTACCAATTATTGTATAAGCCTTTTGACCGCCTGGAAGGGACCTGTATCCGAAAAAGACGTTAATTCTTTTAAAAGCATGTATGGCAAGGAATTTTTGTTTAAAGATAATAATGAAACGCCATCTGATGCTTTTGATAGTGAATACCATGTTCAGGATGTCGGACAGATTCTTGCATCAGGTCAGAACAGAGATTATGTTAAGCGCATGATAGCTGAACATGGGGCAGTTTCGGTTGGAGTAAATGCGGATAGTATCTATTGGAAAAACCATGATAAGAATTTATATTCATATTTTGACGGAAGTGTAGTTCCTACTGCTAATCACGAGGTCTTGATAGTAGGCTGGGACGATGGTTATTCGTCTTCAAATTTTGGAAAGACGCCGCCGGGAGATGGTGCTTGGATTTGTAAAAACAGTTGGGGAAAAGGCTCAGGAGAAAATGGCTATTTTTATCTGTCTTACTATGATGAAACAGCATGTTCCGGCAATGTGGCAGCTTACAGCGTAGCGCTGCCGGGAACGGAGAGATGGTATGATAACAACTATCAGGCAGCAGGTTTTATCACTAATCTCGTAGATGCCATTGAAGATGAAAAGAACTATATATATGCTTTGACTTCTGCCGGAAATCCCTATGGTATGATGTATGAAGCAAAAGGCGATGAAGAACTTAAAGCCATAGGATTAATGGCTCTTGAAACATATCAGCAGTATGAAGTGGAAGTGTTCGTAAATCCAAAGTCTGATGAAAAGGGGATTGATTTATCTTTACTGCAAGAGCCTGATTATTCTCAAAAAATGTCTTCAATCAGTGGAGGATATCATACCTTTGAATTTGATGATCCTGTTGAACTGAATGAAAATGATAAATTCTTTATATTGATAAAACCATATACAAAAGGAAGACTTGTCTTTGAAAAAGCAGATGATTATGTGAGTGAGTCAAATTATGATGAATGGAATGATCTGTTGGGCGCTGTTCATAATCATTATGAAGCCAGTGGGAAGTCTTATTACATATCGGATGATGGGATGTATATGGAGATTGAAACAGACAAGGATTTTTTTGTAAAAGCCTATACAAATAACAGATAAAGTATTGGGACAACAAAAGAGAGACGAGGGAATCGTCTCTTTTTGCTTCACAAGATTTTTTTGGGAGGAGGGCTGCTAATTGGGGAGATTAGCAGCCCCGGTATGAAAAAAGTTTTGTTGGGGGAGTGAGAATTTTTATTCTCAATACATATATCGGTGGAGTAAGCGAAATCTTAACAGTATTTTGATATAAAAAATCAACGAAATAAAAAGCATAAAATTGTGCAAAAGTGTTAGAACAGACGTTTGAAATAAAATATAAATTGTGTTATATTGTGTTTAGTAAAAAGTGAGGTACAAGATATGGCAAAAAATGAAAAAGAACTCGAAGAGATCAGTACAACAGACAAGTTAAAGGCTTTTAAAACATTAAAAGACTCAGGACTTCGCGTTGAATTTAACGGAAGCGGAGTTCCGACTGTGATTTGTGTCAGTGCTGATGACATAAATAAAACAATAAAGAATGTAAAAAAACTTCTTAAAGACATAAGATACACAGGAAGTTTCGGAGTCAGAGCACCAAGAAAGTCTGACATGATCGGAACTGATGATAATCATGAAGCTTTAGATGAAGAAGCAGAAAAGAATAAAGAATCAGAAGCTCTCACAGCTTAAGACAAAAAAATAACCACCCTTGAGGTGGATTATTTTTGGGAGGAGGGGTCGACCAGTGGGGAGCCGATCGACCCGGTATGAAAAAAGTTTTGTTGGGGGAGTCAGAAGTTTTTCTTCTGATAGGATATATATTAAATGCTAAATTTGGACAAAATGTGTACGATTTATAAATTAAAAATAAAGTAAATCGAAATAATAAATAATTTGCTAACGAAATATAGTTTATTTTATCTTGAAGTATTATCATTATATAAGAGGGGTAATGTCTATGGATAAACCTTTAAATATGTTAACTTCAGGTGATTGTGCTGCTGCAGCTGCGAGAGCTGCAGCAGTTTGCTTGCTTTTTAGGATAAACTATGATTTTGTAACGATAAATCATGGCGGAAACTCCCGAAGAATTCCTGTTTTTAAGGATGAAAATTCATGCAATGACAGACAGGCTTGTTTTTATGCTGTTATGGAAGATGGAGTGGCTCCTAATACAAAGGATAAAGCTGAAATTTATGTAACGGTTTCCCGTATATCTGATTTTTATAATGTGAGTGAGAATGCTCATATTGATATCAGGTATGGCAATTTGTTTATGTGCGGCGGTGAAGGAATTGCAAGCGCAGCCTATGACACGGACGACGTTTTAAGGGGACAGGCGCTGATTGAACATGGCTCCAGAAAACTTATTTTTGACGCAGTTGCAGAAGCCTGTGAGGTTTCCGATGGAGCTCAGCTTCTTCTTATTACTGTAAGCTGTCCGTCGGGTATGATGATTGCAGCCAAACTCTCAACAGGTCAGAATACTTTCATGGGTGGAATTTCTATAGTGGGCGATTATGGAACTATTTCCAAGATCCATCAAAGAGATATTATTTTATCTATTGAAAAACAGATAAAATTTCAGACCACGGCCGGTGTAAAGAGTATTCTTATAAGTCCCGGGGACTATTGTGCCGATAAGATTAGAGAAAGCCTTCATATACCTCTCACAACAGCAGTCAGATGTTATAATTATCCGGGAGATGCGATAGATATTGCACTGGAATCCGGAGTTGAAAATCTTTTACTTGTTGGAAATGCAGGTAAGCTTGTCAAGCTGGCTGCAGGAATCATGAACACCAATTCATTTTCGTCTGACGGAAGAAGAGAGATATTTGCAGCTCATACCGCTATAGTCGGTGGCATGTCAAGTCAGGTAAGAACAGTAATGAAATGCGATACAACCGATGAAATACTGGCTCTTTTGACGAGCTGGGGAATCAGAGACAAGGTTCTTGGCAGCATCATGGGAGCAATCCATGACAACGTGAAAAACAGAAGCCGCGGAAAGATGCGATTTGGGGTGGCTCTTTTTTCAAAAGAGTTTGGTCTTCTTGGTCAGACTTTAGATACAAAAAATGTTTTAACAAAGGTTTCACAGGAACAATACGCATTGTCACTAAAGCTAAAATAATGTATTATAGGAATACGGCGAGATACGTTTAAAATCGTATATTGTACTAAAAGAGATATTAGTTTTGCGAGGAGATATTTTTTGAAATGAGTAAGATTATTTTAACTGGGGATCGTCCTACAGGTAAGCTCCATGTCGGACATTATGTAGGATCACTTCGTAGAAGAGTAGAGCTTCAGAACTCGGGGGATTTCGACAAGATTTTTATCATGATTGCTGATGCTCAGGCACTTACGGACAATGCTGACAATCCGGAGAAGGTTCGTCAGAATATTATAGAAGTGGCGCTTGATTATTTGTCAGTCGGACTTGATCCTGCAAAATCAACGCTGTTTATACAGTCACAGATACCAGAGCTTACAGAGCTTACTTTTTATTATATGAATCTGGTAACAGTTTCAAGACTTCAGAGAAACCCTACTGTTAAGTCGGAACTTCAGATGAGAAATTTTGGAACAAGCATTCCTGTTGGATTCTTTACATACCCTATCAGTCAGGCAGCTGATATCACAGCTTTTAAGGCTACAACAGTTCCTGTTGGAGAGGATCAGGAGCCAATGCTTGAACAGTGCAAGGAAATTGTAAGAAAGTTTAATTCGGTTTACGGCGAAGCACTTGTTGAGCCGGAGATTCTTTTACCTGATAATGCAGCATGCCTTCGTCTTCCCGGTATTGATGGCAAAGCCAAAATGAGTAAATCACTTGGTAACTGCATATACCTTTCGGAAGAGCCCGATTCTATCAAGAAAAAGGTAATGAGCATGTTTACAGATCCTAATCACATCAGAGTTGAGGATCCCGGACAGGTTGAAGGTAATCCTGTGTTTATCTATCTTGATGCTTTTGCCAGGGATGAACATTTTGCTGAATTTGCTCCTGAGTATTCGTGTCTTCAGGAAATGAAAGACCATTATGCTAAAGGCGGTCTTGGAGATGTTAAGGTTAAAAAGTTTTTAAACAATGTTATTCAGGCTGAGCTTGAGCCTATCAGGAACAGAAGAAAAGAATTCCAGAAAGACATTCCATATGTGTACGATGTTCTTAAAAAGGGAAGCGAAGTAGCTGAAGAAGTTGCGGCTCAGACACTTGCTGACGTAAAAGAAGCAATGAAAATCAACTACTTTGACGATAAAGAACTTATAGCTATGCAATCTGCAAAATATGAGGAGACAGTTGACTAATGAAGAACATATTATTTGTAGCTTCTGAAGGTGTACCTTTTATCAAAACCGGTGGTTTGGCAGACGTTGTCGGATCACTTCCCAAGAATATTGATAAGAGATACTTTGATGTCCGTGTAGTATTGCCGTTATACAAATGTATAAACCAACAGATGAAAGAGAAGATGGAGTATATATCCAACTTTTATATGGATTTTCATTGGAAAAATGAGTATGTTGGTATATTTAAGGCAGAGGTTGATGGAATTAAGTATTATTTCATTGATAACGAATTCTATTTTAATGGAATGCGGCCTTATGGAGATGATGTAATATTTGAAATTGAGAAGTTTGCTTTCTTTTCCAAAGCAGCTCTTTCAATTTTGCCTGTAATTGATTTTAGACCTGATATCATCCATTGTCATGACTGGCAGACAGGTCTTGTGCCTGTTTATTTAAAAGAAAGGTTCCAGGGTAGTGAATTCTACAGAGGAATCAAAGCAATCATGACAATTCATAACCTTAAGTTCCAGGGAAAATGGGATATCAAGACTGTTCAGGATATAACCGGACTTCCTGATTACTATTTCTCACCTGATAAGCTTGGGTTGTATAAAGATGCTAATCTTCTTAAGGGTGGTATTGTTTATTCAGATGCAATCACTACAGTTAGTAAGGCATATGCTGAAGAGATAAAAACTCAGTTTTACGGAGAGGAGCTGGATGGCCTTCTTCGTGCACGAGCAGGGGATTTAAGGGGCATTGTAAACGGAATTGATTATGATGAATTTAACCCAGCCACTGACAAATATATTCCTTATAACTACAATGAGATCAATTTCCGAAAGGAAAAGGTCAAGAATAAACGTGCTCTTCAAAAAGAGCTTGGTCTTAAAGAAGATGATAAGTGCATGATGATCGGTATTGTTTCAAGACTTACGGATCAGAAGGGATTTGACCTTATCAACTACGTTCTTGATGAGCTTTGCCGGGATGCAATTCAGCTGGTTGTTCTTGGTACCGGCTCTGAACAGTATGAGAATTCTTTCAGGCACTTTGATTGGAAGTATAATGACAAGGTTTCTGCCAATATCTATTATTCAGAACCTATGTCACACAAAATATATGCAGCGGCAGATGTATTTCTTATGCCTTCGTTATTTGAGCCATGCGGACTCTCTCAGTTAATGGCTCTCAGATATGGTACAATACCGATTGTAAGACAGACCGGTGGTCTTATTGATACAGTAGAGCCATACAATAAGTTTGAGAGTACGGGTACGGGATTTGGATTCCTGAACTATAACGCTCATGAGATGCTGGGTACTATAAGAGAAGCAGAGCATGTATTTTATGACCAGAAGCGTGAATGGAACAAGATGATAGACAGAGCTATGGCAGTTGACTTCTCTTGGAAAGTTTCCGCAGAAAAATATCAGGAGATGTACGATTGGCTACGACCTTGACCTAATTTATGAAAAGTAGTATTGACGAAAATAATTCAAAAAAGAATCTTTTTAAGCAGGCTGGTATTCTTGCGATTGCAGGTATAATCTCAAGAATTATCGGCCTGTTATATGGTAGTCCGCTGGCTGCTATTATCGGCGACGAAGGAAATGGCTATTATGCAGCAGCTTATGCGGTATATACCATCGTTCTTCTTATATCTTCATATAGCATACCATCTGCTATGTCCAAGATTATTTCAGGTAAACTTGCTGTAAAAGAATATAAAAATGCCCATAGAATTTTTAAATGTGCAATTATTTATGTTTCTGTTGTTGGAGGAATAGGAAGTCTTATTCTTTTTTTTGCTGCAGATATCTTAGTTGCCGGAAGATCAGCAACAGTCCTTAGATTTTTTGCCCCAACGATATTTATATTTGGCTTTTTAGGTGTTCTTCGTGGTTATTTTCAGGCGCATAGGACAATGATTCCGACTTCTGTTTCACAGCTTCTTGAGCAGATTTTTAATGCACTGGTAAGTGTTGGGGGAGCATTTTTTCTTACAAATCTCGCAGGAACAGAAGATACTACCAAAAGAGCAGTATATGGCGCTATAGGAAGTTCTCTTGGTACCGGTGCCGGAGTCTTGATAGCACTATTGTTTATGCTCTTTGTATATAGTGTCAACAGAGATAATATCAAGAAAAGGATTCAGAAAGATACTCATGATGTAATGACAAATCAGGAAATTTTCAAACTGATTTTTTTGATTGTTACACCATTTATTTTAAGCACTTGTATTTATAATATCTCGACATTTCTTAATTCCACATTATTTAGCAGAATCCTTATGCATGTAAAGAACGTTGATGAAAGCACAATTGCCTATATGTATGGAATCTTTAACAGAAAGGCCATGGTTATCACCAATCTTCCGATTGCTCTTGCAAGTGCCGCGGCATCTGCCATGATCCCCGAAGTATCAACAACTTTCGAAAAAGGTGACATAGAAGGGGCAGGAAGTACAGTTTCGAGGGTGACAAGGATTATCCTTATGATTTCTATTCCTTGTGCCGTGGGACTGTTTGCTTTGGCCAGACCTGTTATGATGATTCTTTTCCCGCAAAAAGCTTCCCTTGATGAAGCATCTATGCTATTAAGATTTTTGGCTATTACAGTAGTGTTCTATTCTTTATCTACTGTTACCAATGCGGTTTTGCAGGGAATAGGCAAAGTGAATTTCCCTGTGATTAACGCATTTGTAGCACTTATCGTTCAGACAGTACTTTTGAGTGTACTATTGATATATACGAATCTTGGAGATGTTGCGCTTTGTATTGTGACTGTAGTGTATTCATTCATGATGTGTGTACTTAACAATGTAGTGATGCATAAACATCTTCCGGTATTTTATGACCTGAAAAAGACATATCTTTACCCATCAGTTTCAGCTGTAGCTATGGGAATTGCTGCTTTTGGAGTGTATGAGCTTTTTGAGCTTTTATTTGGATTTTTTGTCGGCAATGATTATTTTGTTAATCTATTTGCAACGATGATTGCTGTTTTTGTTGCTTCATTTGTTTATTTTGCAGTTCTTATAAAGTCAGGCGGAGCATCAGAAGAAGACATCAAGAGATTTCCTAAGGGTACAGCTATAGCTGGACTTTTAAAGAAAATTAAACTCTTGTGATGGGATAATATTACAAAGACATACGGATTTACTATAATAATTTCAATAAATAGCACTATTTGGATATGAATCCGGTAACTATAGGAGGAAGAGACTAAATGAAAAAAGAAAACTTGAAAAAGTATACGGATTTTATAGTAAAAGAGACATCAGATCTTTTAAACATCGATTCTCCGACAGGATATACTAAAGAAGCCGCAAACTGGGTAAAGAACGAATTTGAAAAGCTTGGCTTTAAGGCACAGCTGACAAATAAGGGCGGTGTAATAGTTGATCTTACAGGAGAAGAAAAAGAGAATGGTCTCTTATTGGAAGCACATACAGACACCCTTGGAGGAATGGTTGCAACCATTAAGTCAAATGGCAGACTTCAGCTTACAAACCTTGGCGGAATGAACCCAAATAATGCGGAGACTGAAAATGTTCGTGTTGTTACAAAATTTAACGGTGTATATGAAGGAACGTTCCAGCTTAATAATGCTTCTATTCATGTAAATGGAGACTACGACGATACTAAGCGTACATGGGAAAATTGTGAAGTTGTGCTGGATGAAGATGTTAAGACAAAAGAAGATACTGAGAAACTTGGGATTTCAGTTGGTGATTTTGTCTGCTTTGAACCAAATGTCAGAGTAACAGATTCAGGATATATCAAATCAAGATTCCTTGATGATAAGCTCAGCGTAGGCATTTTGTTGGGACTGGCGAAATATATAAAGGATAACAAAATAATCCCTAAGAGAGCTCTTTATGCTCATATAACTGTATTTGAGGAAGTAGGACATGGCGGAAGCAGCAGTGTACCTAAAGGGTGTACAGAGGCAATTTCAGTAGATATGGGATGTGTTGGTGATGGCCTCACCTGTACAGAAAAACAGGTATCTATCTGTGCCAAGGACAGTGGTGGACCATACAGCTACGATATAGTTCAGGGGCTTATAAAGGCAGCAATGGATAGCGGAGCAGATTATGCAGTAGATATTTATCCTCACTACGGTAGTGACGTGGAAGCAACCCTTCGTTCAGGAAACGATATCAAGCACGGTCTTATCGGTGCCGGCGTTTATGCATCTCACGGTTATGAGCGCAGCCATCGTGATGGTGCAGAGAATACCTTAAGACTTCTCATACAGTATTCTCTTTGATTTTTATTTAACAATATGCACAAAATGGAAACTGGCTTGCTTTATGCGATTGGCATAACATAGCCGGTTTTCTTTTTGGGAAACGCAAAAAAATCAAAAAATATAGATGAAATTTTAACAAAATTTTCATAAAAATTTCAATATTTTTGTAATTTAATTTTCATTTATTGCAAAATAGCGGAAAAAATTTAGCCGATTTAGACATGGTGCGACTTTGTACGTTTTTATATAATTCTTTTTGTACTTTTTAGTAATTGGAGGAGAAAAATGTATAAAAAAGCACTAATCAATTTAACAGCCGTTACTATGGCAATGTCTGTAGTATTCGGCGCATCACTTACTGCATTCGCAGCGGATGGGGATCCGGCAACTGTTCCAGCAAGAAATGATGAAACATGGATTCAGACAGAAGAAGAAATTGATCCAATAGTTGAATCATATTCGGAAGATTTAGTAACAGATAGTGGCAAAACCGCATGGTCTACTGTATATGCCGATGGGGAGAATGTTGATTTAACTGTAAATGTGGATGGTAAAGTAGAGAACCAGTCTGATTATTGGAGAACAGTTGGTGCTATCAATGGTGGAGAAGTAACTGTAAATGGTGATGTATCATCTCCCAATTTAACATCACTTGATAAAGAAGGAAAATCTGAGACTACTAATAGTGCCGCTGAAGTTTTTAAGAATTCTTCTGTTACAATCAATGGTGATGTTACATCAAACGGTAATGGAATCAAAGCATCTGGCTCAAATGCCACTATGACTATTGGTGATACCTCTGAGGATGGCAGCGAAGGAAATGTAACAGCAGAAAAAACTGCTATTATAGCAGAAGGAGAGTCAACCACTAAGGTTTACGGAGATGTTACCGGTTCTACAGCTATTGACATGCAGAATAATTCAAATGTCCTTGTAGAAGGAACCGTGTCATATACTGAAAATGGTATTGTCATTAACGAGACTTCATCTTCTGATAATGGTCAGGTAAAGCTTCTTGGAACTTTAACTGATACATCAGATTCTAAGGATAATTCAGCAATTGAAGTTACAACTAAAAGTGGTGACACTTTCGAAGATATTACAAGTAAGCTTCCTAATATCGTTGTATATGAGATTACTGATGATACAAACCTTGTCAGTGTAATAACGGAAGATGAGAATATCAGCAAAGATGTTGAAGAATATATTAAAAATAATATTCAGTATATTATCAAGCATGATGATGAAGATGAAAATGTTATTAAATATATTTCAGGTAAGAATTATACAGCATATATGAGCTCATCAGTAACAGATAAGCAGGTTGTAGATAATGATTCAAATATTATCACAATGACTGTAAATTCAGCTATTAAAGTTGCGGTTCAGGAAGGCTATTCAGTTACAGCAGGTGATAATGTAACAGTAACTGATCTTGGAAACGGCGTATATGAGATCACTCTTGATAATAATAAGGGTGGCGTTACCATTAAAGCTCATCTTATCGGCGGCAGAATAGTTGCTGAAAACACAGATGAAAATGTAAACGATGAAGAGCCGCGCACAGAAGCAGATGCTCCTTCAGAACCATTTATATTTGCTAAATTTACAGTAACTCCAAATGGAGCAAATGCGCTTCCTACAGTACTCGGCGCTTACATTGGAGAGGAAGCTTCAAATGTGCCTGTAGAAGCAACCAAGATCGTTAAGGTTTCTGCCGGAAATCTTACAGCCATTGAGTACAAGAATGCATTCATCAAGACTGTTACAGAGGCTCCACAGGATGCGACAGTAATCCTTGAGACAGCTATGTGCTCATGCCTTGATAAGGCAATGGTTGATGCTCTTGCTACAAGACCTGATGTATCAGTTCAGATTGTTTTTCCTAAGGATAAGACCGGTACAGAAAACTATTCTGTAACAATTCCAGCAGGATATGATGTAAGCAGCCTTGTTGATGAAAATGGATATTGCGGATTTATGTACCTTAATTCTATTTTTGCAAAATAATATTTCTTTAAAATAAAAAAGTGCTTTCGGAATATTTTCCGGAGGCACTTTTGTGTTGCGTATTTTATAATTCTGTGCAGAATTGTATTGAATATTGACAACAAAGATATTTGATATTATCATAGGTTGTGCACAATATAATAGTGCAAGTGAGTTAAGCTTTTTAATTATAGGAGCAATAATTTTATGGATAGAAAAATATCATTTCATAGACCGGTATTTGAAGAATCTGCCAAATTGGCCCGGATATATTCTCTAAGGGATAATAGGACGTGTGATAGTACTGTACTTGATACGTATATTTGGAAAGATCTTTATAACACACAGATTTATATAGAGGATGAAGCAGCTTTAATTTTGATGCATGATGAAAAGGGATATTTTGCTGCAATGCCATATTGCAGAGAAGAAAAACTGTCAGAGTATTTTGGGCTTTTAAAGGATTATTTTAATGAGGAGTTAAAAAGTCCATTACGGATAGCTCTTGCTGATGAAGAGGCTCTAAATTCACTGAATCTTTTTGATGATAATAATTTTGTTGTAGAAGAAGAGTCTGATCTTAAGGATTATTTGTATGATGCGGAAGAATTAAGAAAACTTCCGGGAAAGAAATTTCAGAAGAAAAGAAATCTAATAAATAAATTCATGAAGGATTACGAGGGAAGATGGGAATATAAGACACTTTGTTGTGTTGATGAATATTTCCTTGAAGAGTTCATGAAAAAGTGGGTTGAAATCAGACTTTCGGAAGGTGTTGACAGCGAAGCTACTCTTATCATTGAGAAAGACGGAGTGATAGATATGCTGCGGAACTGTGACAAAGTAACGTTTAGAATAGGTGGAATCTTTATTGACGAAGTTCTTGAGGCTTTTGCCATTGGATCTTACAACAGCCGTGAAAAAATGGTGGTTGTAAGTATTGAGAAGGGAAATTCCGATATTCCGGGTATCTATCAGGTTATGAATCAGCAATTTCTTTTGAATTCTTATGAAGATGCCCAAATAGTCAATAGAGAGGATGATATGGGCCTAGAGGGACTTCGACATGCCAAGGAAAGTTATAATCCTATTGGCTTTGCACGAAAATACAGAGTATATCAGAAATGTATATGATATACCGGATAATCCTGAAATAATGTCTAAGCTAACAGTACATTAAATGAATTATCCGGTAATAGCTTCATAAATCATGAGTGAGCCTTGAAGTGGTTTATAAGTAAAAAATCTAAATTAGTGAAGAAGTGTAATTATTCACTTACAAGCTTTAGCGAAGAAATGTCGGGGGCAATTGCCATGGAATAGTTAGTGTAGTATACAACAAATCCCGGTTTTGCACCGCCGGGCTTTTTGACATCTTTTCGTTTTAAATAGTCAATTTCTACCTTTTCCTGATTTTTGCCCTTTGAATAGAATGCGGCAAGAGCAGCAGCCTCTTCGAAGGCTCTGTCAGGAACTTCTTTTCCGCCGGTGATCAGAACAACGTGTGAGCCGGCTATTTTTTTTGCATGAAACCACCAGTCACCACCGTTTGCTGTCTTAAAGGTTAGTTCGTCGTTCTGGTAGTTGTTTTTTCCAACATAAATATCAAATCCGTCACTGCTGATATAGTGAAATGGTTTACTTGTTATCTTTTCTTTTCGTCCGTTTTTAGCTGTTGGATGTGATTTGATATAGCCGCTTTCAACAAGTTCTTTTCTTATTTGAGCAAGATCAGCCTCATTTTGCGCAATTTCCAAGGCACTTTCTATTGATTCAAGCTGCTCGACAGCTTCAGAAACTTCTTTTATCTGCTCATCCATAGCTTCAGCAGTGCGCTTAAGCTTGGTATATTTATCAAAATATTTTTTTGCATTCTGGCTTGGAGTTAGAGTAGGGTCAAGAGAAATTGTTACATCTTCACCGGTATTGTAATCGTTGACTGTTATGCTTTTTGCTCCCGGCTCTGCGCTGTATCCGTATACGGTTAAAAGCTCTCCGTAAATTCTGTATTTATCTTTTTTTTCGCTGTCTTTAAGCTGTTTTGTCTGAAGATCAAGCTTTTTAACATTCCTTTCAAGGGCAGTCTGTACAATTTTTCTGAGATCAAAAGACTTTTGTCTGATCCTTGTATAGACATTTTTTTCAGCATAGTATTGTTCAATTAGTGTAGATATATCAGAAACATTTAATGCTCTGTAGGTGGAAGGCTCAGCTTCGTAGATAGTGAGCGGAATAGAAGCATACTCTTTTGGCACATCACCCGAATAGATTATGGAAGGAGAAAAATTGCCGCATCTTACAAGTTCCATCACTTCATCGAAAGCTCTGTAGACCTTTGCACCTTCAGCTGCTTCAAGGGCGATTGCTGATTTATCAGCATCAACTCCTGATCTATAGCATATTTCCTGCGATACTATAGGCGAAAGACCTGTGTAGCTTGAGTAGATAGCCTTAAAAATAGGCATCCCTTTGCTTAAGACAGCACTGGAAAATTCATCAGCCGTAGTAGTAAGAGGATTTATTTTTTCCTGTGAAGGGACAAAATATTCTCTTCCCGGAAGAACCTCTCTTACAGAGCTTACAGATGCTGGAATGTGCTTGATTGAATCAATTATTACATTATTTTCATCCGTAAAAATAATATTTGAATATTTTCCCATGATCTCGATCAAAAGAACTTTATGCCTAAGATCGCCCATTTCATCCAGATGTTCGACTTCAAAGCGGATGACTCTCTCGAGGCCTCCGGGCTGAGTTACTGATACAATGCGGCCGTTCTGGATGTGTTTTCTAAGGAGCATGCAGAAATTCGGAGCTGTCATTGGAGAATTCTTATTGTCATCTGTCATGTAGGCAAGTGGAAGAGAAGCGTCGGATGACAATACAAGTCTTTTTTGCTTTATGCCATACTTGTCCGCATTTTCATAGGAAAGTTTTACAGTAATAAAAAGCTCGTCGCTTTCTGTCTGAGCGATCTTATATATACGACCACCAACCAGGTAATCGCTAAAATCTTTAGTTAAGTTTGCAATAGTTATTCCGTCAAATGCCATTTTGGTAAAACCTCGCTAATATATTTTGCTAAAAATATCCAAGACTTTCTGTCTACAGATAAGCCTTGGATAAGATTTTACACTAATTTTTTTTGCCATACAAACAATATACAGATTTTTGTTTTAATTCATAAGGAATTTATACATTCTGTCTCTGTAATCAGGAGCTGTGTCATAGGCAGCATGTCCATAACCGATATACATATAAAGTCTGAAATCCTGTCTGTAGTCCAGATTCTCGGCGATTTCCATTGTCGCATCGGAATCAAGTACCGCATCTTCATAAGATCCGATTGCTAAAGTGGGGCACTGTATCTTTTTTAAATCATCAGAAATATCAAAGCCCAGGATTGATTTTGCAAGTATTATAAATCTATTTAGCTCTGCTGTAGTTACTGCATTACTCATGTCAGAAAAAAGGTCTTTATATTCATCGTAAATTCTTTCAGGATATATTTCTTTTGCGAAACTCTGATATAGAGCGTGAACATCGCCTTTTTCGGCCAGAGATATCCATTTTTCAATTACTTTGGTCTGTTCTGGCTTAATATGAGAAGAGGTCGAGCCTAGGACAAGCTTCTTTATAAGATCGGGATATTCAATGGCCATGACCATCGCGATCATTCCCCCTTGAGAAGCACCGAACAGAGAAATGTCTTTTAACCCCAGCTCTTTGATTGCTTTTATCGTGTCATAGGCCATCTCGTGGATAGAATAGTTCTCAGGAATGGCTTCTCGTCTGTCGAATACATAAATAGTGAAGTTGTCTTTTATTCTTGAAGAATATTCGGCTTCAACTGCATTTGCTGCTCCCATTACGCTTTGAATACTAAGGCCCGGAATTATAACCAATGTGTTTATTCCGGTGCCGAATTTGAAGAAGTTCATTGAAAAATCAGGTGTTATAACCTTACTTAATTCTGCCATTTATTGTTCCCCTCACGTGATTATTGTACTTTTTATCATATCACAATTTATGTACCTTCCATATTTCGAAAATAAAAAATAAAAAGAAAAAATAGGTATTGTAAACGCTTACATTCCTGTGGTATAACAATAAGTGTAAAAATTCATTTTTAGAACAAATGTAAGAGCTTACATTTTTAGGAGGATATGGGTAATGGAATTATTAAACTATGATGTACTTGAAAAATCGGGCTACACAGGTTACGTTCTTAAGGATGCGCCTGTAAAGGTGCTCCAGTTCGGTGAAGGAAACTTCCTCAGAGCATTCGTTGATTATTTCTTTGACATCAGCAATGAAAAGGCTGGCTTTAACGGCAAGGTAGCTCTTGTACAGCCAATTGCACAGGGACTTACAGAGCTTGTCAACAAGCAGGAAGGTCTTTATACACTTTACCTTCGTGGAAGCGAGAACGGACAGAAGGTAGATGCAAAGAGAGTTATCTCAGCTGTAGATTCATGCCTTAACCCATATGATAAGGCTGATTTTGACAGAATGATGGAAATTGCAGCAAGTGATGACCTTGACATCATTGCATCTAACACAACAGAAGCAGGTATTGCATATGATCCTTCATGCAAATTTGAGGATGTTCCTGCAAACAGCTTCCCTGGAAAGCTTACACAGGTTCTTTACACAAGATTTAAGGCTGGTAAGAAGGGTGTAGTTGTTCTTTCATGCGAGCTTATCGACAACAACGGTAAAGAGCTCTTAAAGTGCGTTAACCAGTACATTGACCAGTGGAACCTTGGAGAAGAGTTCAAGACTTGGGTAAACAATGACAATATTTTCTGCTCAACACTTGTAGACAGAATCGTTCCGGGAAGAATCCGTGATCCTAAGGAAGTAGAAAAGCTTGAGGAAGAGAACGGATACCATGATGAACTCATTGATGTGGGAGAGATTTTTGGTGTTTGGATTATCGAAGGACCGGAAGGACTTGAGGACAGACTTCCATTTAAGAAAGCAGGAGTAAATGTTCACGTTGTACCTGATGTTATGCCATACAAGCACAGAAAGGTTCGTATCCTGAACGGTGCTCACACAGGATTTGTTCTTGGTGCTTATCTTGCAGGATTTGATATTGTTCGTGATTGTATGCACAATGATAATGTATCCGGTTTCATGAACAAGATGCTTAACGAAGAGGTTATCCCTACACTTGTTGACCACCTTGATGAGAATGATCTTAACCAGTTTGCAGCTGCAGTTAAGGATAGATTCAACAATCCTTTTGTTAATCATGAGCTTATGTCTATTTCACTTAACTCAACAAGTAAGTGGAAGGCTAGAAATATGCCATCATTCCTTCAGTACATTGAGAAAAATGGAAAGCTTCCTGTTTGCCTTACAATGTCACTTGCAGCATACATCGCATTCTATTCAAACGATGTACAGGAACTTACAGATGCAGGACTTGTATGTAAGAGACCGGCAGGCAATACATACACAGTAAGTGATGACAGATGGGCTCTTGAGTTCTTCTATGATCACAGAAATGATTCAGAAGAAGACCTTGTAAAGGCTGTTCTTTCTAATGAGAAAATGTGGGATCAGGACCTTAACAAGATTGATGGTCTTACAGATGCTGTTATTGCAGACCTTAAGAAGATTCATACAGAAGGCGCAGAGAAAGCATACGCTAGTTGCCTTTAATACATAATAAAAAACGCCTCATTGCGAGGCGTTTTTTTATGTAATAATATCAGACTCTTGTTGTCCATTTGGAGCAGTCAATTACTTCGGTAGCAAGGTCTGAATAGAAGTCAGGCTCGTGGCAGACCATAAGAACTGTGCCTTTATATTCTTTGAGTGCTCTGTGGAGCTCATCCTTTGCATCTACGTCAAGATGGTTAGTAGGCTCGTCCAGAACCAGAAGATTAGATTCTCTGTTCATGAGTTTGCAGAGTCGGACCTTGGCCTGCTCACCACCGGAAAGGACTTTGCACTTACTTTCGATATGCTTGGTGGTAAGACCGCATTTTGCAAGAGCGGAGCGGACTTCATACTGTGAAAATCCGGGGAATTCGTTCCATATTTCTTCCATACAGGTTGTTTCGATGTTAGGAGACATTTCCTGTTCGAAATATCCTATAGCAACATTTTCGCCTCTTGTAACCTTTCCTGAAATTGGAGGAATGATGCCAAGGATGCTCTTTAGGAGAGTACTTTTTCCGATTCCGTTTGCGCCTGTAAGTACTACAAATGTATTTCTCTCAATAGCAAGAGTTAAAGGCTTTGAAAGAGGTGTATCGTAGCCGATTACAAGATCATTTAGTTCAAACAGAAACTTGCTTGGCGTCTTTGCGGTTTTAAAGAAAAATTCAGGCTTTGGTTTCTCCTGTATTTTTTCTATGATATCCATGTTATCAAGTTTCTTTTGACGGGCCATGGCCATATTTCTTGTGGCTACGCGGGCTTTGTTTCTGGCAACAAAATCCTTGAGCTCTGCGATTTCCTGCTGCTGACGGTTGTAGGCTGCCTCTCTTTGAGCTTTTTTAGCTTCATAGACTTCCATGAACTTGTCGTAATCACCTACATATCTGTCGAGACTGTGTGTCTGACCATCCATGTGATAGATGATGTTGACAACGTTGTTGAGGAATGGAACATCATGAGATATGAGAATAAAGGCATTCTCGTATTCCTGAAGGTATCTTGTGAGCCATACGATATGCTCGGCATCAAGGTAGTTAGTGGGCTCGTCTAAAAGCAGAATATCAGGCTTTTCCAAAAGAAGTTTTCCTAAAAGAATCTTTGTACGCTGACCACCTGAAAGTTCTGTAACATCTCTGTCCAGACCAAGCTCAAGAAATCCGAGAGCTCTTGAAACCTCTTCAATCTTAGAATCGATGAGATAGAAGTCGTGATTGGTCAAAAGATCCTGGATTGTGCCAAGCTCTTCCATATATTCTTCAAGCTGCTTTTCATCTGCGTCCCCCATGGCGTTACAGATCTCATTCATTCTTTTTTCCATGTCGTATAAAGGCTCGTAGGCAGAAGAAAGGACATCCCTGATGGTCATGCCTTCTTTAAGTACAGCGTGCTGATCAAGATAGCCGACCTTAACATTCTTGGCCCATTCAATCGTGCCTGCATCCGGCATGAGTTTACCAATTATTATGTTCATGAAAGTTGACTTTCCCTCGCCGTTAGCTCCAACAAGACCGATGTGTTCTCCTTTGAGAAGTCTGAAAGAAACATCATCAAAGATCGCCCTGTCGCCAAAGCCGTGGGTAAGATGTTCAACATTTAATATACTCATAAAATATCCTCACTGACAAACTTACATATTTTATTAACGCATTTATGAGCGCAATACGATTATTATAATTGAAAATAAGATTATTGTAAAAAACAAAAAACACTAAAAGTACCCTTTGGGGTACTTTCTTCATAGAAGCATATACTATACAATAAAATGCGGATGAAAGAGCTGGATGATGTGGACTGGAGGAATCATCTAATGGGGTATATCAAAATTCCTAAAGTGTATGAAAAGTTGAAAAAAGCGGAGGAGTTTTTTTCTCCTGTAATAATGACTGCAGCAAGCGGATGGGGAAAAAGTGCTGCTGTTGAATACTATTATCGAAGGAAGAATCCACTTACTTTATATTGTGAAAACGGAAAACTAAATGAGATGCCATCGCCTGATACTATCAGAAAAAGCGTTGTGATCATCGAGGACTTACATAGGTTGTCTGAGGAAAAATCTATATCATATCTTAAAAAGCTTATCAGAACGTCCGGTATACAGGTCATTATGCTGACAAGAGGGCAGGTTCCGGGATATCTTGCTGCAGAGAACATGGATCTTGGCTTTATTCGCATTCAAGAGAAGGATTTTGCTTTTGGAGAGAAAGAAGTTGCCGAGTTTTTTGAGGACAGAGGCGTTGAGATCAATTCTGCAGATGCTTTACTTGTGGCTGAGGCATCACACGGCTATCCCAGAGCGGTATACAGTTATTCCATGAGAATGGAAGGCGCAGTCAGATACTCGGATGAGATGAAGATAGCTGTTTGGCTTGATATGTATCTTTTATGGGACGGTCAGATATTTGATCATATTCCAAAAGAAATGGTTTATTTTGCCATGAGTGTTTGTCAGTATGATTCTTTTACGCTTGAGATGGCTGAGTATCTGACTGGTAATAAAGATATCTTTAAGGTTATAGAGTATTGTAGACAAAATACTACGCAGCTGAGTATAGACAAGAATGGTCAGTATTGTATAAGACCAGAGGTAAGAGGCTACTATCGATGGAAACAGAATCTTACCTGGTCTACAGAAGAAAAAAATGAGAATTTCAGTAGGGCGGCATATTATTATGAGATACATGGTGATATTACCAATGCCCTTAAATTCTACAAGAAGTCCGGAGAAACCAGGCATGTAAAAGAACTTCTTATTAAAAATGCCAATACACATCCGGGAATCGGACACTACGTTGAGACAAAGGACTATTATTTTGAGCTTCCTTTAGAAGAGTTCAAGAATTCACCGGTTTTAATCTCAGGAATGAGTATGCTGTATAGTCTTATTCTTTTACCGGAAAAGTCAGAAGAGTGGTACGACAAGCTGGTTGAACTATATCATGACAAAATGATAAGTAAGGAACTGAGAAAAGAAGCCAAAGCGAGAATTGCTTATCTGGATATAGGACTCCCGCATAGGGGAACCAAGGGAATACTCGGGATCATGAAAAATGTATTTACCATGATGCAAAACGGCGATGTGGTCTTGCCTGAGTTTTCTGCTACCGGAAATATGCCATCTATCATGAATGGCGGACTTGATTTTTGCGAGTGGTCAAAAAATGATGTTCAGATAGCAAAGTTTATGGGAAAACCTGTATCGACGATACTTGGAGACTTTGGAAAAGGCTTGGTAACGTTGTGCCTTGCCGAAAGCGGATTTGAAAAAGGTACAATGTCAGCATACGAAGTTTTGACAAGATGCAACGATGGTTTTGATGCTGCAACTCATGGTGGGAAGATAGAGATGTGCTTTGTCTCTGTTGGAATTCAGGTAAGACAGCATCTTGTTGAGGGACAGTATCCATCTGCTAAGCGAATATTTGACTCTTTTACGGAAAAGACAAAGCTGGAGGATGCAGATCAGCTTTCCGGAAATATCGCAGCATTTGGCACATGGTTATCTCTTTTTGCCGGATCCGGAGATTCAATAGAAGAGTATATTAGTAGCATTCCTGATGCGAAGGTGACTTTTAGTACGTTTGACAGATACAGACAGATGGTCAAACTTCGCTGTTATATTGCTGAGAATCGCCTTGAGGAGGCTTTTGATCTTACAAACTTCATGACCGGGTACTTCTGTTCTTACAACAGAACTATGTACTGGATTGAAAATGAAATACTTAAGTCAATCATACTTTACCGATTAGGGGATTCTTACTGGAAAAAGGTTCTTCATGATGCGCTGAAAAAAGCCAGCGAATATCATTTTGTAAGGATGGTAGCAATCGAGGGGGCTGCGATTCTGCCACTTATAAAACAAATGCGTGAAGATGGAGGTCTGCGAGATATTGAGGAGGAGTATGCTTATTGTGTTTATTATGAGTGCATAAAAGTGGCTTCAAGTTTTCCTGATTATCTGAAGTTTATACCAAGAGATAATGTAGCTCTTACAAATCGTGAATTTCAGGTTTTGTCACTTTTATGTGCCGGAATGCCTACAGATGATATCTGTAAGACACTGGGAATATCTTATGATGGACTGAAAAAGCATAACAAAAATGTTTATCGAAAACTTGGTGTAAAGGGTAGAGCTGAGGCGGAAAGAAAAGCTTCTCAGCTCGGCCTGATACATCGGGGAGTAATTAGTTAGGAGGCACAACTAAATTGAGGTGGAAGATAGGAACTGAACTGTTGCGTGATTGTGGGTTATGGGTCTGCCTTCGTGACAAAAGAAAAAGAATTAAAAAAGAGGATATAGAGATTGTAAAGCTTATGGAACAGGGAGTGGTAGATGATGACGAACTGATAAAAGCTGTTTCGAAGATTTCCGGAAGCGATGCGATCACTACAGGTTTTAGATTGGCCCAATTCGTTGAGGATTATGGCGACTTTATAGCAGAAGCCCAGAAATCTTCAGTGTTTGGGATGTAAGGATATTTATATTGTAATATAAAATGTTGCATATGCCGTTAAAAATAATAGTGACTTTTTGGATTTAATGTAGTAAAATATGAATCTTGCTGTAAAGATATTATGGAGGTTTTACAAAATGGATTCAAAACGTATGAAATGGACCACGTTAGCGTTCATGGCATTTTCAACCGTATGGGGTTTTGGAAATGTATTAAATGGTTTTCTTTATTTTAACGGCACACAGGTAATGTTCAGTTGGGTGCTTATGTTTGCACTTTACTTTGTGCCATATGCACTTATGGTAGGTGAGCTTGGTTCTGCCTTCAAAACATCAGGCGGTGGCGTAAGCTCATGGGTACTTAGCACAACAGGCCCTAAGGTTGCTTACTATGCAGGCTGGACTTATTGGGCTTGCCATATTACTTATATTGCTTCTAAGTCTTCAGGTGGACTTAAGGCGCTTAGCTGGGCTGTTTACAGAAATGGTGAAAAATATGATTCATTCCCAACATTTGCTGTTCAGCTTGTTACATTGGCTATTCTCTTGATTTTCTGTTATGTTGCTTCAAGAGGACTTAATCCGCTTAAGAAGCTTGCAACACTTGCAGGAACAAGTATGTTTGTAATGTCTATTCTTTACATCATCATGATGTTTGCTGCACCTGCAATTAACCCGCAGGGAGGCTTTGTGAATTTTGATCTTAGTGTTAAGAGCCTGATTCCTCAGTTCAATGTTAAGTACTTTACATCACTTTCAATTCTTGTATTTGCTGTAGGTGGTTGTGAGAAGATCTCTCCTTATGTTAATAAGATTGATAACCCAAGTAAGGGCTTCCCAAGAGCAATGATTACTCTTGCAGGAATGGTTGTTGTTTGTGCGATGCTTGGAACTGTAGCAATGGGTATGATGTTTGATCCTGCAGAGATCAACGCAAGCACAGACAGCTTTAACGCATATAATTCAAACGGAAGCTACTGGGCATTCCAGAAACTTGGTAATTATTATCACATTGGTGATACACTTCTTATCATTTATGCTATTTGTAATGCAATCGGTCAGCTTTCAACTCTTGTTATCAGTATTGATGCACCTCTTCGTATGCTTCTTGACAATGAGGACGCAAGAGAGTTTATTCCTTCAGCACTTCTTAAAAAGAATGATGCCGGCGCTTATGTAAATGGTATTAAGCTTGTAGCTTTATTATCAGGAGCAATTATCCTTATTCAGTCATTTGTTCCTGGTGCAGCTGTAGTTCTTAAGCAGCTTACAAAGCTTAACTCAGTTTGTATGCCTCTTCGTTACCTATGGGTATTCTGGGCATATATTGCACTTAGAAAGGCCGGAGAGAAGTTTAATCCTGAGTACAGATTTGTAAAAAATCAGACTGTGGCTCTTTTCTTTGGAATATGGTGCTTTGGAGTAACAGCAGCAAGCTGTATTCTTGGAATGTATGATGCAGATCCGTTTACATTTGCACTTAACGTAATTACACCACTTGTTCTTACTGCTCTTGGCGTTATCCTTCCTATGATTGCAAAAAGAGAAAAGGATAAAGCACAAGGTGTAAAAGCTGCATAAAAAAATATTTGTTCTATTAAAAATACTGCCCATTTTTGGCAGTATTTTTTTGCCATTTTATTTTTTCGCTCGTATAAATAAGTGTATAATAAATTAGAACAATACATGTGAGGAGGAACCTATAATGGCTGATAAAAAGAATATGATAAATGATGAATACCTTACAGAAGTAAATGGCGGTGCAGGTAAGAGCTCGGCAGAGTTCAGAGCCAGAAGGAAAGAATTTGATGATGCCTGGACAATGTTAAAGATGGATTCCAAGGGTTTCTCTGGCATGAGGATGGCTGAACTTTATGATGAATGGGAGCTTGCAGGATATTCACCGGACGCGTCAACATTTCTTGCAACAATGAAAGCATAAATGGAATTTTATTCATATATTGTCAGATGCGCAGATGGTTCATACTACTGTGGGTATACCAATGATCTTGAAAAGAGAATAAAGACACACAATGCAGGTAAGGGGGCTAAATATACAAGGGCTCGCTTACCTGTTGTATTGGTTTATTATGAGAAGTTTCAGACAAAAGAAGAAGCCATGAGCAGAGAGTGGCACCTAAAAAGACTTTCCCATTTGGAAAAAGAAAAACTGGCAAATAAATAAGTATTGCAATTACATATATTTGGTTATAGAATACAAGTGTACTAGTAAACATAGTACACTTTATTTAATTAATTTAGAGTACGATTTTCGGGTGAAGAGAATGAAGCTTATTGATTATCAGGATAGCAGACCAATCTATGAGCAGATAGTTGAGAATTTCAAGGTGCAGATATTTAAAGGTATTTTGCAGCCTGACGATCAGATGCCATCTGTAAGAAGTCTGTCAATGGAATTGTCTACAAATCCCAATACAGTACAGAAAGCGTATGCTGAACTTGAACGACAAGGATTCATTTATACAGTCAAAGGCAGAGGGAATTTTGTTAAAGACAGCAGCGGTATGCTCATGGCTAACAAAAAGGAAGAACTTATTAAGGCTGTACTTGACTTATTTGTAGAGGCAAAAGAAATCGGAATACCTATAGAGGAATTGGTAAAGGAAATAAAGACCAGACTTGGGGATGATATGAAAATAAAGGAGAACAGGCATGATTGAGTTACTAGATCTGGAAAAATCCTATGACGACATCAAAGCTGTCAATCGTGTTTCACTTAGCATTTTAGATGGCGAAGTTTTCGGACTTGTAGGTACAAATGGGGCAGGAAAAAGTACAATTTTGAGGATTATAGCAGGAGTTATTCAGCCTGATCTTGGCATAGTATGTGTTGATAACAGACCTGTTTATGACAATCCCGAGGTAAAAAAAGATATTTTTTACATTTCTGATGATCAGTATTTTTTACCTAACAGTACTCCTGAAGATATGGCAGATTACTATGAAGGAATTTATGAGAAATTTGACAAACTGCGTTTCTTTAAGATGTGCGGAGGCTTTGGACTTGATACCAAGAGGAAAATCAGCACGTTTTCAAAGGGAATGAAAAAGCAGATTTCCATTCTGCTTGGAATCTGTGCGGGAACCAAATATCTTCTTTGTGATGAAACCTTTGATGGTCTTGACCCGGTAGTAAGGCAGGGAGTTAAGAGTCTTTTTGCTGCTGAAATGGAAGACAGAGGACTTACACCGGTTATCGCTTCTCACAACCTTAGAGAACTTGAGGATATATGCGATCATGTTGGACTTCTTCATCAGGGCGGAGTTATCCTGTCAGAGGACATAAGTGATATGAAGCTTAATATGCAGAAGGTTCAGTGTGTTTTTGCTTCTGATGAGGATGAAAAAAAGGCGCTTGAAGGAATAGATATTCTTCTTCATGAAAAGAGAGGAAGACTTCACACTATTACAATGCGAGGTGAAAGGGAGGAGATCGAAGCGGCATTTAAGCGCGGTAATCCGGTTTTCTTTGAAGTACTTGCTCTTACATTGGAAGAGATATTTATTAGTGAGACGGAGGTAGTGGGGTATGACATCAGGAAATTTATCCTTCAGTGAAAGACTTAAAAATCAAAAAAAATATATTACCAGAACTCTTTGGACAGCACTTGTGGCACTTCCTTTCGTGGCAGGGTATTTTATTTTCGGTGTGATATTACTTGTTTCAAGGAGCATAAACTACGCGAACATGTACGGACAGTCTGAGACTGTGCTCAAGGTTGAAATGTATAAGGCAGTTTCAATGATAATGGGTATCAACAGCATTACCTTTGCTTTTGTTGTGTTTGTCGCCATTGCGTTTGCATTTCAAGGTTTTTCTTATGTTTTCAATCAAAGTCAGATGGATTTTTACTTAAGTCAGCCAACCACCAGATTCCAGCGACTTAGGAAAAACTATTTAAATGCTTTTGGAACTTTTTTATTTATTTTTGCGATTGTAGAGATGGTGGCGTTACTCGTTGCCGCCGGTATGGGGGCTGTAAACAAGGCAGTGCTGGTTTCGGTATTTATAGAATTTTTGAGATCAATAGTGCTGTTCTTTACTGTTTATAATGTAACTGTCCTTGCTATTATGCTTAGCGGTACTATGCTTTCGGCGTTTCTTTTGACAGGATTTTTTGCTGTATTATCTTTGGCACTTGCAGCTGAGCTAAGAGGTTTAAAAGAGATATTCTTTAAAACATTTTCTTACAGTGAGTCGTTTGAAGTATATTTATCCCCACTGTTTGACAGATGCATAACTCTGTTTAGAAATACCTTGAATGATAGTAGTTATTTTTGTGGCAGGAATGTGCTTGATGCTGCAAAAGATATTGTAAGATATGATATTGATACGCTTATTGTAGGTATAATTGCATTTATTTTCGTTCTTGTTTTCAGCAAAAAGAGAAAAGCTGAAATGGCAGGCAAAAGCTTTGTGTTCAGACCTTTCAGATGGGTTGTAAAAATAATCGTAAGTGTAATGAGTGGTATTGCAGCAGGAATTCTTGTTTATCTTATGAATGATTATATCTGGGATGATAAACTTTTTATTCTTATGTTTGTGATCATGCTTGTTACTTCTGTAATTACAGGATGTTTTATAGAGGTAATATTGGATGCTAATATCAGAAGATTTACTAAGGGCAAAGCATCTACGATCATTTCTGCGAGTCTGGTTGTTTTAATCTTTGTGGTTCTTAAGGGTGACCTGATCGGATTTGACTCTTACGTGCCATCAGCTGAAAAGGTAGAAAGCTGTGCTATTCTCCAGGATGACTACAATTATAATGTGTGGATCGGTCGAGGCATGTTTGGAGACGGCTATTCAGAAGAACATATGTATATAACGGACGCGGAATCCTTTGTTAAGCTTGCAGCTATCGGAATGAAGGAAAAAAAGAATTATTCCGAGGATTCATATTATTTGAAAGGATATGACCTTTCTATTTTGTACAGGATGAAGGATGGTAGAAAAATCTACAGGTCTATATTTATTCCTTATGATACAGACGAAACTCTTATGGACAGCATAGTTTCAAGTGAAGAGTATAAAAAGGGCCATTACATTTGCTTTGATGATGATGCAATTAGAAAAATGACAGGTTCCAACGTGGGTAACAATAGTGTTTCTTATGTTTCTGCCGGTGGAAGGAAGTCTGACGATACCATTACATATGTTGAAATAAGTGATGCTTACAGAAAGGATATTTTAGAGGGGGCTAATTATTCATACCTGAAAAATAATCAGCCAATTGGTAGTTTGGAATTTAACAGCAATGGGGCTCATTATGTAAACGTTTCTGTTCCTGTTTATGAGAACAGTACAAATCTGCTGAAACTTATCAAAGACCATAATATCTATGTTGAGCCCAAGCTTACACCTGAGATGATAAGCAGCATAAGAGTTGATAATTATTATCCGGGTTATAACCTTGATGATTTTGATTCAGGCAAGCTCTTGCGTGATGAAGAAGTGATGACTACTAGTGCTACTTATGATCCGGTAAAAAATAGCAAAGAAGTGTCAGAAATACTTCAAGATATCGTTACTTCAGACTATAATGGATATTGGTATGATTATAGTCAAAAAGATGCCAAATACAGTGTTGTAATAACCAAAAAGTCAGATGGCACCGATTATTATGGGAGCGATGGATCATATTATTCATTCTTAAAGGGGAAAGTTCCGGAATTTGTTGTAAAGGATACTGAGTAAGAAGTGTTAAAAAGTTTTGCAGGGGTGAAAAGTAAAATAAATAGATTAAGAAAAAGGGAGCTGTCTTCAAATGAGAAAAAGAGCCTTATATCCTGGCTCTTTTTAGCTCCTTCTTTATTGGGAGTTATGCTTTTTTTTGTGGCTCCCTTTGGAGTTGTCATCTATTATTCTTTGATAAATAATCCCATTCAAAAAAATTTCGTTGGCTTTGCTAATTACATAAACGTATGGAATAACGGTGCATTTAAACTTGCGGGAATAAACACACTTAAATTTTCTTTTGTGGCTGTTCCACTTGCAGTTTTACTATCACTTTTTCTGGCTGCCGTAATGGAGTCAAGGATTCCTTTTAAGAGCTACTTCAGATCCTTTTTCTTGAGCCCTTTAATGGTTCCGACCGCATCGGTTGTTCTTATATGGCAGGTTATGTTTCATTACAACGGTCTTATCAATAATTTTACTGCGGTTTTCGGAGCAGATAAGATTGACTGGCTTAAGTCAGACAGAGCACAGGTAGTTATAATAGCTCTTTTCCTATGGAAAAATCTGGGCTACAACATGATTTTGTTTATGTCGGCTCTTGCAAGTATTCCCAAAGAACTTTTGGAGGTGGCGGCACTTGAAAATGCAACCAAATATCAGGTTTTCTGGTATATAAAAGTCAGGTACATGTCATCGTCAATACTTTTTGTTACGATAATGTCTCTGATTAATTCATTTAAAGTTTTTAGAGAAGTTTACCTGATGACGGGAGATTATCCTGTAGATTCGCTTTATATGCTGCAGCATTTTATGAACAATACGTTTGCATCACTTGACTATCAAAAACTGTCAGCTGCGGCCATAATTATGTTTATAGTAGTAACAGGTCTTGTTTACATCATGTATGCTGTTGAAAACTACTACGGAAAGGATGTAGAAGGGTAAAACAGCATGAATATGCTACAGAAAATGTATAAAAAGAAAAGGCGGATAGATAACGTAAAAACCGCAGTTGTTACTGTGGCAGCTCTGATTTTTGCAGTTGTTTTCCTTATGCCTATTATATTAACAATAACGAATTCATTTATGTCTTCATCGGAGATAAATGCCAATTATGGCTCGATATTTGCTACCACTGAAAAGGGAGGGAAAATTTTCATCTCAAAAACTGTGAATCTGAAATTCATTCCCGATATGGTGACGTTTGCTCAGTATTTTACAGTTCTTTTCAAAAGTCCGCAGTATCTGATTAAGTTTTGGAATTCAATAATTTATGTGGCTCCGATTGTGGTGGTTCAACTGGGAATTGCAACCCTTGCGGCGTACGGCTTTTCAAGATATGACGGTAAATTAAAAAGAGCAATCTTTTTTGCCTATATTATTATGATGCTCATGCCATACCAGGTTACGCTGGTGCCCAATTTCCTGGTTTCCAAGGCGTTGGGAATATATGGAAGCAGGTGGTCCATATGGCTTCCGGGATTTTTTTCTCCGTTTGCGGTATATCTTTTGACTAAATTTATGAGAAGGATTCCGACGGAAGTATTGGAGGCGGCTTCAATAGACGGAGCAGATGAGTGGTACATTTTTTCAAGGATCAACATGCCATTATGTAAAGGAGGTATTGCGTCAATTGCTATACTTGTATTTTTTGATTATTGGAATATGGTTGAACAGCCTCTTATTCTTTTGGATGATCCGGATCTTCATCCGCTTTCTGTCTTTCTTTCTAAGATAAATTCGGGAGAAATAAGCCTTGCCTTTGCTGTGGCTGTAATATATCTTATTCCGCCGCTTCTTATATTTTTATATGGCGAGGACTATCTGGTGGAAGGAATTTCCTACCAGGGAGGAATTAAAGGTTAAATATTTTATTTAGGGGAGTTTTGTTATGTCAGAAAATTTTGACGAAAGAAAAGATTCAAACCTTGGAGAGATTATTGATTCTGAGGGAAAGGTAATTGGAAAAATCAGGAATTCGGTTTATTTATCAAGTGGGAGTAACAGGAAAGATATAGTTAAAAATGTCGCTATTGGCTTTTTATCTGTTATGTTAATCCTTACATTTTTTTCCAATACAATTATGAATTACACACTTCCGCAGGTTGCAACGGTTCAGATAGAAAGCGGTTCGATAAGCCCGCAGATAAGAGGAACCGGAACAGTTACTGCTGAGGATCCTTATAATATCACGGTAAAAGAAACAAGAAAGATTTCAGGTGTTGCTGTTAAAGAAGGAACACATGTTGAAATTGGAGATGTTATTTACTATTTAGAGGACAAGGAATCAGAAGAACTTATAAAAGCAAAAGAAAATCTGGACACGTTAGAACTTGATTATGAGCAGATGATGTTTTCAGGAGACGTTTCAAGCGCTGTTATCTCCAATGTAAGAAATGGCAAAACAGCTTCTTACGACACTTATCAGGCACAGGTCGGTTCAGTTCTTGATGCTTATAATGCGGCACTTGATGCAGATAACGCTGCACAAGCGGAACTTGACTATCTGAATAACCTTTGGGGATATGAAAAAGCAGGTCTTGATTATAATTCTATTACTCCTCAGTATTTAATTGATCAGGCAACTTCTGATATGACTAAAGCAGCTAATGATGGTGATACAGACAGAGTAGATGAACTTGAGAATTTTATGGCTGAGCTTACAAGAGATAAAAATCAGCTTTCAACATACAGTTCTCAACAAGGTTACAGCTATACACAAAAAATATCACAGTCAACAGAGAAAAAGGCTCAGACAGCTGCAGCTCTTAAGGTGGCAGAAAAAGATAAGGAAAATCAGCTAAAGAGCATAAATGTTGAGATTTCCCTTTGCCAAAAGAGAGACAAGATAACAGAACAAAAAGAGAAAATTGCAAAGCTTGAAGCTGAATCAGTAGGTGCATCCGTTAAGAGCCCTGTTGCGGGAATTGTTTCTTCTGTAAATAAGGTTGCAGGTGAGTCGACGGCTGCCGATGAGACAATTGCTGTTGTGCAGGTTGACGGAAAAGACATGACCACAAGCTTTTCGGTAACCAATTCACAGGCTCAAAAGCTTAAAGTGGGTGACGCAGCACAGCCGCAGAATGCATGGCAGTTTAGTTCGAACTTTAAAGCTACATTAATATCTATTAAAAATGACAAGCAGGATCCGGCAGGTAAAAAACTTCTTACATTCAAAATTGAGAGTACAGAAGTAACTCCGGGACAGAATCTTTCTCTTGCCATAGGAGAGAGAAGTCAGAACTATGACATGATAGTTCCAAACAGTGCTATTAAGACAGATACAAATGGTAAGTTTGTTCTCATAGTAAAAAGTAAATCATCACCCCTTGGAAACAGATATACTGCTACAAGAGCAGATGTGACTGTCGTTGCATCAGATGATAAAAACTCTGCTATCACAGCAGCAATTGATGATTATGAATATGTTATCACTACTTCCAATAAACCTGTAAAGGCAGGAGAACAGGTAAGGCTTTCTAACGAATAATGAAGAAAAGATTATTACAGATAAAGGATAGTTTAATAAAGCTTTTTAAGAGAAAAGTCTTTTTACTTGTAATTTGCCTGATTCTTTTGGACTTTTTATTGGGAGTTTACAGCAGAATACTGATAAATAAACTTCCTGAACAGGCGAGCGCTTTAAGATGGTCTGACGAAAAGAAAATGACTCAGGTTAGTGTATTTTTTACAGAGGATCAACTTATAGATTCTGATTTTATCAGGAAACTTGAGTATGTTCTTAACGGAAAAATGAACGATGTCGGTATTGTGAATGATGAAGATGATACCACATCCGGCACAGGAAAAAAATCAGATACTCCTGTTATCATTGATACTCAGCCACTTGACAAGCCTTCCGAAGAAGTGATTGAAACACCTGTAGAAACTGATGATTCAAGGCTTTATACCAGCTGCTTTAGTGCACAGGGTATCGTATCAATAACGTTTGAAAATAAAACTGCTGATAAGATAAATGCAATTGGAACTGAGGGGGATTTCTTTCTTTTTCATCCACTTGAACTGGTCAGCGGAAGCTACTATATGCCTGATGCAATTATGAAGGATGGGATTGTTATAGATGAGGATCTTTCCTGGCAGCTTTTTGGTTCAGATGATGTTGTTGGTCAGATGGTTACTATAGGCGGGGTTCCGCATTATGTAAGCGGTGTTGTAAAAAGGGAAGAAGGAAGGATGCGAAAAGCGTCAGGTCAGACGACAGGCATTGCATACATTTCCTATGATAGCCTTTGCAAGTATGGAACTATATTAAGCGGACGTACTGAAAACATAGAAATAGCAGAAGATGGAACCAAAGCAAATAAGGGCGGCATTAATTGTTATGAGGTTGTAATGCCGGGACCGGTAGACGGTATAGTTGCCAAGATAGTAAAAGAGAGCACCGGTCTTGATGATGCTTATGTTACCGTAATTGACAATACAGAGCGATTTTCATTTTTTGCATTATTGAATGTTATCTTATCCTACGGAACGAGAAGTATGTGGAGTAAAGCTATATTCTTCCCTTATTGGGAGAATCTGGCAAGGGGATATGAGGATATATTGGCTACACTTTTATTTATAAGACTGATTTGCAGAATAGTAGTAATTGTAATACTGGTTATTTTTATTATAAAAGCTTACAGACATAAGACATGGACTGTCAGAGGCTTGGTAAATGATCTTATGGAAAAGAAATATGATATAGAGGTGAAAAGACAGCAGAGAAAGACTGAAAATAAGGGTAAGCCCATGGTGTGAGAGGAGAGATGTTATGAAAAGAAGCAAGTTTTTAAAAAAAGCCGGAACAATAGCTTTGGCGATGACTATGGTAGTTGGAACTTTATCCGGCTGCGGAAAAGAAAAAAGCGGTTCAGATGACAGCATACTTAATGAAGCTTCCACAGGTTCCAAGGATTATGTGTTTAAGATAGCGGATCTGGGAATAGATATTGATGCTAAAAACATTTCAACAGTTAAGATTGTAGGAGATAAGGTTTATGCTGTTGACTTTTATGGATCTGTGGATAAGGGAGTCGCAGTAAATTCATTTAACTATGACGGTTCCGGGCTTAGTACGGTTTATCTTCCGAATAGTGACGGAGAAAGCTACAGTCACTTTAATTTTGATGTCGATGGAAATATCTATGCAATTGAGGAAATCTATCATTGGGAAGATGATGAGATGCATATCATGGATGATGAAGAAAATACTGACAATGCATCTGATGAAGCTTCAGATGACTTTTCGGACCTGGCAAGGGAAAATTCATCAGTTGAAGATGAAGCCGGTGATAGTGCCTTAAGTGAAAACTCTTTGGACGATGCCAATACCGAAAGCTCTGAGGAAACTGATGACAAGATGATTGCAGATGACGGTGATGGCTACGCAGGAAGTATGTATGAATCCTCAGAAGAAGAGAGGTATGTTGTAAAGTTCGATGCATCAGGAAATCTTATATATAAATATGACATTAATAAGGATCTGGCAGAGGGAGATTACCTCCAGATTTACGGAATGATATATTCCGATAAATACGGCGTAGTGATGAACACCGGCCGCGGAATAGAATTTTTTGATGAAAATAACGGTTTTAAACTTGTGTATGATACCACTAAGTCTGAGGAGTATAAGGATTGCTATCTTGACCTGTATAAGGGTTTCAATGGTGACATATTCCTGGCAGGATATGGAAACGATGGATATGTGATTGCCCCAGTTGATCTGGAAAAGGGTGAGATCGGTCAGAAGGCGGCAGCTCTTGAGCATTATAACAGTATGACAGTATTTGAAGGTAATGGCTATGACCTTTATATTAGCACTGAGTCAGCTATATACGGGTATGACTTTAAAGCAGACAAGCTTACCAAGATAATGGACTATGTGGATTCAGATCTTTCTGCTGATTATTCAATAAGCTCCATAGTAGCAATCAGTGATACTGAATTTTTGGCTGTTTTACCTGATTTTGAATACAATTATAATCTGGAAAGACTTGTTAAGGTTCCTGCAGATCAGGTGAAGGATAAGCAGATTATTACTTTGGGAGGAGTTTACATTGACTATTCTGTAAGAAAGGCCGCCGTTAAGTTTAATCAGGAGAATCAGGATTACAAGATTAAACTGGTAGACTATTCTGTTTACGATTCAGAAGATAATTGGGATGAAGGAACCAACAGATTTAATCTTGATGTTGTATCCGGAAATGTGCCTGATATTATGGCATTTAATACGGAATCTCCTGTGGACAGTTTCATAAATAAGGGGCTGTTTCTTGATTTGAATGCATTCATTAAGAATGATCCGGATATTTCAGGAACAGAGTTTATTGACAATGTAATTGATGCATTTAAGACCGGCGATAAGATGTATCTTATGATCCCCAGCTTTAGCATAGCAACTGTAGCTATGAAGAAGTCTCGTACCGGAGGAAAAGAGACACTTACAATCAATGATGTTGAAAATCTTATTGAAGAAAGCGGGGCAGGATACAACCTTGCATGCGGACCTCAGAATCGTCAGGAACTTATGAATTATGGAATTGCTTATTCAGGAAATAAGTTCATTGATTGGGAAAATAAAAAATGTAACTTTACAGATGAAAATTTCATAAAGCTTTTGGAGTTTACAAAGAATTTCCCTGAAGAATATGACGAATCAATCTGGGATAAAAACCTTGATGAAATATACAGGACCAATGAAGGCGTACTTTATTTCACCGGAATCTATGGCTTTGATCAGTACAAGAGAATTAAGTACGGAACTTTTGGAGAGGACGTGGCATTTGTGGGTTTCCCTAATGAAAGAGGCGAAAACTATTCTACAATTCTTCCAAGTGTTTCACTGGCGGTAAGCGCAAGATCCAAGTACACAGATGGAATCTGGCAGTTCCTTAGAACGTTCTATCTTGATGAGTACCAAAATAATATTGAATTTAACTTCCCTGTCACAAAATCAGCTTTTGAAAAAAAAGCCAAAGAATCTATGGAGACGAAGTACTATACTGATGAAAATGGTGATAAACAGGAAGAAATAGAGTATTACTGGATTGGAGATCAGGAAGTAAAACTTCCAAATCTGACCAAGGAAGATGTGCAGTTTGTTGAGAACTTTGTTTATTCTTTAAGCGAGCCTATGACTTACAATGCCAATGTAAATAATATTATTATGGAAGAAGCATCAGCTTTCTTTAGCGGTCAGAAGAGTGCCGAAGAGGTGGCAAATATCATACAAAGCAGATTGTCTATATATGTAAATGAAAATTCATGATCAAACGATGTAGCTTATATCAAATGATGCATATGAGGATTGCTTCGCAATCCTCATCCGCGCTTTCGCGCGGTATAATAAAAAGGGCAAATAAATTTATTCATGTAAACATGAAAATTTACTTGCCCTTTTTATTGCATCGCTTGATATAAGCAGGATACGGGAATCGAACCCGCCTCCTTAGCTTGGGAAGCTAATATACTACCGATGTACTAATCCTGCATATTGTTTACCAACAACTATTTTAGTTTACTCGTATTAACTGATAATTTCAAGTGGTTAAGCATTATTTTTAGTGATATAATTTTTTTATAACTGAAAAAGGTATTGTATGGGAGCAAGATACCGTTCGAAGCCTTTTTGTTAAGTTACGGTATCTGCATCCGACCGGAGTAAGTCAGATAATAAACTGGCGGTATTGGAGGAGGAAAACAAATGACAGAGGATATTAAGAAAGTTGCTGGCAAGGGGAAAAGCCTCGCCGGGGAATTCCGCGAATTTATCATGCGTGGTAATGTATTGGATATGGCAGTCGGTGTTATCATCGGTGGCGCCTTCCAGAAGATCATTACATCACTTGTAGATGACATTATCATGCCTGTAATCAGTCTTCTGACAGGCGGAATTGATTTCAACAACATGTTTGTAAGCCTTGATGGATCACAGTACGCTACACTTGATGCTGCTAAGGAAGCAGGGGCAGCAACTCTTAACTATGGAACTTTTATTACAGTAGTCATAAACTTTATACTTATGGCATTTGTAATATTCCTTCTTGTTAAGTTTATGAATTCTGTAAGCAACAAGATTAAAAAGGAAGAGGAGCAGGCGCCTGCTACAACGAAGATTTGCCCTCGTTGTAAGAGTGAAATCAACATTGAAGCGACAAGATGCCCACACTGCACATCTGAGTTATAATTTATGTTTGTCTTTTGCTGAAAAATGTAGTATCGTAGCCCTTGTACCTTCGAGTATAAGGGTTTACTTTTTTCCAGGAAAAGAGTAAAGGCCAATTAAGTAATATTTATAAGGAAAAATATATGTCTAAGACTAGTTTTAATAAAAAAGCACTGATTGCAATGAGCGGTGGAGTTGATTCATCGGTTGCTGCATCACTTATGGTAGACAAAGGGTATGACTGCATGGGCTGCACCATGAGACTTTACGAAAATGATATGGTGGGCAAGGATTTATTTGATACATGCTGTAGCCTTGCCGATACTCAGGATGCAAGGGCTGTTTGTGACAGACTTGGTATAGATTATCAGATATATCATTATGAGGCTGAATTTAGAGAAAATGTAATAGAACCCTTTGTTTGCAGTTATGAGAGAGGCGAGACGCCTAACCCATGTATTAGATGCAATAAATATCTTAAGTTTGATATCCTATATCAAAAGGGCAGAGATATGGGCTTTGACTATATTGTGACAGGTCACTATGCCAGAATAGAGGAAAAGGACGGACATTTTTACCTTCTTAAGGCAAAAGATATAAATAAGGATCAGAGCTATGTTCTTTACGATTTATCGGAAGAGCAGCTTTCTCATACATTCTTTCCTCTTGGTGAATATACCAAGGCAGAAGCGAGAGAAATTGCTGAAGGAAAAAAGTTTGTAACATCCCATAAAAGCGAAAGTCAGGATATCTGCTTTGTTCCGGATGGCGACTATGCCGCAATGATAAAAAGATACAGGGGGAAGGACTATCCTAAGGGCAATTTTGTTGATACAAATGGTAATGTATTAGGTCAGCACAACGGAATTATAGGATATACGATTGGGCAGAGAAGGGGACTTGGAATTCCTGACAAGAAGAGGCTTTATGTAACCAAACTTGATGTAAATAAAAACCGGGTTATTCTCGGAGATAATGAAGATTTGTTTAAAAGAGAAGTAAATATCAGAGATTTTCACTGGATTACCGGCGAACCACCAAAGGGCGAGTTTAGGTGCAGCGCCAAGATAAGATACAGACATAAGGAGCAGCCGGGAGTATGTATTATAAAGGATGATGGAAGTGCGGTATTTACCTTTGATGAACCGCAAAGAGCCATAACTCCCGGGCAGTCAGCTGTTTTATATGATGGCGACTATGTTTTGGGCGGTGGAATAATTTCCAATGAATAATGAATAAATTTTATGACAAAAAATACTTACATAATACCTTGGAATCTGTTATAATCTGAACTTGCTGAAAAAATATAATAGAAGATTTCAAGGTATTATTGGAAACGCACATCCTTTGCCAGATGATAACGAACAACACGGAGGTCTTCCCTATTTAAGAAAGAGAGGAACCCTTTTTATGTTACCACAGAGCAAATTACAGGATGTGTTTTTTACTGCCTTAATGGCATTTGTCATGGTTTATGCCATGATAGTTTACAACATATCACTAAGTGTAGGAGGACTTCAGAACTTTGTTTTCCTTGCTGCATTTGGAGAAATTATTATTATGTGGCCTATAGCTGTTGTACTTGAACTTTTATTTGTAGGAAAACTTGCGCAGATTCTTGCTTTCAGGTTTGTAACTCCGGGTAAAGATCCTATGATTATGATGATACTTGCAATTTCATCAATGTCTGTTTGCCTTATGTGCCCACTTATGAGTCTTGCAGCTACAATTCTTTTTAAGAATGCAGGAAGTGAATTTGTAAGTGTATGGCTTCAGACTACAGCTTTTAATTTCCCAATGGCGCTTTGCTGGCAGATTTTCTTTGCAGGACCATTTGTAAGAAATGTATTTGGATTTATTATGAAGACATTTTTTAAGGACAATATTAAAAAAGCTCAAAAGGCAGCTTAATATTTCCGGTACAACGAAAATAATTATCAATGATGCATCGGGTATTTATTATCCGGTGCATCAGTAGTAAAAATATCCTCCCTATAGTTTTTAGGCTATAAGGAGGATATTTTTTATTTATTATAGTTTTGTGGAACCTCTTTCAATAAGTTCACCGGAAAAAATAGTTTTTTGTGGCATTTCACTTTGTGAAAGAGTTCCGATAAGGGTCTTAACAAGTTGTATGCACATATCTTCAAGACGATTGTCGATAGAAGAAATTGGCGGCTCGGAACAATGTGTCAGAATTGAATTATTATAGCCAATGATCTGAAGCTCACTTGGAACCTTAATCTTGTTGGCTCTTGCAAAATTCATGGCTCCGACAGCAAGAAAATCATCGCTTGCTATTATTCCGTCAAATTTTACGCCTTTATTATAAAGCTTATCGATAAAATTCTTAACACCGTCTATATCTTCGTTGGATCCTTTGAAACACTGAAGCAGCTCTTTTTTTACCGGGATATCATGAGATAGAAGAGCATTCTGATATCCTGCCAGTTTTTTCAAACCTGAATATGAATTGCTGTTGTAAAGATACAAAATATTTTTAAGTCCTGCATTAAGCATCTTTTCTGTAGCATCCTGAGTAGCTTTGTGATCATCACATAAGGTACAATACACATTATTGCAGTCATAATCGGCATTGAGCAGCATAATGGGAACAGAAGCGGCAGCTTCGTTCACATACTGGTTGTCCTCAGGATTATTCATGATAAAGTTTGATCCGACCATTACGACACTGTCAACATGCTGTGAAAGTAGGAGATTGAGAGAATCTTTTCTTGAATCCATCTCATATCCTGTACAGCAAAGAACAGAATTATAACCGTTTTCTCTAAGGTTCTGTTCAATATAGTATAAAGCTTTGGCCAAATAAAGGTCTGAAGCATCTGCACAGAGAATACCGATAGTCTTCATTGAGTTAAGGCCAAGACCTCTTGCAAATGCATTGGGCTTATAACCATATTGTTCAATTATATCCATGACCTTTTTTCGGGTTTTCGGTTTAACATTGGTGCTTCCATTTAAAACTCTAGAAACGGTAGCAATAGATACACCGGCCTTTTTGGATATGTCATAAATAGTCATCTGGTTACTCATAAAAGTTTATCTCGTTTCTAATGGAAATTTGAAATATCTTACAGCGTTGTTGTAGGAGATATCAGCAGCAATCTCGCCAAGAATATCAAGATCTGATTCCGGATATTCACCGTTCTCAACAAGGCTTCCAAGATAATTGCAAAGTATTCTGCGGAAATAATCATGTCTTGTGTAGGAAGTAAAGCTTCTTGAATCTGTAAGCATTCCAACGAAACCGGAAAGATTTCCTGACTCTGCAACTGATTCAAGCTGCTGCTCCATACCAAGCTTTGTATCGTTAAACCACCAAGCGCGTCCCTGCTGAATTTTGGCAACAACAGGACCTTCATTAAATGCATTAAGAGTAGTGTTGATGATTTTGTTATCACTTGGGTTGAGACTGTAAAGAATAGTCTTTGGAAGAGAGTTCTTTACATGAAGAGCATTGAGGAAATCAGCAAGCTCGCCCATTGGATAATATGCGCCGATAGTATCAAAGCCTGTATCAGGTCCAAGCTTTTCATACATTGGAGTGTTGTTGTCACGTTTACATCCGAAATGGAGCTGCATTACCCAGCCGCGCTTTGCAATTTCTTCGCCTTCAAAGAGCATAAATGCTGTCTCGAATTTAAGGCTTTCTTCGTAAGATATCTCTTCGCCGCGAAGTCTCTTGGCAAAAATAGCCTCAATTTCTTCATCGGAAGCAGGTCTGTACATAACATATTCGAGAGCGTGGTCTGTTACGTTGCATCCTTTTGAAGCAAAGTAGTCAAGTCTTACTCTTAAAGCATCCTTGAGAGCTTTGAAAGAATCAACCTTTACACCGCTTACTTCTGAAAGCTTACTAATATAATCTGTGAATTCAGGCTTTGTAATATTTTTTGCTTTATCAGGTCTCCATGCAGGAAGTACCTTAACATCAAAGGAAGAGTCCTCTTTAATCTTGTCGTGCCACTCAAGTGTATCGATAGGATCATCTGTTGTGCAGATCAAAGTAACGTTAGACATCTTGATGAGCTTTCTTACGCTCATATCAGGAGATTGAAGAACTTTGTTGCAAAGATCGTAAACTTCCTCGGCTGTTTTTTCATTAAGAACACCGTTATATCCGAAATATTTTCTGAGTTCAAGGTGTGCCCAATGATAGAGTGGGTTACCTACGGCCTTACCAAGGCACTTTGCAAACATAAGGAATTTATCTTTATCGGAAGCATCACCTGTCATGTATTTTTCGTCTACACCAAATGCACGCATAAGACGCCATTTGTAATGATCTCCGCCGAGCCATACCTGTGTTATTGTCTCAAAGTGACGATCTTCGGCAATTTCCTTTGGACTAATATGACAGTGATAGTCAAGTATTGGCATATTCTCAGCATACTCATGATAGAGTTTTTTTGCCGGTTCAGATTGTAAAAGAAAATCTTTATCCATAAATTTCTTCATTTCATATTCCTCCATGTATAATTTGTTTTTTTGAAAAAAACATGTAAGCATTTACATAATCAAAATTTATTATACAAGAGGGCTATTTTAAATACAATAGAAAAAAAGGCATAAATTTACTTACCGTTTATAGGTAAAAACGGCAAAAAGCAGTTGACCAAATCAAATATTGCAGATATGATTTATTTAAATGATATGAAAGAGCTTACATCTGCATAAAAACAGAGAAAGGGTAGGATTATGAGCAATTTTTTAAAGATTCATCCACAGGACAATGTTGTTGTTTGTCTTGAGCCTATGGCTAAGGGTCAGACTATAAGCTTGTCAGATAGTGAAAGCGTTGTGCTTGTGCAGGATGTACCTGCCGGACACAAGGTTGCAATTAAAGATATAGGAAATGGAGACAATATCATCAAATACGGCTATGCCATAGGGCATGCAACAGAGGCCATTTCTAAGGGAATGTGGGTTCATACACATGATGTTAAAACCAATCTTGAAGGCATTCTTGAGTATAAGTATGAACCTGATAAGGACTATCTTGAAAAAAGAAAATCCATGGTGGGGTCAAAAAAGGCTTCA
This sequence comes from Butyrivibrio sp., assembly GCF_017635265.1. Classification (GTDB taxonomy): domain Bacteria; phylum Bacillota; class Clostridia; order Lachnospirales; family Lachnospiraceae; genus Butyrivibrio. The sequence continues at coordinate 59,250 of NZ_JAGBLU010000146.1, forward strand.
TTTAAGGGCTTTGTAAGAGAAAACGGCAAAGTCGGCATCAGAAACGAGGTTTGGATTATCCCGACTGTTGGATGTGTTAACAACATAGCTACAAAGCTTGCAGAAAAGGCTAACGCTTATGTTAAGGGTAGTGTTGATGAAGTTGTTGCTTTTACACATAACTACGGATGTTCACAGACAGGTGATGATCAGGAACATACAAGGGTAATATTATCCGACCTCATAAATCATCCAAACGCCGGCGGAGTGCTTGTTTTAGGGCTTGGCTGTGAGAACAGTAATATTGATGTTTTAAAGCCGTATATTGGAGAGGTTAATGAAAAAAGAGTAAAGTTCCTTGTCTGCCAGCAGTCTTCTGATGAAATGGAAGATGGATTATCACTTTTAAAAGAGATAATTGATGAGGTAAGTACTGATGAAAGAGAAGAAGTTGATGCTTCAAAACTCATAATCGGTCTTAAATGCGGCGGAAGTGACGGTTTCTCCGGTATAACAGCCAATCCGCTTGTCGGTAGAATTTCCGACAGAATAATTGAGTGCGGCGGAACTTCAATACTTACAGAGGTTCCTGAAATGTTTGGCGCTGAGACAATTCTTATGAACAGATGCGTTTCAGAAGAAAAGTTTAATGATACGGTCAATATGATAAACGGATTCAAAGACTACTTTACCAGGCAGGGTGAGCCTATTTATGAGAATCCGTCCCCCGGAAATAAGGCCGGCGGAATCACAACTCTTGAAGATAAATCTCTTGGATGCACTCAGAAATCCGGTGATTTCCCGGTTATGAATGTACTCGAATACGGAGAAAAAACCGATGTTACAGGACTTAACCTTCTTTGCGCTCCGGGTAATGATCTTTGCGCGGCTACTGCATTGGCTTCTTCCGGTGCTCAGATTGTTCTTTTCACTACAGGAAGAGGAACGCCGTTTGCATGTCCTGTACCTACTATGAAGATAGCGAGTAACAATACTATTGCAGATAAAAAGAGTAATTGGATAGATTTTAGAGCCGGACAGATCCTTGAAGGCAGAAGTTTTGAAGAGCTTACGGACGAACTTTTTGAAAAGATACTAAGGACTGCATCGGGTGAGAAGCTTAAGAGTGAAGAAGCGGGCTTCCATGACATGGCTATTTGGAAAAGAGGTGTGACTCTTTAAAACTATGGCGGGGACTATTTTTGACAATATTTATTTTCATAATGTAGTTGAGCTGAAAAAAACAGACAGGGGATATATACCTTACAGAATGCCTGAAAATGTCAGAAAAAATGGCTAATGACGGAGTATTTAACAACAGATACGGGTTTGCAACTTCTATCTTTAAGGTTAATTATGACGATGAGACCCGGACAAAGAAATTTAGAGAAATAGTGAAAAAATATGCCCAAAAGAGGCTGATTTTTACAGACGGAACGGAGCTGATGGGCAATGAAACCTATGTTTCGGCCGATTGTACCCATCCCAGCCACGAAGGTTTGGAAATGATTGCCGATAACTGGAGTAATGTTATGAAAAATGCGCTTTGTAACGGATGAAAAAATACTAATCTTTTAGATTTTTATTATTTCATTGCGTTTGTGCAATTTTCACAATCGTTTTTAGAAATAAAAAAGAGTTAAACGTTTTTATTGGAAAAAATAGACATGTAAGCACTTACGCAAATACAGAAAAAATGGTGCTTTAAAGAAAAAGTGTACAACTACGTCTTAAATTCAGCATATTTCATGCTTGAAAAGGTTTTCAGTACATGATAAAGTACATATAAAGGTAAGTGAAAACGCTTACATTTTTGTAAACACACAATCTATATGGGAGGAAACATTTAGATGAAAAAGAAAGTTTTATCATTACTTCTGTCAACAGCTATGGTAGCTTCTCTTGCAGCATGTGGCAGCACAAGCGCAGAGACAACAACTACAGAGTCTGGTGACACAACTTCTGCACAGTCAACAGATGCAACAACATCTACAGACACTGCAGCTGCTACAGATGAAGAGTACACACTTGAGACTCTTAACATTGTAGTAGATGGTACACTTACAGCTACAGTTGAGAATGGTCAGGATGCATTTAAGGAACAGTGGGAGAAAGCAGTTTCAGAGAAACTTGGTCATCCAATCACACTCAACATCAACCAGCTTGATCATTCAGATTATGCTGGAACAGTATCACGTCTTCTTACAACAGGAGCACCTGGTGATGCTGATTACCCGGATGCACTTATCATGAGTGCTACAATGTTCAGACAGTACGCTCAGACAGGTCTTCTTTGGGATATGGCTGATGCATATGCAAACGCTGAATTCCAGTCACGTATCACACTTCCTTCAATCAATGAGAATATGAAGGATAGCGCAGGACACCTTTACGGTTTTGCTCCTACATACGGAAATGGATGCGTTACTTACATTAAGAAGTCATGGCTTGATGCAGTAGGAATGAGTGTTGATGATATCAAGACTTTCGATGACTACTATAACATGCTTCTTGCTTTCACAAACAATGATCCAGATGGCGATGGCTCAAACGGAACATACGGTGTAATCGCTGCTGGTTACGGTAAGCTTGATGAGGCACCATATATCAATTACATGCCAGAGTTCTGGCAGGGTGCTTATCCTTCATTCTATCAGAAAGATGGAGTATGGGTTGATGGTTTCTCAGAGCAGGCTACAATCGATGCTCTTACAAGACTTGCTAAGGGTTATGCTGATGGCGTAATCGATCCGGATACAGAAGAAGCTGGAACAAAGCAGGCTCGTGAGAAATGGTTCTCAGCTGAGCAGTCAACTTCAGAAGGTGTATTCACATATTGGGCTGGAACATGGCTTAGAACTCTTACAGACAACATGGCTAAGCAGGGCGTAGATGATGATCTTGGTGATGACAGACTTGTACAGCTTGCTCCTATTCAGGAGATCAAGGATACATGGGGCGGTTATATCAACAGAGAAGCTCCTGTTTGGGTAATCACAGATGATCAGGATGGCAGCAATGCTCGTGAGCAGGCTATCTTTGATGCTCTTCTTGAGACAATGCTTGATGGTGACACAGTTCAGACACTTTGGACATATGGTGCTGAGGATGTTCACTGGTCAACACATGCTGAAAGCTTCACAACAAATGCTGATGATCCTGAGAAGAAGAAGGATTATGAGTACGCAGAGGGTGAGTTCCACCTTAAACAGTCTCCTAATGACCCTAACACAGTATGGAAGAAGAATCACCTTGATCCAGTACTTGTTATTGCTCCTCTTACAAATGGATTCGTTGATTCTGACGACCTTGTAACAGCTGGTAACAAGTTCTTTACAGAGAACTGTGTAGATGCTCCTCAGGCAGCTTCTTGCGAGACTCTTTCAGAAGTTAATGAGGAACTTGTAACAGATAAGACAACTCTTATGAACCAGGTTGTAACTGGTGAGAAGACAGCTGAGGATGCTATCGCTGAGTACCTTGAGAAGTGGGGCGATGTATCAGCTCAGATCGTAGAAGAACTTAATGCACAGTAATAGTCTTTAATTTCTTCAACAGAAGTCTATTATTCCCATCCCTTGGGGGTATAAAAAATCTTCTTAGGGATGGGATTTTTTACGAAAAAATTTACGGAAATTTGCTATAATATAATTGTAACAAAACGTAAATTATGTATATTTGAAAGGAAGAGGATGCTATGAGTAAGAAGCAAACGGTTGCTATGACATCTACAGGAGCTCCAATCAATAAAAAGCCTCTTAGTACGCGCATCAAAAATAACTTTGGTTACTACTTGATGTTCCTGCCGGTTTTAGTCTTTGTAATCATAATTTACTATTGGCCAATGCTTGGTGTAAGATATGCATTTTACACATATAAGCTTAGAAATATTGAGTTTGTTGGCCTTAAGAATTTCTATACCATGTTTGCAAAGAAAGAATTCTGGACTGCATTTACAAACACATTGGAGATTTCTATTACTAAACTATTAATCACGACTTTTGCATCAGTTCTTGTTTCAGTATTTCTTAATGAAATGCACAACCTGTTTGCAAAGAAGTCTCTTCAGACTATTATTTACTTACCACACTTTATGTCCTGGGCAGTAGTTGCTGCTATATTCCAGCTGTTTTTATCAAAATCATCTACTGGTTTTGTAAACGAGACATTAAAGTCATGGGGAGTACTTAGTGAAAGCATTGACTTTTTGCATGTACAGTCAATGTGGAGACCAATATTCTATTTGATCAATATCTGGAAAGAAACAGGTTGGGGAACAGTTATTTTCCTTGCTACACTTTCCGGTATTAACCCTGAACTTTACGAGGCTGCTGATATTGATGGCGCTTCAAGACTTCAGAAAATTTGGTACGTAACTGTACCGGCACTTATGAATACGGTAATAATTGTATTGATTCTTAATCTTGCTAAGGTTCTTAACCTTTTTGAATCAGTATTTGTTTTATATAATAACCGTGTATTTGATGTATCTGATGTTATTTCAACATATGTTTACCGCCAGACTTTCCTTACTGCAATTCCGGATTATGGATATACAACAGCGGTTGGTTTGTTTAAATCAATTGTTGGTTGCTTCCTTGTTCTTATTTGTAACTGGGCTAGTAAGAAGATTCGTGGCCGCGGTATTATTTAAGGAGGTAACATTATGGCACAGGCAAAAGCGCAGGCTATGCAAGTTAAGTCAAGAAAGAGCAAAGTACATGTATTTGATATTATAAATTACATTGTATTTATCATTGTTGCACTTATCATTCTTATTCCTATATGGAAAGTACTTGTTGATTCCTTTAATGCTGTAGGTGTTTATCAGTTCAAATTATGGCCTGAAGATTTTACATTAAACGGATATCTTACAATTTTTACAACAGTTAGATTATACAGACCTTTCCTTAATTCAGTAATAACAACTGTATTGGGAACGCTTCTTGGTCTTGTACTTTCAACACTTGGTGGATACGTACTTACTCAGACGGAAATGCCGGGTAGAAATGCACTGTCTTTCTTCCTTCTTTTCACAATGATTTTCTCTGGTGGTATGATTCCTGAATACCTTGTTATGAAACAGCTCCATCTTGTTGATACAATGTGGATTCTTGTTATCAAACACGGAATGAACGTTTACAACCTTGTTTTGATGAAGAACTTCTTTGAAGGAATTCCCGGATCTCTCTTTGAAGCTGCTAAAATTGATGGTTGCAGTCCAATGGGAATTTTCTTCAAGATAGTACTTCCTCTTTCAAAGGCAGCACTTGCTTCAATCGGTCTTATGTATGCAGTTACTGTATGGAACGATTACAGCACAGTTCAGATTTATATTACAAATCCGGATCAGGTTAACTTCCAGTACAAGCTTCGTGTAATGATCATGGATGGTGATACGCCTACGACGGCATATAAAGTTTCTCAGAATACTCTTTATTATGCAGCTATCGTTTGCGCAATCCTTCCTTTCATGGCAGCTTATCCATTCCTTCAGAAGTACTTTGTACAGGGTGTTAATGCAGGAGCTGTAAAAGAGTAATAAACTGATTTTGTATTATGGAGACCGTCTGCTTGCGTATATGATTCGCATGCAGGCGGTTTTTTATTGTGTAGCATCTTTAATAAAACCCCCTGCTATGCAGGGGGACAACAGCTGCTTTAGCTTACAGTAGAAAACCTCCCGTGATAGAATTACTTACGGTTCGCCAACCAAAGTAAAATCACAGGAGGTAGTCCAAAAT
>NZ_JAGBLU010000147.1 GCF_017635265.1 Butyrivibrio sp.
GACAAGGCCCGCATGAAGGAAGCCTTCAAAATGGCGGTTTCGCAGATAAAAGAGCAGCTTGGAGAAATGTCTTTTGACCGATATGAAGACGTAGTATTCGTGGGAAAGAGTATAGGCACAGCGCTTGCTGCATACTTCGACAGCGAGCTTGAAGTTGGCGCCAGACAGGTGGTGTTTACGCCGGTTCCGCAAACTTTTGACAGGGTCAGAAAGGGCTCAGGCATTGTCTTTCGCGGGCTTGCCGATCCCTGGTGCGACACAGCAATCGCGGAAGAGAAGTGCGCGGAGCTGGAATTGCCTTTGTACAAGGTAGAAAGAGCTAATCATTCTCTGGAGACTGATGACCCGATGGAGGATTTATCAAATCTTAAGTGGATCATGGATAAGGTAAAAGACTTTTTGGTTGATGGCACTATAGATGCCTGATTTAAAGCTCTCTTGGGGTGCTGAACGGATCGTTCTCGGTATGCTGCCAGTTTCGGTAAGCCTGTGGTGTCATGCCGGTGTACTTCTTAAAGATATCTCCAAAATAGCTTTGGGATGGAAAACATAAATATGACGAAATTCGTCTGATAGGAACATCAGAGAATCGGAGCATGTTTTTTGCAGCTTCGATTCTCTTTTTTCTTGCATATTCCTGTATGCCAATGCCTTCTTCCTTAGTAAAACGTCTTGAAAGATAGGAGGGATTAAGGCCTAAATCGGCTGCCAGTTCTGTAAGTGTGAACTTTCGGTTTAAATGATTCTCTATGTAAGCCTTGGCATTTTCAATATAGGCGTAGTTGCTGCGACGCAATTTCGTTTGGTTAACCTGTTCCGTGAAGATGTAAAAGGCATCTATTTGAATATTTAGTATTTCATCGATGGTATGACACTTTTCCAAAGAACGCAGAAATACATCTGTAAGCGTATATGCTGTGTCTAAGTCAACGCCTCCCCTGACTGCAGCTCTTGATGCAAGCGCAATCGAAATACAAGTCATATATTCAATACTCTTTATAGGCTTATCAGCCATTTTTCCTACACGATTATATATTTCGATATTAATGTCTGCGGTATTTAAACGATCCTCAAGGGCAGAAATATCTCCGTTTTCTATCTGCTTGAAAATCGCTTCTTCCTCAGCCATGGTATGTCTCTGAAGTCCGTCATCTGAATAATCCAGTAAATATGCCTGCAAACGGTCAGAGTAGAATTTAATTTTTGCATTGTTAGTCGTCTTCATACCCAAAATATAACATCTATTCCCCAAAAGTAAAATAAACGATAAAAATACAAAATAAACGATATACCAATCTCTTCACCGGACGTATTATGAGATTAACAAAGACGGAGAACTATTTTCGGAGGTGTGAAATGAAAAACAACAATACAAACACAGCAAACCCGGATAAGATTGGGATCGGTAAATTCTGGGCGTGGCAAAGCAGAGGTGCATCAGCAGCGATCAACTTCATTGTTGTAAGCTTTGTAGCTATTTATTGTACCGATGCTCTGGGGATGCCCCCTGCTCTGGTGGGAACACTTCTAGCAGTAAGTACGGTAATCGATGCTATCACTGACTTGTTTGCAGGATATCTGGTTGACAGGACTAATACCAGATGGGGTAAAGGTCGTCCCTACGAGTGGGCAATCGTTGCTGAATGGATACTGACATTTTTAATGTATTCAACACCGGCAGGAGCAAGCCTTGCTGTTAAGGCAGCATGGATCCTGGTATGTAGAATACTGATAAACAGTGTATGTACCACTCTTTTATCTGCATGTCAGAATCCATATATGATCAGGGCTTTTGGAACCAATAATCAGAGAGTTAAGCTTGCTTCTTTTGGCGGAATAGTAATCATGCTTGCTTCTATTGCGATCAACGTTGCTTTCCCTATTATGATGGCAAATATAGCAACTTCCCCACAAGGCTGGAGTACAATGATATTGTTGATTGCACTGCCTGCAGGATTGATCGGAATAATGAGATTCTTCTTTGTAAAAGAAACTGTGCAGGTTGTAGATGCTTCCGAGCATGAAGAAGTAAAGCTTTCAGACGTATTTTCAGTATTGAAGAACAATCCATATGTTTGGATGGTTGGATTTATGTATTTTGGATACATGTTAGTGTCAGGAATGGGAATTAATTCATATTTCTTTACCTGGGTAATGGGTGATATTACAAAAATGAGCTCAGCAAGTGCTATAGGAATGGTTGCACTGCCTCTGCTGTTTGTTTTTCCGGCAATCATGAAGAAAACAACTAAGAGCATGCTGGTTCAGGTTGGTTGTATTGCGTACATAATAGCCGGCCTTCTCTTATTCTTCTGTTATCATAACTATGGAACGGTTTTATTGGGCTTTGTATTTATGGGATTTGCATCACTTCCAATAACTTATTTAACAGATCTGATGATGTTGGATTGTGGTACTTACAATGCTCACATCAGCAAAAAGAGAATGGACGGAACCATCGGTGCGATCAAAGGATTTTTGGGTAAGATTGGCGGAGCCCTTGGTCTTGGAATGGTAGGATGGCTACTTCAGCTGGGCAATTATGACGGTACATTAACCACGCAGCCGGACAGCGCACTGTTTATGATCAGATTTTTGATAGGAATGATTCCTGTAATTGTTTTTGCAGCAATTGCGATAATGATGATGTTCTACAAAGTAGACGGAATGCTTCCGGAGCTCGAGAAAGAGCAGAATATGCATTAAAACACGAGGATAGTACTATAGAGACATAATCAGAGAAAAGTCGGAGTAAGAATATGAAGAAAGTCGATTTTAACGAAAACTGGAGTTTTAAAACAAAAGACAGAGAACCTGTGGAGCTCACTTTGCCTCATGATGCCCAGCTTTTGGATGGCAGAAGATCTGATTCTCCGGGAGGCAGCGGACATGGATATTTTGTAGGAAATATCTATGAATATGAGAAGTATTTCGAAGCGCCGGCAGAATGGAAGGATTCTCATGTAGAAATTCTGTTTGAGGGCGTATATCGCAATTGTGCAGTGGAACTGAACGGCAAAAAGCTTGGAGAGCATAAATACGGATATACACCGTTTACTTTTGATCTGGATGATGTCCTTAATTATGGCGAAGATAATGTAATAAAGGTCTCAGCAGATAATTCCAAGCTTCCAAACTCAAGATGGTATTCCGGCGGGGGAATCTATCGTCCGGTTTCTCTTGTTATAGGAGGGAAAAGACATATCGCATTCCGTGGAGTAAGAATAACAACTTTAGATATTAATCCTGCCAGACTGCGAGTACAGGTGGATGCAGACGAGGGCAATATCAGTACAGACATCGTGAAGGATGGCGTTGTTATTGCTAATACCTGTGGAAATGATTCAGAGGTGGTTATTGATAACGCAAAGCTTTGGTCGGAGGATACTCCGGAGCTTTATGAGGCTGTAGTTACGCTTGAATGCGATGGGCAGATTGTAGACGAGGTAACAGAGCGCTTTGGCATTCGCAAAGTAACCTGGAGTAATAAAGGTCTTTTCATAAATGGTGTGAATACGCTTCTACGAGGTGGATGTGTTCATCATGATAATGGTGTTATTGGGGCAGCAAGCCTTCCCGAGAGTGAATGGCGCAGAGTCAGGATCCTGAAGGAACAGGGCTTTAATGCCATCAGATCTTCCCATAATCCTGCATCTACAGCGATGCTTGAAGCATGCGACCATTACGGAATGTATGTCATGGACGAAGCTTTTGACATGTGGTATGTGCGTAAGACTAAGTATGACTACGGAATGGATTTCAAGGAATGCTGGCGGTCTGATGTAAGAGCAATGGTTGAAAGAGATTTTAATCATCCATCAGTCATCATGTATTCCATAGGAAATGAGGTTTCTGAACCCGGCAAGCCTGACGGTGTTAAGCAGGGAAAAGAGATCATTGACTTTGTTAAATCTATCGATTCCTCAAGAGCAGTTACCGGTGGCATGAATCTCATGATCATGAGCAATTATGCCAAGGGAAAAGGCCAGTATGACAATGTGGATAAAGAGCAGGCAGTTAATAAGGATGATGATGGAAAGTCCAAAAACGCCAGCCTGATTTTCAATACAATGGCCACATTTATAGGCCCCGGCATGAACAAAGCCGGAAATTCCGACAAGGTAGATAAGCTTACTACACCTATTTTGGATGCTCTTGATATTGCAGGCTACAACTATGCGAACGGCAGGTATCCTATGGAAGGAGAAAAGCATCCTGACAGAGTTGTGGTTGGCAGCGAAACATTTCCATATGAACTGGGCAAAAACTGGGACATGGTGAAGAAATATCCGTATCTTATCGGTGATTTCATGTGGACTGCATGGGACTATATCGGAGAAGCAGGACTTGGCGCATGGTCATATACAGGTGGTATGCCCTTCAACAGGCCATATCCATGGGTTTTGGGAGGCGCCGGAGTAATAGATATTCTGGGCAACCCTGATGCGAGTGCCGGCTTTGCAAAGGTTATCTGGCATATCACAAATAAGCCTGTCATAGGCGTAAGGCCTGTCAATCACCCGGGAGTGCGTGTATCTAAATCTGTTTGGCGCGGAACCAATGCAATTGAGAGCTGGTCCTGGAAAGATTGCGACGGAAACAAGGCGGAAGTTGAAGTCTTTGCTGATGCATGTCAGGTTGAATTGCTGTTGAACGGGAAATCCCTTGGTCGCAAGAAGATAAAGGATTACAAGGCATTTTTCAAGACAAAGTATTCAGCAGGAGAACTGACAGCCATATCCTACGATGAAAATGGAAACAAAATCGCCATGAATTCCCTGCATTCAGCATCTGAGGCGGGAGTTTGTATTGTGCCTGAGAAAGAAAAGTATGAGGCCGGGGATATTGCATATATCAATATAAACATCCAGGATAAGGATGGCATTGTAGAGTCTAACGCTGACAGAGCGCTTAAGGTCTATGTAGAAGGCGGAGAACTTCTGGGCTTTGGAAGTGCAAATCCCTGTACAAAAGAAGATTTCACGAAGGGTGAGTATTCGACTTATTATGGCAGATCACAGGCTATAGTAAGAAAGACATCCAATGATGTATGTTTCATTAAGGTTTCTTCAGGCAATGAAGAGCAGGTAAAGAAGATATGACAACTATGAAAAAACAGGTGTTTAACCCATATCTTATAAGTCAAGGTGAGCTAATATGCGAGCGACTAATTTAAAAATCGACTATCTGATAAATCCCATAGGGCTTGTTAACACAAGCCCTAAGTTTTATTGGAATTGTGAAGGTGGAAAAGAACAAAGCGCATATCAGATTGTCTGCGTACGTGATGAAGAAGTTA
>NZ_JAGBLU010000148.1 GCF_017635265.1 Butyrivibrio sp.
CTGTACAGCTTGATTTCCAGCTTCCTCACAACTTCGGACTTACATATCAGGCACAGGATGGCTCAATGCAGATGCCTGTTGTTATCCACAGAGCTATCTACGGTTCACTTGAGAGATTCATCGGTATCATCATCGAGAACTTCAAGGGTGTATTCCCGTTCTGGCTCAGCCCATATCAGGTAGGTATCGTTCCTATCAGAGTTGAGCACAACGAGTATGCCAAGAAAGTTGAGAAGGCTCTCATGGATGCGGGAATCCGTGTAGAGGCTGACTACTCCGACAACAACATGAAGGAGAAGATCAAGAAGTACAAGAACTACAAGGATCCATACATCATCGTTGTAGGTGACAGGGAAGCTGCTGAGAACACAGTATCAATCAACGTTCGCGGCTCCAACAAGCAGATCCAGAACGTTCCTCTTGATGAGCTTGTTAAGATGTGCACCAAGATGAACAATGAGCATTCACTGGAACTTATTGATTCCTATGAGGCATAATATCTAAGTATTATTCAGGCACAGCACTTTTGTGTTGTGCCTGTTGTTTTATGAGGTTAGAAATGAAAAAAAGGACTAAGATAACAGCGGTGCAGCATCTGGGGATTATTTTCTTTGCTGCAGCGATCTATTGTCTGATCAGATCCATAACTTTATCTCTTACCACAGACATCTGGTATGACGAGCTCTTTACCATGGAGTTTGCAACAAGGCCTGTTAAAGAGCTTATAAGCCTTACGGCAAGGGACGTACATCCGCCTTTTTACTACATGATAGTAAGGTTTTTTATCCTGTTGTGTGACAGTCTTGGGATTACCGGCGATGGCGCCGTGCTTTCTGCAGAATCCGTTGCCAAGCTTGTGTCTGTACTCCCGTTCTTCATCCTTATGATCTACGGGGCTACTACCATCAGAAAGCGCTTCGGCATTCTTCCGGCAGGGATATTCTCTTTTGCCATAATAACCATGCCACAGATGCCTGAGTACACCACGGAGATCCGCATGTACAGCTGGGCTATGCTGTTTGTGACCATGGCTCTGCTCCATGGCCTAAGTCTCCTCGACAGTATTATGGGCAGAGGAAGAGAGGGGTGGAACATCATAGATGGTCTTATGCTGTGGCTTAGCACCACGGCTGCAGCCTACACTCATTACTATGCTGCTTTTGCCATCGGGATAATTTATGGAATCCTGATAGTCTGGATGCTGGTCTATTATATGCGCGTCGCGAAAAAGAAGACCGAAGGAAAGATCGGCCTCAAGGCAGCAGCTACTCTGATAGTTGCTCTTAACATGACCATCGCATCCTATATTCCCTGGGTATCTGTAGTGCTGAGACAGGTAGGCGCGGTAAAAGCAAACTACTGGATACAGCCGGTCGGCATCAGGAGTTTTGGCAGCGCGATCAAGCACCTCTTTAAGGGCTATTTTACAAACGATCTGCTGGCAGTTGTGATAGCGGTTTTATTATTTGTTCTGGTGGCATTTTTACTGGTAAGGACCGTGCTCAGAACCATCAGGGCAAAAGAGATAACGGATGCATATACACTTTTTGCTTTTTCCGTTCTTCCTTTAGTTGTACTGACCGGGCTTATTGCGTCAATCCTTATAAGACCTGTGTTTGTGAACAGATATATGCTCCCTGCCTACGGATGCTTCTGGCTCGCGATTTCTGTCATGGCTTCAGTGGAGATTGACAGAGTCTATAAAAGAGAAAAGGGACAGCTTGCTGGGAAGATCGCAGGAGTTTTGCTTGCGGTACTTATGATCATTGTCGGAGCGGTAGACTACAGGGCCTTTATCGGCAACGAAGAATACCGAATGGTCAACATTGAGAAGACTCTCGACATGCTCGGCGGTATAAACAGTGATACAATAATCATCAGTAATTTCGAGCACGTTCAGGGACTTTTGTCCTATTACCTCAATAAGAAAGACGGCGATTACAAGGTTTATCTCTACGCCGCTTGGCCTGAAGATCTGATAAAAGAGACGGTTCCGGGGCTTGAGACAATTGAGGATCCTATTGATATTGCCAATTATCTGGATGCGGGAAAAGAAGTTTTGTTTTTGGGAAGCTTTAATTCCAGAGAGGATATTTTAAAGGACTGGAATGAGCAGTATAAGATCACTTCTGAAAATGAGGGAAGCTACCTCATGGAGAGATACTGGTTTGACGTATTCAGACTCAGCAGATAACCGATGATCGGAGATGTTATGAAAAAGAGATTTCTTGGCCTGTTTTTGGCCCTTGCCATGACCGTAATGGCAGTCCTTAGTATAAATACAGTAAATGCATATGCAGAAGAGGACCTTAAAGAAGCAACCTGTTGCAGCTTTGTTGTCCCGCTTCAGTTTGTACCATCTGGTGAAAAAGGTCTTTTCGTGAATAAGGATCACCCCATGGAATCATCTACCATTCAGTACAGCGTATACTACAACGGACTGGATGTGGTGCTCACAAACAGGGAGAAAGCTGCTCTTGCCGAGCACAATGAACCCAAGGTGACCGATAAATCTACAGAACTTACAAAAGATATCTATCAGGAGACCATCTCCGCTGCTTATAACAGTGAATATGGCGAAGATGTGGGATATTCCGTCAGCTCTTTTGACAAGATAACCATTGACGGCTATCCGGGTTACAAGATTGAAGGCAGTTTCCAGGCGGCGGATCAGGAGAAAATCTATCAGACCGTATATATGCTTTTATCTAAGTACAGGACCTTCACTATCACTTTCCAAAGGGCGGAAGATGACGAATGTCAGGACGCATTTTCAGAGTGTCAGTCCACTATTCATGTACAATAAAACGTTAAGTATGATATCATTATTGTAAGTAGTTATGTCGTTTTGCACCCGGGAATCAGCAGAATATGTTTGACAAGCTTACAGAACTGATATCAAATGGCGAGTACAATGAGGCCTTATATGAGTTTCAGGAGGAGTTTTTTCACATCGATGAGAGAACTCCCAATGAGGCTGCCAAATTGTGCATTCTGGAAGCTTCTTTGTGGGAGGTATTAAGCGACAGCCAGGCTGAGTTTGATGCCATCGCAAGGGGGCTTTCTTACAATCCCGGAGACTACGAGCTCTTTTACATGCTGGGGCTCTATTATCTTAATCTGAATATTGATCAGGCATATCTTTGCATGGAGATGGCGGCCTTTTACTGCGACGATGAGGCCGACAGGGAGGTTATCCTTGATACGCTATCGGACCTTAAGTGCACGCCATCTGTGAGAGTTCGAAATACCAGCATCATGATCCTCTCCTACAACGATCTGGAGATCATGAAGGACTGCATTAAGTCCGTTGAGGATTTCTGCCCCGCCGGAACCTTTGAAATTGTGGTGGTGGATAACGCATCAACACAGGAAGGGGTAAGGGAGTACTTAAGGGAGAAAAGAGACAGTGCCGATTATCCGTTTATTTTGATAGAGAACGAAGAAAATGTGGGATTTCCCAAGGGCTGCAACATCGGAGCTGCAGCCTGTAATAAGGACAATGACATTTTCTTTTTAAATAACGATGCAGTGCTCATGCAGAACTCTCTGTTTTTTTTAAGGATGGGACTATATGACAGCAGAGATGTCGGAGCTTGCAGTGCTTTTTCCAACAGCGCTTCCCTGCAGGAGGTTGACAGCAATGACCTTTGGGATGAAAAGCCGCCCTATAAAGAGGCTGTGGAGATTTTCAGACAGTACGCCAGAAAGAACGGGGTTCCCAAACATCTCCCATATATAAAGAGATTTCGCCTCACGGGATTTGCACTCCTTTTGTCCAGAGATGCTATAGGCAGCATTGCTGCTGACGGACAGGTATTTGACGAAGCGTTTTCGCCCGCCTATTTTGAGGATGACGATCTGGGGATCCGCCTTGCAAGAGCCGGATTTGATCAGTATCTATGCAGCAACAGCTTCATTTACCACAACGGCGGAAACGGCTCTTTTGGTGCGTCTAAGGGAATGGAAGAAGGCAGGCAGAGGTTTATTGATAAGTGGGGCTTTGACATCTGGGGCTATTCGCTGCCGTGGTTTGAAGCTGCAGATGCAGTGATAGAGCTGGCAAAAGAGAGAAAAGGCTATCTTAAGGTTCTGGATTTTACCTGTGGCTTTGGTGCCACAGCTTCATACATAAAGAGTCAGTGCCCGGGCGTTTTTGTTGCCGGCGTCTGCAGGACTTCTTTTGAAGCTGGTATTGCAAGGCATATGACTGATGATGTGGTTTACGGAGAACTGAATACCGTAAGACTTCCCTGGAAGAGCCACTCCTTTGATGTGGTTCTGGCTGAGACCTTGTTTGTGAACAAGGCGAGGATCGGTGAGATGCTGAGGGAAGGCGGGATACATATAGGCAATGACCGGGAGGATGAAAAATGATCTGTCCAAAATGTAAAAAAGCGTTGCCACAAAACATGAATATGAACATCAGATTCTGTCCGCTTTGCGGAGAGGAACTCTTTGCGCAGGGAAGGAGCTATATAATTGAGGTTCAGTGCGTAGGTCAGAGGGAGAGTGAAGATGCGCTTATGATGGTATTTGTTGATGACCGCCAGATGTATGAGGTCAAGGCGGGAGAGAGCATTTATATTGCTCTGGACGCAGGCTTTCATTCACTTAAGTTCAGACAGAAGATCAGAAGCAAGACCATATCACTTCCCGTTAACGGCGACTATGTGATAAGACCTTACTTTAACAGCCTCTCGGGCCTTATAGAGACCAATGTTCAGCAGGTTAAGATTTCAGATGCAGAGCATGGCGGAAAGGGACGTGCCGGGATAATGATCACAAAGCCTGTGATGGAATCCACAGATGGGAAAAAGACCTTTGACGTTATGCTGGGAGATGACGATCCGGAGTATGAATTTAATGCCGCCAGCGGTTTTAAAGAGGGGGTCCTTAGGCTCTTTTCCGAGAGGTGTGAATTCAGCCCTCAGGATAAGTTCAAAAAAGAGGTTATTCAGTATAAACAAATAGTGTCAATTAGGCGTAAAATGGGCTCTTTAGACATAGAATGTGCGGGAAATGTGCATAAAGTTTATAGTATTCCGAAAGATATCTACAATGAAGTTATGGCATTTTTGACCAATAGAATTAGTGAAGTTCAGGAAATACAATAACTTAGGCTACATGGGCATACCAAAAAACAAACATAATAGTGTGTAATAATGCAAACAAACAGCCTTTTGTGCTGTTTGTTTTTTCGTTAACATTTCGAAAATTTATCATTTCAGAATGGATGGGGCATTGATGCGTAGACGTTAAAAAGTCTTTTATTGTATCAATGAATTGTGAAAAAAGTGTGAACACTTTCGCAAATTCTTGTGGCAGATGGTAATTTCGTTAAAATGCCAAAAATCAGTGGGTAATCTGTATAAAAATTTATGGGAAAATTCCCCTAAAAAGTGAATGACGAAAAAACGTCTATGTGTTATTCTATTGATTGCAAAAAGAAAGAGATTTCACAAGAAAAAAACATCATAGGAGGTAGCGATATGACAAAGGCTGAAATTCTTAAAAGAGAAATTCTTTCACAGTATAAAAGTGTTAGACAGTTTGCAATAGATATGTCTATTCCATACAGCACACTTGTAACAGCATTAGATAGGGGGATTGAGGGGATGGCTTACGGAACAGTGATCAAAATGTGTGATCGTCTGAATCTGAATCCGGTTGACTTCTCAACACTTGAGCAGGGCACAGACCTTGGCAAGAAGATCGTCGAGAATCGTGTAATGCAGCAGTATGTGAAGCTCAACAAGGCAGGAAGAAAGAAGATCCTGGACATGATGGGGGATTTCTCACAGCTTGACAAGTATCAGGCAGAGTAAGTTCTTTGTTGAAACAAAAGAGACTCTTTGGCATAATAGTCAAGGAGTCTTTTTTATTTTGGAGGTATTATTATGCATTATGATTTTCTTGTAGTGGGTGCAGGATTGTTCGGAGCTGTCTTTGCAAGACAGATGAAAGACAAGGGCAGAAAGGTCCTTGTGATAGATAGAAGAGGACACATAGGCGGAAATGTCTACACCGAGAACAGAATGGGCATCAATGTTCACAAGTACGGTGCGCACATCTTCCATACTTCTGACAAGGAAGTCTGGGACTATGTAAATGATTTTGCCGAGTTCAACAATTATATCAACAGCCCTGTGGCAGTATATAAGGATGAGCTCTACAACCTTCCCTTTAACATGAATACCTTCAGTAAGATGTGGGGCATCAAGACTCCTGATGAGGCAAAAGAGATAATAAATGCCCAGGCAGAGAAAGAGAAGGCGCGCATAAAGAGCGAGAAAGGTGCATCTGAGTTTGAGGCGCAGAACCTTGAGGAACAGGCTCTTAGCCTTGCCGGACGTGACATCTACGAGAAGCTGGTAAAGGGCTACACTGAGAAACAGTGGGGAAGAGATTGCAAGGAGCTCCCGGCATTTATCATCAAACGTCTCCCCATGAGATTTATTTATGACAACAACTACTTCAATGACCGCTACCAGGGAATCCCAATCGGGGGCTACACGGCTCTGGTGGACAGGATCCTTGACGGAATAGAGTTTAAGACAAATACAGACTATTACAAATTCATGAAGCTTGAAGACGGACTTCCTGTTAAGCCGTTTACTTCCTGTGAGGGAGATAGCTTTGACAAGATCGTCTTCACAGGCATGATAGATGAATTCTTTGGCTACAAGCTTGGAACTCTTGAGTACAGGTCTCTTAAGTTTGAGACAGAAGACCTTCCCGAGGTTGACAATTATCAGGGCAATGCGGTTGTAAACTACACTGAGAGGCAGATTCCGTTTACAAGAATAATAGAGCACAAGCACTTTGAGTACGGAACAGGCAAGGGAACCATTATTACCAGAGAATATCCTGCTGACTGGAAGCACGGCGATGAGCCTTACTATCCGATGAACGATGCCAAGAACAACGAACTCTATGCTAAGTATAAAGAGCTTGCTGATGACTTCAGTGATGTTTACTTCGGCGGAAGACTTGGACAGTACAAGTACTACAACATGGATCAGATAATCCGTGAAGCTCTGGATATGAGCAGATCTGTATGAGATAAAGATGAATAAAAAAGCCCCCGGGTCTTTAAGGCCAATGTCATTAAGTTAAGTGTAACGACAATAAGACTCTTATACCAGAAATGGTATAGGGGTCTTTTTTCTGAAAAAAATAGTTGACAGCAGAACTGAAAAGTGCGGCCGCTTTCGCTACTGATTATATTTTAGAGGTAGC
>NZ_JAGBLU010000149.1 GCF_017635265.1 Butyrivibrio sp.
AATAAGGCATCAGCCTTATTCAAGTGCGCCTAAGATAAGCTTTATCAGCCCAATTCACGTCTTTGCCCTCAAAAAAGCGTTCCAAAATGCTTTTGTTAAGGTTACACCTTAACTTCTAATGAGTTTCGCAAATACCTAATATATTATTTCTATGGCTCATCATAGTCATAAGCCCGAATATCATTAAATCAATTATTTATGCCATAAAACCTTACAAACTGTATAGTGCATTCTACTACTTACTTAATTAAAAAATTTATAATTAGGCAGTAGTATAATAATTTGCCTGCTTACTTATCAAGCCAAAAACAAAACAGGCATTAAAATATCTACGTCAAAATCACAAAGTGATTAACTAAAATTGATTAATCAAAATTTCACAAACCTATGTCCTCCAAAACCTTTCTCGATTACAGTATCCCAATACTCAAAGTCTTCATAAGCATTATTCTTTGGTTTAGAATCAAGAAACGCAAATAGTTCCGAAGGGCCACTGCCCCTTTCCATCACCTGCTTTGCCGTTTTCCTAATCATTTTAAGATCTTCCTGAGTCGAACTGCGTCTTACACTTCTGTAATCCCCAAAGATCATTCCTTCATGAGTCACCGGGTTCACAAATATGCTTGATGTACTTATATCTCCATGGGAAATCCCTGAATACTCAAGCGCGCAACATATATTCTCCATGCGTGAAATAACCCAGGCAAGGTGCTCTGCCTTTAAAGGTGCAAAAACTTCCACCGGATAAAAGAATGACTTACGCACAAAAACAAGTACTTCCCTACCATCTTTAAGATGAAGTCTTTGTGTAAGCATCGGAAAACACCTGTCAAGCTTCATATCAGCCTCAGGAAATACCAAACTAAGAAGCCCTTTCATAAAAAGGTCTGCCCCTCTGGCATTATCAAATACATAAACAACATTCTTTTTTGCCAGGAAACATTCCATCCCCTGATATACGTATTTATCCATATATGCAATTGTAAGTGGCTGTGAATTATCCATTATGAATGAGACATTTCCTGTCTCTTCCCAAAGATTGTCCCCTGAATAATCATCTTCCTTTGACATAGCCTTCGCCATATAAAAAGAAAGTATCTTTTGCCTGAATGCTTCGTTACCTCTAAGTTCCGAATCAGACATAAAAGCTCTGCTTCCGCAATAGCTGCAGCTAAATCCTCCTGCATCGGACACATTAAGCTGAGCCCCACAGTTTCTACACTTGTAGGTTATCATTATTTCTTTTCCTTCCCCTCAAAATACTCTATAAAAAAATAGCTAAAATCCAAACGTATTCAATACAATATAATTAAAAAATTTTTAACATGAAACAATTTTAGCCACGTTTTCAATTATAATAAACTTCCTTTTTTACGCAATACATGATTCTAACTTGTCTATATTTGATAATTATAAATAAAAAATAATTCCTCTCTCTTTGTATGAGGGTGGCGGACTCAGCCAATCCACTTACGTTCATACAAAGAGAGAGGTTTTTTTACATAAGCGCATCCTTATGTAAAAAACCTCTCCCTCTAAACTAAAAGATCTACAATTATACCGTCTTTTTTTATCACTTCTTTACATGAAATGCATCCATTCCGGGATATACTGCGCTGTCGCCAAGCATCTCTTCGATTCTTAAAAGCTGATTATACTTAGCTACACGCTCTGAACGGCTTGGTGCACCTGTCTTGATCTGGCATGTGTTAAGTGCAACAGCAAGGTCTGCAATTGTTGTATCTGCGGTCTCTCCTGAACGATGAGAAGAAATAGCAGTATAGCCTGCATTGTGAGCCATCTTGATGGCTTCAAGAGTCTCTGATACAGAACCAATCTGGTTAAGCTTAATAAGGATAGAGTTTCCTGCGCCAAGAGAAATACCCTTACTAAGTCTCTCTGTGTTAGTAACAAACAGGTCATCTCCAACGAGCTGAACTTTGTTACCAATCTTGGCTGTCATCTTCTGCCAGCCTTCCCAGTCTTCCTCATCAAGTCCGTCTTCAATGGAAATAATCGGATACTTGTCAACAAGACTCTCCCAGTGAGCTATAAGCTCATCTGATGTGAACTCTTTTCCTGACTTAGGCTGCTTATAGAAGCCCTTTCCTTTCTCGCTCTTCCACTCTGATGCAGCTGCATCCATAGCAATCATGAAGTCTTTGCCCGGCTCAAATCCAGCTGCCTTTATTGCTTCAAGAATCTTCTCGATAGCTTCTTCATCACTCTTTAGCTGATTTGGTGCAAATCCACCCTCATCACCAACTGCTGTAACATCTCCCATATCTTTAATAAGTTTCTTAAGATTGTGGAACACTTCTGCACACCAGCGAAGTGCTTCCTTAAATGAAGGAGCTCCAACAGGCATAATCATAAATTCCTGTGTATCTACCGCACTATCTGCATGCGCTCCACCATTTAAAATATTCATCATTGGAACAGGAAGTCTGTTACCTGATACACCGCCAAGAAATCTGTAAAGCGGAATATCAAGGCTCTTGGCTGCTGCTCTTGCTGTCGCTATTGAAACTGCCAGAATGGCATTTGCTCCAAGCTTTGATTTATCTTTTGTTCCGTCAGCCTTTATCATAGCTGCATCTACAGCATATGTATCAGATGCGTCCAGTCCCTCGATAGCATCATTGATAATTGTATTGATATTCTCTACAGCTTTTGTAACACCTTTTCCAAGGTATCTTGACTTATCTCCGTCTCTAAGCTCCAATGCCTCAAACTCACCTGTTGATGCTCCACTTGGTGCTGTACCTGTCGCTACTGTTCCATCAGCAAGAGTAACCTCTGCCTCAACAGTTGGATTTCCTCTTGAATCAAGGATTTCTCTGCCTATAACCTGTACAATTTGTAAATAATCTTTCATAAATTGCCTCCTTCTTATGTTAGCATACGCTTACAATATATCATAACAGGCATCACATTTCTATTTTGTTATCAATAATTTTTTTCAACAATTACGCCCCATTCCAGTTCCAGAAAATATAAATATAAAAAAGTGCCTGCGGCACCTCAACTCCCCTGCCCCTCACTCATGAGGGGTTAGGGTTGTTTTTTGCCCTAAATCCTTCATAATGATATCTATGAAACGTAATACACTACAGGAACTGTTCCGAGATCACTATGAAGAA
>NZ_JAGBLU010000150.1 GCF_017635265.1 Butyrivibrio sp.
CCCATGTGACCAGGCATTCCCTTGCCCTTGAATACGCGGCTAGGATCTGAACTTGAACCATTAGAACCCTGATGACGGTGGAACTTAGAACCGTGTGCCATAGGTCCTCTGTGCTGACCGTTTTTCTTAATAGCACCCTGGAATCCTTTTCCCTTTGATACTGCTGTAGCATCAATCTTGTCGCCTTCAGCAAAGATATCAGCCTTGATCTCAGCGCCAAGTGAATACTCAGCTGCGTTCTCAAGCTTGAACTCTCTTACATATCTCTTGCAAGAAACTCCAGCTTTCTTGAAGTGTCCCTGCTCAGCCTTTGTTGCACCATGACGGTGGTAGATTGTCTTGTTTCCGTTCTTGTCTTTGTTAACAACTTTTTCTTTCTTGTCAACGAAGCCAACCTGAACAGCGCTGTAACCATCGTTCTCAACTGTCTTAACCTGAGTTACTACGCATGGACCTGCCTGAAGAACAGTTACAGGTACTAATGAACCGTCTTCTTTGAAGATCTGAGTCATTCCAACTTTTGTAGCTAAAATAGCCTTCTTCATGTTTGTTTACCTCCTTATTACGTCTACAGCGGATGCTTGTTTCGTTCGCAATGTCGCTTCAATTGCACCTTAGTGTCAATTCTCCAGTTAATCACGGCATCATGCGTCTCGCATCATACTAGTAGAGGTGAATCGATTTTATTATTTCATTTTGATGTTTATGTTTACACCTGCTGGCATCTCGAGTCTCTGAAGAGCCTCAACTGTCTTTGATGTAGGTGTGATGATATCGATAAGTCTCTTGTGTGTTCTCTGCTCGAACTGCTCTCTAGAATCTTTGTACTTGTGAACCGCTCTAAGAATAGTAACAACTTCCTTCTTTGTAGGAAGAGGTACTGGTCCACTTACCTGAGAACCGTTCTTCTTGACTGTCTCGATAATCTTCTTGGCAGATGCATCAACAAGCTGATGATCATATGCCTTAAGTGTAATTCTCATTACCTGATTTGCCATAAAAAAAGTCGCCTCCTTTTCGCACTTTTAATGAAGTACGACAAGCGGTGACTGTACACTCTCCCGTGTGTGTCCTAACCTTCAATACATAGTAAGGTTATGAATCTCTACACGTCGTTTCTGCCTTGGGTTAGTCGGCAGACATTGAATTAACTGTACAGTGACTTGTCGTCAGTTTGGTTGGCCAATGTTAAAGGCCTCTAGACATTCGCTCCACGGAAAACCTGCTTAACTGGATAAAGCAGCAACCTCACGCTTCATAGCTATCATGTCACAGCATGTTTTACTATAAAGCATTTTATTTTATAATGCAACTACTTTTTTAAAATTAATCACTTTTATCATAAAATCAGCCTTTTTCGACTATTTTTCTTGATGTATTTTAATCTTTTTGTACTATTGTGATGACGGAAAACTGATCGCTGTAGTACAATGATTACTATTCAGTCAGCAGCCAGCACTGTGCTGCTGGGCTGCGTAAAAAAGTGATTCATGTGGCAATTTTGCCCATCGCGAAGCGATTTAATTGCAAAATTGCTTTGTTACTGGTCAGGAACTGAACAGTAACATACAATGTTTCGAGCATAGAGACTATAACTTGTTTTCTGGCAACATTATTAATATATAGTAGAAAGGCATTATCATATGTGGATTGCAGATGGCTGGAAAGACTATGAAGTTCTGGACACCTCAAGCGGTGAAAAGCTTGAAAGATGGGGAGATTATCTCCTTATTCGTCCCGATCCTCAGGTTATTTGGAACACAGAAAAAAAACACTTTGGATGGAAAAAACCAAACGGACATTATCATAGAAGTAATAAAGGTGGAGGCGAATGGGAATTCCATAAGCTTCCGGAGGAATGGACTATAAACTATAAAGAACTTACTTTTAATCTCAAGCCTTTTAGTTTCAAACACACAGGTCTTTTCCCGGAGCAGGCAACAAACTGGGATTGGTTTTCTTCATTAATAAAGGAAGCAGACAGACCGGTTAAGGTACTTAATCTTTTTGCTTATACCGGTGGTGCTACTATCTCTGCCGCAAAAGCCGGCGCAAGCGTAACACACGTTGATGCAGCAAAGGGAATGGTTGCCTGGGCAAAAGAAAATGCTGCTTCTTCAGGCTTATCAGATGCACCTATCAGATACCTTGTTGATGACTGCGTTAAGTTTGTAGAAAGAGAAATAAGAAGAGGAAACAAGTACGACGGAATTATAATGGATCCTCCTTCATATGGAAGAGGCCCAAAGGGTGAAATCTGGAAAATTGAAGAATCTGTTTTCCCATTTATACAGCTTTCTTCAAAACTTCTTTCCGATAATCCTTTATTCTTCCTTATTAATTCATATACAACAGGTTTACAGCCCGCAGTACTTTCGTATATGCTCCATACAGTTCTTGATCCCATTCATGACGGTACTATAGAAGCAAACGAGATCGGTCTTCCCGTAAAAGGCAATGGTCTCGTTCTTCCCTGCGGTGCCAGTGGCCGCTGGACTGCAAAATAAAAAAGCTCTTACGAGCTTTTACCTATTATCGGACTATGATACTTATAGTTGTCGCATAGTCCGATAATAATGTTCATCATAGCTATTTCCTCCCAACAAGCAAAGCACACCTATAACATAAGCGCCTTTGCTTGTTGTATCTTACGACCTTGTAAGAGGTATCGCAGGCACCTTTGCCAAACTTTCAGATTATAATTATATCAAAAAATCCCAAAGTTTTAAGACCGTCTATCAGCCTGAAAAGGTATTCGCTTTCTGTTACTTTCCAGTGAAATGAAAGTCTGTACAATGCTTTGACCGTAAATTTGTTATCGGCAGGTACTTCCTCATACTCCTCACTGTTTTCCGTATCATAATTGATAAGCGGCGATACATAAGAGTTGAGCCTGTCATCAAGCAGGGTATTTTTTAACTTTTCCTCAAAGGTTTCATCCTCAACAAAATCAATGTTCATACCGCATTGTCTCATGATACTTATGACTTCGCCCATCTCAACCGAGTTGGAATTATATACATGGAAAATATTAAAATCATCCCCTGTACCCGAAAGCTTTACAATTGCAGAGGCGGTTTCATCTATAGGTGAGAACTCCACTCTTTCATCAAGTCCTGAATACGGAAAGCATCCCAGTACGCTATAAGCTCTTAATGTATTTACAAAATTATTGGTTTTGAAATTCATCTGAAACTCGCCGTCTTTGTCTCTTCCCATGAGGTTTCCGACACGCATGATCTTGGCCTTTAGTCCATCATTTTCTATCCTGTCGATTATATATTTTTCAGCAAGATACTTTGAGTAGACATACATATTGGATTCCACATCCTGTCCCATTTCCAGGATATTTTCCCTAAGCACTGCACCCAGGATAGAGCTCTTTAACATATCCCCACCTACGGACACAGTGGATACATGTATAAGCCTCATCCCTTTTTCAATACACAGCTCAGACAGATTCTCGACTCCATGAAGGTTCACCGACATAAGTGACTCGATGTTTGCAAAATGCTTTACACTTGCTGCACAATTGATAACTGTACTGAAACATTCGCAAAATGCTGCATTTAAGCTGTCCTTGTCTGTTATATCCCCCGTGAGGATTGTGATTCTGCCGGGATACGCTTCGAATACATCCGTGTCAAAATAGTAGTACATCAGGTTTTGGAGACGTTTGCTGCAATCGGAGCCGCTTTCACGCATCAGGCAGTATATCTTTGCATCAGTGTTATCAAGCAGATCCTTTAATATGTGACTTCCCAAAAAGCCGGAAGAGCCCGTCAGCAGAACATCACCGATATCTCCCGCCTGTATTTCCCTGACATACTCAGGTACATTATGAGAGAGCACCTTCTTTTCACCAAAAAGTACTCCGGCGCCGTCACTTTCTTCTGTTCTTCTTTCTTCGCTGCCCTCTATCGCCTTTTCTTTACCCGACTTCTTTTCCATGATCTTTTTTTCAAGCTGCAGAATCGTGGGCGCGTCAAACAGATCCTGATATACTAAAGGAATATCTCTCATTTTGGCAGCCATCATAACCTTGGCGGCAGTAAGCGACGTACCTCCAAGGGCAAAAAAGCTTTCATCTGTTCCCACATCATTAAGATTAAGTACTCTTTTGAAAATATCCGACAATATTTCCTGAAGCTCTGTTTCAGGCGCCCGAACCTGCTTATCCCGCCCTGTTTCTGCAATAACGGGAAGAGCTTTTTTATCAATCTTTCCGTTGGCGGTCAGTGGCATCTCATCGAGCTGAAGGATGGCCTGAGGTACCATATACTCTGTCAGATATGATGCAAGATGTTTTTTCAGTTTCTCAATGTCAATCTTTTCATCTGCGGTAAAATATGCTGCCAGATAATCCGTACTTCCCTTCACTAATATCACTATACTGGTCTGCACCAAGGGATATCTGTTGATCACATTTTCAATCTCCCCAAGCTCCACTCTAAGTCCACGAAGTTTAACCTGATTATCTATCCTGCCGTGATATTCCGTCTCTCCGTTTTCGAGTATCCTCGCCAGATCACCACTCCTGTATGCCTTCATTCCCAAAAGTTTTATGAAGTTCCGCTTTGTCAGATCTTCTCTGCCGATATAGCCTCCTCCGACACCTTCCCCCATGATAACAAGCTCACCCATGGCACCCGGCGGCTGCAAGCGACCGTCCTTATCTACAGTTGCCACATGAACATTACCGTTAGGAGTTCCTATATTGATATGATCTTTGTCTTTTACTATCTGCATAGTGCAGCAGATAGTGGTCTCTGTAGGACCATATCCGTTTATCACACAGATATCCGGATTGATTTCTTTCAACCTGTCGAAAAGAGACGGTGTAAAGGCCTCTCCACCTACCACTATACTCTTTAAGTTCCTTAAAGCCTTCTGTGAGACGTCTATATCTAACAGATTTGAAACAAAGCTGGGAGTACATACCATGAGATCAACACCCGTGAGAATCATGAGCCTGCTCAGCTTCTCAGGATTTAATATATCCTCCCTTGTGGCAAGGACTATTGTTATCCCATCGGCTAAGGGAAGGATTTCCTCATGGATTGACATATCAAAGGTCAGGGCAGCAATGGCAAGGCTTACACTTCCGCGCTTTGTATAATAGACAGGAAACTGATTTTTGGGATTTTCAGCCGCAAAATTGACAAGGTTGTGATTGAACAGCATTACCCCTTTGGGCTTTCCTGTGGAGCCGGAAGTATATATGACATATGCAAGGTTTTCTCCGGACACTTGTATGTCCGGATTTTCCCTCTTTTCCCCGGAAACCGCATCCTGGGCACAGATTATCTTTATTCCTTCAGAGCTTAGCTTATCGAATAAGTTCTTTTTTTCTTCTATAACCTGCTGCGAGGTAAGGATGATATTTGCCCCCGAATCCTCAAGGATAAAGCGTATTCTCTCTTCAGGATACTCAGGATCAATAGGCAAAAAGGCGCCTCCGCTCTTTAATACTCCCTGTCGCATTACATAGGCATAGCTGTCTCTATTAGCCAATACGGCAACAATATCATCTGGTACAATGCCCTCCTTTATGAGCCTGTGAGCAACGGTATTCGCTTCCTCATTCAGTTCACGATAGGTCAGAGTCCTGTCAAAAGCAATTACTGCGTTTCTGTCAGGATATCTGTCGGCGCTGTCCTGCAAAAATCTGTACGCCGGTTTTTGAGGAACCTTATAATCAGTATCATGAAGATTTCTTATCCTCTGCTCATCTTCAACTGAAACAAGAGACAATTCCTGAACAATCTCTCTTTTAGTGAATTCTCCCGCTATATGATCAAGCAGCCCCACAAGACCTTCTATAGTGTATTGTGAGTACTCCCTTGGGTCATATTCCGCCTCATATATGATCTCATCGCCGCGCAGTCGTATCTCTATGCTGAGTGCAGCCTTTGCCTGTGAAAGATTAAGTTCCACGCTCTCAGTTTCAAAGCCGCAGATTTTATCCGGTTCATCCTCGCCCTGATAGACAAGCAAAAGATCCGCTCTGATATCGTATGCGCTGCGTATTTCTGCAAAGCTGAAAATATCATTTGCCATGGCGCCAAGAAGATAGGACTGGCAGTTTTTAACAGCCTTGACTACTGTATCCTCGTTTGAGGCATTAACCATAACCGGAATTGTTTTTACAAACATTCCTATGCAGTCCGATACCCTGCTGTCACTTCTTCCGTTATAGATTGTCGAGAACACGCCTTGCTCTGAATTTGTATATGCCTTTAATGCTATTCCGTAGGCTGTGACGAAAAAGGCATTTTCGGTCAGATCATGCTCACGGCAAAACCTTCTGACAAGATCAGCACCGGTTTTTCCGCAGATCTTTTTACTGCAGATCCTTTCGCCTTCCGGATTTCCATCCCTTACAGGGGTTGTCTCACCGCCGCAGCCCTTAAATATGCTGTCATACCAGTTCTTTGCATTTTCATGTACATCCAAAGCCAGCTTTTCTTTCTCATCCATTGCTGACTCAAAACATGTATAGCTCTCGGGTTCTATATCTTCACCTATGTATGCCCTGTTTATATCTCGTAAAAAGATGTCGTAGGACTCGCCGTCACTTATGATATGATGCATATCGATAAATAGATATTTACCGCTTTTGGCATCATTAAGCTCTATCCGGAAGAGTTTCTCCCCACTGTTCAGGTCAAAGGGACGAACCGCCTTCTGCATACCCGGCTCCTGTTTCAAAACCGGGAACGAAATATATTCCGGTTTATTACGAACAGCCATCACTTCCCCATTTTCATCACTTCTGATGGTCATGTACATGTAGGGATGTGCCATCACTGCCTTGGAAACCGCATCAGAAAGCCGCAGCATATCGACACTGCTATCAAGCCGGTACAAATAAGGAATGTTATATACAGTGGTTCCTTCGTATTTGGCACTGTCAATGTAGATGCCAAGCTGCGTCCGGGTAAGTGGATATTCCTCATGTAATACAAATGAAGAACTGTCTGCCTCTCTTTTTCTGAGAATAAGTTTCTCAAGACTCTCTATATCCTTGTTCTCAAATATCTCCCGAATGCTGATATCGGCGCCAAATCTCTCAGACAGGCGTGAACAGAGCCTGATACAGCTTATAGACGTAAGTCCGTATGCGAAAAGATCGGTCGTTATCCCTATAAGTTCGTTGCCAATTATCTCCTTGGCTATCAGAAGAATATCCGATTGGAGTGGAGTCTTCGGAAGCAAAATCTCTTCTTCACTGTTTTCTATCAGCGGTAATGCCTTTTTATCTATTTTCCCGTTAGATGTAAGGGGCATCATTTCCAGCTGCATAATGGCCTGGGGGACCATATAACCCGTAAGATAAGCCCCCAGATGGCTTTTCAGCTCTTTAATATCAACTTTTTCATCCGCGGTGAAATACGCAGCCAGGTAGTCCGTTTGTCCCCTGACCACGACCACGATGCTCGATCGTACTCCCGGATAGGTGTTTATTACGTTTTCTATCTCTCCAAGCTCTATGCGAAGTCCCCTTAACTTTACCTGATCATCAATCCTGCCATGATATTCAATTTCCCCATTCTCAAGGAGCCTGACAAGATCGCCGCTCCGGTAAGCTTTCATTCCCAGAAGTTTGATAAAGCTTTTTCTGGTCAGATCCTTACGTCCTACATATCCTATGCCGACGCCATCACCCATGATGACAAGCTCCCCCATAGCTCCCGGTGGTTGCAGATGGCCGTCTTTATCTACTGTAGCTACATGAACATTTGCATTTGGTATACCTATGGTAATGTCGTTTTCACTTTCTATTACCTTCATGGTGCAGCTGATTGTAGTTTCCGTAGGGCCGTACCCATTCATTATATGAATATCGGGATTTATGCTTTTGAGCTTCTTATAAAGCGAAGGAGGGAATTCCTCTGCCCCAAAGTCAATACTCTTTACCTCCCTGATGCAGGCGGAAAAATCGCTAATATCCAGAAGATTTGATATATAACTCGGGGTGCAGCTCATTACATCGACCCCTGTTTTTTTCATAAGCTCGCCAAGCCTTTGAGGGTTCATGATTTCATCTTCGGATGCAAGAACAGCTGTCATTGCATTTGCAAGAGGAATAAACTCTTCCATAATCGAGAAATCAAAGGTAAGTGCGGCGATAGACAAACTTACCTTGCCACTTTTGGTATATCCGAGTATTTCCCTGTTTTTATCGTTGTCATCAACAAAATTCACCAGATTTTTATTGGTGAGCATGACTCCCTTGGGCTTTCCGGTAGATCCTGAAGTGTAGATCACATAGGCCAGCGCCTCGTAAGGCACTTCAATATTCAAATTCTCCGTATTCTCCTCTTTTATCGCCTCCTGCGCGCACAAAGTCATTATGTCGCTTTCAGAAAGCCTGTCAAAGAGCGATTTTCTCTTTTCAAGGATATCATTTGTCGTAAGGATCAGTTTTGTCTTTGAATCATCCAGTATGTATCTTATTCTTTCTTCCGGATAATCCGGATCTATAGGCAAAAACGCAGCTCCGCTTTTTAATACACCCTGTCTCATAACATATGCATAGCTGTCACGATGAGCAAATACCGCAACTGTGCTGTTTGGCATGACGCCTTCTTTCTTTAGTCTCCTGCCCACAGCATTAGCTTCTTCATTCAGCTCGCGATAGGTAAGGACGCGGTCTGTGGCGATAAGAGCCGTCTTATCGGGGTGTTTGTGGGCGCTGTCCTGCAAAAGCCGGTAAGCCGGCCTCTCCGGTACCTCAAATGCTGTATCATGAAGGTTTTTAATGTATTGCTCATCTTCTTTCGACACCAGGCTCACTTCCGCCAGTCTTTCTCTTTTAAGAAACTCTCCGGCAATATGATCAAAAAGCCTGACTAAACCGCTTACAGTGTATTCTGAATACTGTGCCGGGTCATAAGATACATCAAATGATAATCTGCCGTCCTCTATCATAGTGTCCAGACTTAAGGCGGCCATTGCCTGTGAAAGCTTAAGCTCCCGGCTCTTTGCCATTACACCGCAAAAATCTATATTTGTCTCTGCATCCGACTGATATGCAAAGAGAATGTCTGCCCTTATATCATAGACATTTCGTATCTCCGCGAAACTATAGATATCATTGGCCATGGCCGACAACAGATACGACTGGCAGTTTTCTAAAACAGACACGATGAAACTGTCTGCCCCGGGATTAAAATAAACAGGCAGAGTCTTAACCAGCATTGAAACAGTGTTTTTAAGTCTCGGATCGTTCCTGCCGTTGTAGATGGTGGAAAAGACTGCATGTTCCGCATTCGTATATTCCTTTAACGCAAATCCGAAAGCAGATGTTAAAAAAGCATTTACAGACAGAGAGTTTCTTTGACAGAATTCTTTGATATCATCCGCATTTGTGTCGCCAAGTCTCCTGTAAAAAGCTATATGAGCATCGCCTTTCCCATCCTTTGGCGGAATGGTCTCACCTCCACACCCGTCAAAAATCCTGTCGTACCACGCTTTGGCTTTTTCAAACTTTGCAGTCCCCCTTACGT
This sequence comes from Butyrivibrio sp., assembly GCF_017635265.1. Taxonomy (GTDB): domain Bacteria; phylum Bacillota; class Clostridia; order Lachnospirales; family Lachnospiraceae; genus Butyrivibrio. The sequence continues at coordinate 9,513 of NZ_JAGBLU010000150.1, forward strand.
ACTGCTCATCAAGAGATGCCTCGAAACCTGTGTAATCCTCCTTCTCAACCGTCCCTTCCAGATATACCCTGCTGATATCTCTCGTCAGGATGTCAAGAGAACCTCCGTCTGAGATAATATGATGGGTATCAAGAAACAGATATAAACCCTCATCTGTATCGTATATTTCAGCCCTGAAAAGTATGTCATCTGAAAGCAGGTCGAAAGGACGGACCAGGTCCGCCTCATCGGGAAGTCTTTTACAATTTATCAGCTTTGCTTCAAAGCTGTGATCATCTCTCCTGACTGCACATACTTCCCCGGCTCTTTCTTCCGGTTTCATAAAGAGATAGGGGTGGGCAGCTACTGCCTTCCGGATGGCCCCGCAAAGTCTATGTTTGTCAACACTGCCTTGTATCTCTAACAGAACAGGTATGTTGTAAACAGTAGTGCCCGGATGTTTCTCAGATTCAATAAAGATACCCATTTGCGTCATGCTAAGCGGATAGCTTTCACGCATTGAAAGATCAGCTCCGGCACTACTTGGTTCTATCAGTTTTTCCAGTAGCTTTACATTTATACCGTCTGTAAGATCCGAAGTCTTAACTACCGCATTGAACTGCTTTTGTATATCGTTACATAGTCGTATGGCACCAAGGGATGAGAGTCCCATTTCAAAAAGATTGGTTGTTACACCTATTTTCTCAGTCTTAAGGATCTCTCGTACCAGAGTAAGAAGTTCTTCCTGTGCAGGTGTCTCCGCAGGATCTATGACCTGTTCATCCGGCTCAGCCTCCGGCAGGGCATCCTTGTTTACCTTTCCGTTTGCGTTAAGAGGAATGGAATCGATCCATGTAAAGCTCTGGGGAACCATATAGGAAGTCAGATATTTTCTGATATGTTTTTTCAGCGATTGCTTGTCTGTCTCCGGATTTCCGGTGAAATATGCAGCAAGATGTTCAAAGGGCTTATCTTTTACTACAACCACTGCATTGTCGATCCCTTCATAGGAGGATATAACACTCTCTATCTCTCCAAGTTCAACTCTTAAGCCACGAAGCTTGACCTGATCATCCTTTCTGCCGTAAAATTCTATTTCTCCATCTTCTCTGACCAGCCCGAGATCCCCTGTTTTATACGCTCTTATCCCGAAGAGCTCTATGAAATTTTTGTTCTGTTCTATGTTTCCGATATATCCTCTGCCGACGCCATCGCCAAGGATGACCAGCTCACCCTTTTCCCCGGGAGACAGTACATTGCCATCCTCGTCCATGGTAATTACATGGACATTTGCGTTTGGCAGACCGATATTAATACTCTTCTCATCTTCAATCACCTGCATGGTACAGCTGATGGTGGCCTCTGTAGGCCCATATCCGTTCATAATGTATATATCCGGGTTGATGCTTCTTAATCTTTTGAAAAGAGCAGGAGGAAAGGCTTCCGCACCAAAGTCTACACTCTTAAGGGCTTTTATACAGGGTCTTACCTCATCTATATCAAGAAGATTTAGCATATAACTTGGTGTACAGCTCATGATATCTGTCCCTGTCCCGGTCATCAGCTCGCACAGCTTCTTTGGATCCATGATCTGTTCTTTGGTTGCGAGAACCACTGTCATGCCGTTTGACAGCGGCACAAATTCCTCCATGATCGAAAAATCAAAAGTAAGGGCAGCTATGGCAAGGCTCACGCTTCCCTTCCCGGTATAACCTCTGATTTCTCTGTTCTTTTCATTATCATCGACAAAGTTTACCAGATTTTTGTTCGTTATTATTACACCCTTTGGTTTTCCGGTGGATCCGGATGTATAGATCACATAAGCCGGTGCTTCACCTGACACCTCTACCCCGATATTGGCAGTGCTTTCGGTTTTGATTGCTTCCCGGGCATCAATTACCTTCATGCCTTCTGAGGTAAGTCTGTCAAAGAGATCTTTCCTTCTTTTGATTATGGCTTTTGTAGTAACGATCAGCTTTGATGAGGAGTCTTTTAATATGTACCGGATCCTCTCCTCAGGATAATCCGGGTCTATTGGAAGGAATGCTCCGCCACTCTTTAGAATCCCTTGACGCATTACATAGGCATAGCTGTCCCTGTCTGCAAATACCGCAATGATTGTCTCAGGTTCGGCGCCCTCTCTCTGAAGCCTTCTGCCCACTGCATTTGCTTCTTCATTCAATTCTTTATAGGTAAGTGTGCGGTCAGTAGCAATAACAGCGTTTTTTTCAGCAAAATAAGATGCACACTCTTCAAGCAGTTTGTATGCAGGTCTCTTTCTCACTTCCACATCCGTGTCATGGATTTTTAATAATTCTGAAAAAGCCTTCTCTGTTATCATAGATTGTCTCCTTCGTCAAAGATTATCATCATTCTTTTCAATGAATTAAATTCCGAACAGATGCATTTACAGTCACTGTCTTCAGTCTCTGCCTCACTTCCCGCATCTTCATCGGTCTTTGAATCATATCTGAGGATCACATTTTTATGACCATCTTCCGCATCCAATACCAGAAATACACAAAGTGGATTTTCTGTTATCTTCAACACCGCATCAAAGGGTTCCATCATTTTCCTGCCTACGATATCTACCTGTTCTTTTGTCAGCACAGTGCTCGCCAAAGACCTCCAGTCAGAGAGACTTCCCTCTTTTTTGTGTATACCTGTCATAAGCAGTACGTTTTCGGAATCCGTCGCAATTAACCCCTTACCGGATCCGCACGCAAGCAGGAATACAAGACATGCCGTAACTGATATGAGATTTGCATACCAGGGGGCATTTTCCGCTATAGTCTTCATGAGCAGGATCATGGCTGCTATACTGGTCAGCGATTGTATAACATATGCAATGTTTGCCTGTTTTTCCTGTTCGACAGCAGTCAGATAATAGATAAAAACAAGGTTGATAAAATTGATTACAGCAGCTATGCAGGTTATCCTTATTGCGGCAGGAAGAGTTGCTGCCATAACAGTGTCATTTATAGAAAATATTGCCATAAAAATATGTGGAAACAGTATTATGAGCCCCGATAAGGGAATTACGATCACCAGTCCCATTTTCAGGAGTGTTTTCTTTACCATAAGCTGTCCGCAGCGGTTTTTTTCTCCATAATATGCTGCTGTAAGAGGCATCACAGCCTCGCTGGCTCCGGTGAATGTGATCGCAAGTATCATGGTCAGATTCTCAATCACAGCTGAATTTCCAAGGCCACTGGTGCCTGCACTGTCACTTAAAACATAGTTCTGGACAAATATCTGCAGGACGACAAATAAATACATCATGGCCTGGGCTGTTCCGGGCTTGATTATTTCCAATACCCCGGGGTCATTACTTTCTCTTTTAAAAGTAGGCCGGCAGACGCTCTCTTTTTTCCTAAAGTGAAACGTATAAATGATGCAGGCACAGAAATTGCTGAAAACCGTCCCAAAAGCCGTTATCCATATTCCCTGCCCAAGCACAAATATACCTGTGACATCTATGATGATATTTACTGTAGCCGCCACAATGCTTCCGCAAAGGGCAAGTTTGGGATTATTGTCATCTGTAAGGATATAGGCTCCGGAGAAAGATAGTACAACAAAAACCGCTCCCATAAGATAAACAGTCAGATATTCCTTGGCGTATCCGATGTTTTCCGGCGTACACCATATGAATTTAAGAATCGGATCAAGAAAAATAAGAGAAATGATACTGTAGATCACTGTCGTGACTATCATCAGTTTAAGCGCAATAGTAAAGGCCCGTCCTGCCTTTTTTACCTCGCCCGATCCAAGACATTTTGATGCCATGATCCCACAGCCCACTCCACCAAGAGAACCTATTATATTTGTTACCCAGATCATAGGTGAGACATTGCTGAAGGAAGACAGCGCTTCATTTCCCAACCCGTTGGATACGCACACAGCATCTACGACCGGTGCTATCTGTTCAAAAATAAGCGCAAATGTAGCGGGAATTATATACCTTAATGCACTTCTTTTTATTAGTGCAGTTTCATACTTGAAATTTATATCCGGCTTTTGTCCCATATCTGCTTCCCTCTCTTTAACGTCACAGCTCCGTTTTCCCCCGGTGTTTTCCCAAAGCAACTTGAATCCGGGATTCAAAAATTGCCCCGGAAAGAAAATTTAATATACCAATTTTAGTGTATCAGTTATATCAAAATTTGTAAAAAAAAGCTTCGCACGGATTTTACGTGCGAAGCCTCAGACTGTAGACAAAGTGGGATGAAAGCTCTTACGAGCTTTTTTTATATAAATATCTCATCAATAATTTGATGTAATAGATACAGCGTGATAGTACGCATCGCTTCCGCGCTGAGCAACTACTGTAACACTCTTATTAAGAAGAAGTACAGGACACTTGGAGAAGTTTGTATTTGAATCAAGTCTTATCTCCATTACTCCATCATTTGTATCAAGGTGCAGTGTTGCCTCATCTGTATCATCATCAACTGTTCCGGTAATCGTTACCTGAGTAGAGGAATCAAGCGTAGCTGTCGAAGAAGCACTTTCCGAATTATTAACAAGTTTGGATGTATGATTCCACGCGTCGCTTCCTCTATAGAAACTCACCGTGATTTTTTGATCCGGCAAAAGAACTCTGCATGCACTTGCATCGGTTCCAAGATCCAAAACAAATTCCATTGTACCTGCTGATGTTGAAAGATAAAGAATCGATGATGTAGTTCCTTTTTCAACAGTTCCTGTAACAGTATTCTCTGAAGACGAAGAACTTGTACTTGTACTGCTGCTTGTGCTCGTAGTTGTTGTAGAAGATGAACCGGTCACATCAGAAATCGAAACAGCATGCATATATGCATCGGACCCTCTCTCAACAACAACGCTGACCTCTTTGCCAATAATAAGCATCGTTACACCGCTAAGATCAGTATCATCATCCATTTTTATCTGCATGGTTCCATTATCTACAACGAGATATAAAAGCTCCTCTGAAGTTCCCTTTGCAATACTTCCTGTAACTGTTGCCTTGGTAGAACTGTCTAAAGTTACTTTACCAACCTGACTCGTCCCCGAAATTGATGATACATGCCAGTACTCGTCACTACCTCTGTAGCATGAGCAGCTGATTGTCGTACCGGGAAGAACGAGTTTAGTACCACTGATGGATGTATTGCTATCCACCTTCAGTTCCATCGTTCCACCGCTGGTTGAAAGATATATTATATCCGAAGTAGTTTTGTCTGAAACCGTACCTGAAAATGTAGATTCGGTAGCCTCTGCAACCGTAGGTACAAAAAGTCCCATAGCAACTACAAGAACAAACGTAAGAATCACGTAAGCAGCAGTTGATAAACCTTTTTTCATAGTTTTCCCCTTTCGCACAATATATTCACTTTTTCAATGTACATTATACATCATCTTGTGCCTTATTCAAAGTATCTGTATGTAGCCCATTTATTAACTGTTGCTTTACCATGGATGAGTCGGACCTTGAGAAGAGCCATCGCCTTCCTCATCACCGGCTTCACCGCCCATTCCCGAACCGTCAGAGCTTCCGGTTGTATTTTTCTGATACTCATCGAGCTGATCAATTTCTTCCTGTCTCTCCTGCATAGCATTTTTCTTGTTCTGCTCAAGAGCCTGCTGTTGCTGCTTTTGTTTATTGGAACCGGATGAAGATTGAGACTCATTTTTTTCCTCGTCTTCATCAGAATCATTCTGATCCTTGTTTTCTTCCCCATTATCAGGATTGTCCTTTTGGAGCTTTTCAATCATCTTATCAATATCGTCTTTTAACTGCTGAGCATCTTTATTGTGGCCATTTTCTCCATCTTCTTCGGCACAGCCATTTTGGGTAAGTTTTCCCCTTGCCTGATACAGAACAGAAAGCGCATCCTGAACCTTGCTATCCGAATCAAGATTATCAAAATCGATAGTATGTATAAGAGCAAGAGCAAGGTTTATCCTTATCATACAATCCTGCGGCTCACCCGGATTATACTTTAATGCATCCGTATAATAGCTTATTGCGCTTAAATAATCCTCATTCATATACGCAGCATTTCCGACATTGTAGAGCGGAATATATCCTTCCGGAAAATTAAATAAAAAGAGTTTCTGCTCCATTGTCGTAAAATATGTTCCCTTATCATATGCAGCAACAAATTTTTTGTTAACAAATACTCTCATAAGAGCAGATATTGAAACTATAACAACTGCCACCGAAACTATAAAAAGAACTATATATCTTAGAGGTGTCTTTTTCACGTTCAAAGTCTCCCCTTTCTAACGATAACCACAAGTTCCCAAACAAGAACCAGTGCAAGAATAATGGCAAAATAATAATATATATCCTTAAATACTTCTGCACCCAATCCCTTTTCCACAATAGTCTTGCTACTCTGCTTTATCAGTTCTATTCCGCCCTTAATGGCTGAATTACCGTCGTTTACATTGTAGTAGGAAATGCCCAGATCCTCAGCCACCAGCTTAAGATTTTCTTCATCAATCCTGGAAACTGCGTCCTGATGAGTCTCATAGTCATAGATATATCCCCAGCTTCCGTCTTTCATTTTGCCGCCGCTTTCTGTACCATAGCCAAACACAGCACCATCATCAACATACTGGGCAAGATCTTCATAAGAAGCAAGTTCGCTGCCATTTGTAATCTCACCATCGCTGAAATAAAAAACTATGGTCTTTCTGTTTTCTTTTCTTGAAGAAGAAAGCAAAAGAGATTCTATATCTTTATACGGAAGTGAAAGATCACTGCCTGTCGCAGTTTCGGAATCAGGTGAATACAACGTACTCAAAAGATTCTCTATATAATGAAAGTCCTGAGTAAACGGAGATAAAACATTTGCTTTGTCGTCAAATGTCACAAGTGCAAAATTCGATCCCGCAAGCTCATTTATTATGTACTCAGCGTCATCTATAACTCCGTCCATCCTCATATTCTGCCCGTTATAATCTTCTGCCCACATGCTAAGTGTTGTGTCCACAACAAAAAGAACATCCAGATTTTTGGTAGAAAACTCGTACTCCTCATCCACAATAACCGGTCTAAGTCCAATGCAGAGGGTTAAAACATAAATAAGGCCAATACGAACGGTTGCTAAAATCTTATCTTTTAATCTGATCGGATTCCTGTAAACTATCGTCAAGGTAATAAGCAGAGCAAGAAAAAAAACAAAAATCATTAAAGCCACAGGAAAAATAGGTCTTATACTCATCTTTGCAACACCAATCCCGCTGACAAACTAAATGCCAGACAAATAATCAAAGCTAAAAAAGGAATATACGGAAGGTCAACCGTCTGTCTTGACATCACAACTTTTACAAGCATCGCTTCCTGTTTCTGAATATCCTGAACAATTTCCGATACTGATTGATCTACCGTGCGAACATAGAACTTTCCGCCTGTAGATTCAACGGCACTTTTGAACTCATCAAGGCAACTGTCATAATCGTACTCTTCAGGATTGTAGAAAGCCTCTTGACGCGGGAAGATTCCAAATACGGTTACCTTATTCTGAGCACAGGCTTTTGCGGCATCCTCAAGATCCATAACCTGCGACGTTCTCGCATTTAACTCATTGTCTGTACACATGATGATAACTCTGGTTCTATCCGACTCCCCCAGATAAGGGAATGAATACAAAGCCGTGCCAAGTCCTTCACCAATAAGAGAAGAGCCCTTATTCCTGTTGTTGTACAGGGTTCCTGCATCATAATAGTCCAGCTTAAAAGAAATCTCTTTGTACTCCTCAAGAAGTTCGTCAGGAATATAGATATACTCGCCATACTTGTCCTGATATTCTTTCTGAAGGACAAAGTATTCGCTTAGTTCATCAAGCTTTTGAAGAACATATTCATAATCATCCGTTAAGGGAACATAAGTTACTGTAGACGTATTAAAGATGTTTATTCCGATTCTGTCTCCTTCAAGCCCCTTAACCACTTCTTTTAAATAATCTGTAATCTCGTAGTTAAGATCGTAAAGAGAATAAGAAACGTCCAAACAAAGAATAATATCTCTTTTTTTCACTCCACTGTATATATCATCTTTTCTGTAAGGCCGCGCGACCAAAAATAAAGATGAAACAATACTCCCGATTATACCCGCTATCAGTAAACATCTAAGTACAAGATATTTCTTTTCAAGACTCTTATACGCTTTTGTTTCTTTTAGTCTTCCGGTATTGGCCGCCTTGATTCCTTCAGAATATTTAACTCTTGTTTTCTTTTGTGAATAAAAAAGAATACAAACAACTGCTGCCAAAACAATTATTCCAATAACAACAACCTTTTCATACATCAGCTCCATGCTTTGATCACTCCCATCGCCTTATTGCACGAAAATTCAAGGTTCATACCATTGGCCCTTACATCTTCCCCAAACTCAGGCACATAATATTCCTCAATAAGAGCATCCAGATTAGCAAGCTTTAACGCCTTCAAATCTCTCAATGTACACTTGGTAACATCTATATTTGTCGCTTCAAACACAAATCCCCTGATTATGAGGCTAAGGCGCTGATATCCGTCTCTTTTTGAAATCCTGTTCTGTTTAAAATCAGCAATAAGCTGCTGAATCTGCAATGTATATTTTATCTTCGCACTATAAAGATCTATCTGCCTTGGCTTTTGATAAGCGTTTTTTAACTTTTCCCTATCTGCCACAGTAAACGTATTTTTTATCTTTATAACTGCTATAACAGTGGCTGCAATACCTGCCACAAGTAAAATACTAAAAACCACAAGCACCCAAATACCGTACTCAAAGGGTGGTTGTAATGTAACCGTAGTTTCCATGCCTATACCTTTCAAATAGGACAATAGCCTTGTCTATTATTTCACTTTCCTTTTTTATAGACACTGCCGAGACTTTTCCCTGTTTACAAGCCTCATGAATCTGATCACACATTTCTTTTCGTATTTCCCGATCCAGCTTTTTTAGTCTGTTGTTATGTGAAAAGAAAAATCTCTCATAGCGGCCGCTGTCCAGATCAAAAATATTCTCGCCAACTAAAGAGGCATCCTCTATGCCAAAAGCCAAAAGATCGTTGTCTTTGGTAATGGCTCTGTAAGTATCATTACTTATCCCTGCAAGTCCGTCCATATCGGTAATGACCACAATAATCATCCTTTTGGGAACCATGCTCAAAACATCCATAAGCGTCTGACTTAAGCTTCTGTCAGTTTTCTCACAGATGTGCTTCTCATATTCATATAGAAGTCTCTCAAGATGATCCGGGCCGGACTTAAAAAGACTAATGCTTGTCTGACCTTCTTTGGGATAAGCAATAGCAAAGTCAGAGCCATTTCTGCCTGAAATATATGAAAGCGTCCCAAAAGTCATGAGCGCAACTTCTTTTTTGGAATCACCGCAGGGTGTATCTCCCTGCATTTTCAGTCCGCTGTCACACACAAACATAACGTTGTGTCTTCTGTCAGTCATATATCTGCGCACCAAAATAGTTCCCATTCTTGATGAAGATTTCCAATCTATGTCATGGACTTCATCTCCCGGAGTGTATTCCTTAAGATCCTCAAAATCCATACTTCTTCCTTTATGGATAGAATGAAAATCCCCCTCAAGAATATTGGAAGTTTTTTTGGTGGTATAAAAAGCTACTGCCCTTCGAATCCTTGATAAATATTCGTAATCTATGTTCATATTGTCAGCTTTCTATCATGGTGTCTTTACAGAATTAACAATTCCGTCAATAACTGTCTCAACAGAAACATTATCTGCAACAGCTGCATAGTTAAGACCAATTCTGTGTCTTAAAACCTGATGGCGCACAAGCTTGACATCTTCAGGTGTAACATATGTTCTTCCCTGCATAAGAGCTGCTGCCTTGGACATTTTAAGGAAAGCAATTGATGCACGGGGGCTTACACCGATACGAACATACTTTCCAAGTTCAAAGCCCGGTATCTGGCTTGCTCTTCTGCTTGCTACTACAATACTGGAAATATACCACTTAACCGCATCATCAACATAAACCTGATCTACAATATCCTGTACCTTATCAATGTCCTTAATTGTCAGTACCGGCGGATCAACTCTTGATATTGTTCCCGATTCGATTCTGCTAAGAATTTCAACTTCTTCGGCAGCTGTAGGATAAGTAATAACCTCTTTTATCAGGAATCTGTCAGTCTGTGCTTCGGAAAGAGGATATGTTCCCTCCTGCTCAATAGGATTCTGAGTAGCAATTACTATAAAAATATCTTCGGGCATGCGATATGCCTTGCCGCCGATTGTGACCTGCTTCTCCTGCATTGCCTCCAGCATTGCGGACTGAGTCTTGGCACTTGACCTGTTCACCTCGTCAAGAAGAACAAAGTTTGCAAATACAGGTCCCAGAATTGTCTCGAATTTCTGTGTGGACTGATTGTATATCTGAGTACCCACGATATCACCGGGTAAAAGATCCGGTGTGCACTGAATACGTGCAAATTTCCCATCAACAGCATCTGAAATTGCCTTGGCTGCAGTTGTTTTAGCAAGTCCCGGCACAGATTCCACAAGAATATGTCCATCTGCTATGATAGAGGCAATAAGTGAAAACTTAAGCCCTCTTTGTCCAACAACCTTAGAATCAAAATAATCAGACAGCTTTCTGATTACGTCCTGTGAATAATCAAAGTCTTCCTTGTTTATATTGTTATGTTCGTACATCCTTTTTCCCCTAATTGCATCGAAAGCAAAGCCAAAATATTTCAGCTTAAGCTTCTTATTTGATAATAGCCCCCAGATTGCGCATGATGCCTGCGGCAATGTCCGGTTTGTTCATGGAATAAACGTGAATATGGCTCACACCGTTTGAAATAAGATCAATTATCTGATCGCAGGCATAAATGATACCTGCCTCCTTAAGCTTTTCAGGATCATCCTGAAATCTGTCAACCATAATTTTCATTTTCTGCGGAATAGTTGAACCGGAAAGCGCAACACTTCTGGCAACCTGTCTTTCATTGGTAATTGGCATGATTCCAGGAATCACAGGAACATCAATTCCCTTTTCCTTTATGCGATACAGAAACTGATAAAGTGTCGAATTGTCAAAAAACATCTGAGTAGTCAAAAAGTCACAGCCTGCCTCTACTTTTTCCTTAAGATGCTGAATGTCCTCAGACTGTCTTGCACACTCAATATGTCCCTCGGGATAACACGCTCCTCCGATACAGATATCAGAATCGATAGACTTGATATCATATATCAGCTCTGTAGCATGGTCATAATCAAAATGAGTTCTTCCCTCTTTGGGAATATCGCCTCTAAGTGCCATAATATTCTCAATACCCTTTTCCTTGTAGGTATTGATCATAGCCTTTACATGCTCCTTGTCGGAAGAAACGCATGTCAAATGAGCAAGCACCGGCACATTATATTTATCCTGAAGATCAGCAGCAATATTGGCTGTATTCTTGCTGGTTCCGCCACCGGCTCCGTATGTGACACTCATAAAGTCAGGACAAAGAGCTGCAATTTCAGCTGCAGCCTTTTCAACTGCCGGATAACCATTATCTGTCTTTGGTGGAAAAACTTCAAATGACAGAGTTACTTCTTTTTCCTTCAAAATATCTCTTATTTTCATACTTTTCCCTTTATACATTGATCTCTGCCGTAACTCCGAGATACTCCTTATTCTCCTCTATGATTGGATTTACAACTTCCTTCAGGAACTTTTCAACCTGATGAGCGCTGCATCCCACATACTTTTTAGGATCCATTGAAGCCTGCAGCTGTTCAAGTGAAAGCTTAAATGCAGGGTCATTTGCAATAAGCTCTAAAAGATTATTGTCCTTACCCTCTACCTTAACTGTCTTTCCGGCTTCCATTGAAAGCTCACGGATCTTTTCATGGAGCTCCTGTCTGTCTCCGCCAAGCTTTACCGCATCCATCATGATATTCTCGGTAGCCATGAAAGGCAGCTCAGCCATAAGGTGCTTTTCAATAACCTTAGGATATACAACAAGTCCTGAAGCAACATTGAGGCACAGATCAAGAATGCCGTCTGTTGCAAGGAATCCCTCCGGAATAGAGAGTCTCTTATTGGCAGAATCATCAAGAGTTCTTTCAAACCACTGTGAAACTTCTGTAATAGCCGGGTTAAGAGTATCTATTATAACATATCTTGCAAGAGAACATATTCTCTCACTTCTCATAGGATTTCTCTTGTATGCCATAGCAGATGAACCGATCTGACTCTTTTCAAAGGGCTCCTCTACCTCTTTAAGATGCTGAAGAAGCCTTATATCCTGCGCCATCTTGGTTGCAGATGAAGCAATTCCCGCAAGAACATTTATAACCTTCATATCTATCTTTCTGCTATATGTCTGACCTGATACTGCCATGCAGCCCTTAAATCCAAGCTTTTCTGCGAGCATAGGATCAAGTCTGTCTACCTTGGAAAGATCTCCGTCAAAAAGCTCAAGGAAAGATGCCTGTGTTCCCGTTGTTCCCTTTGATCCCAAAAGCTTCATATTATCAATCACATAATCAAGATCCTCAAGATCAATTGTAAAATCCTGAAGCCACAAAGAAGCTCTTTTTCCGACAGTTGTTGGCTGAGCCGGCTGGAAATGAGTAAATCCGAGTGTTGGAAGATCTTTATACTTGTCAGCAAATTTTGACAACTCATAAATTACATTTACAAGTTTCTTACGCACAAGCTTAAGTGCGTCTGTCATTATGATGATGTCTGTATTATCACCGACATAGCAGCTGGTAGCACCAAGGTGAATGATTCCCTTTGCCTTGGGACACTGCACACCATAGGCATATACATGGCTCATTACATCATGACGAACCTCTTTTTCTCTTGCTCTTGCAACGTCATAATTTATGTCGTCCTTATGCTCTTTTAACTCATCTATCTGTTCCTGAGTAATGTTAAGGCCCAGTTCCTTTTCTATTTCTGCCAGTGCAATCCACAGCTTTCTCCAGGTCTTAAACTTCATATCCTGTGAAAAGATGTATTGCATCTCCTTGCTGGCATAACGCTCTGATAATGGACTTGTGTATCTGTCTGTACTCATTTCTCGTAGTACCCCCTTATATCTTCTTTTGGTGGATCAACAGGATATTTTCCTGTAAAGCATCCCTTACATATTCCAAGCTTTCCGCCAACCATTTCCTCTAATCTTTCAATATTCAGGTAGGCAAGTGAATCTGCTCCGATTATCTTGCAGATATCCTCAACATTTCTGTTATATGCAATGAGCTGGTCTCTGGCCGGTACATCTGTTCCAAAATAACACGGCCATAAAAACGGAGGAGAACTTACCCTCATATGCACCTCTTTTGCCCCGGCATCACGAAGCATCCTGACAATACGGTCAGAGGTTGTTCCTCTTACGATAGAGTCATCTATCATAATGATCCTTTTGCCCTTGACTCCACTGGCAAGAGCATTTAACTTGACCTGAACGCTGCTCTCTCTGTTTTTCTGTTTGGGCTTGATAAAGGTTCTTCCAATATATGAATTCTTAACAAATGCCTGTCCGTATGGAATTCCTGACTCCATAGCATAGCCAAGGGCTGCAACATTTCCCGACTCAGGAACGCCAACAACCATATCTGCATCAACAGGTGAATCTATTGCCAAAAATCTTCCGGCAGCTATTCTGGCATCATAGACACTGACTCCGTCAATTGTACTGTCAGGTCTTGAGAAATAAATATATTCAAATATACATCTTGCATGTTTTTCTTTTTCGATGCACATTGATTTATCTGATACAATGCCGTTTTCAGGAGAAATAGTAACTATCTCGCCGGGCTCCACATCTCTTATAAAGGTCGCACCGATGGTGTCCAAAGCACAGGTTTCAGAAGCCAAAATATAGCAGTTTTCTCTTCTTCCTATAACAAGAGGTTTAAATCCATACGGATCCCTTGCACCAATAAGCTTTCTCGGTGACATGATAACAAGACTGTATGCGCCTTTTATCTTGATCATAGCCCTTCCCACTGCCTCTTCAACAGAGTTTGTCACAAGTCTCTCTCTGGCAATATGATATGCAATTACTTCTGAATCAATAGTTGTTTGGAAAATCGCACCTGTGTAAGCGAGCTCTTGACGCAGCTCCGGTGCATTGACAAGGTTACCGTTATGGGCAAGTGCCAGGGTACCTTTTACATAATTAAGAACTAAAGGCTGAGCATTTTCTCTGGTGCTGCTTCCCGCTGTAGAATAGCGGACGTGACCAACGCCGATATCGCCTTTTAGTCCATCTAAAATATCCGGTGTAAATGCTTCATTGACAAGTCCCATATCTTTATAACTTGAAACCTTGCCTTTTGGACCGTTAGTCTGACTCACAGCAATACCACAGCTCTCCTGTCCTCTGTGCTGGAGCGAAACAAGTCCGTAATAGATAGATTCTGCTACATCGCCACCATCGAAGTCGTACATGCCAAAGACACCGCACTCCTCGCCCAGGTGCTTGTAATTCTCTAATCTGTTTTCTCCCACCATTTGGTTCTCCTCTGAAACTAATGTGAAATTAATGCTCAAACACCAAAATAATACCATCTATCTTTTTTTATGACAATGTAAAAAACACCCAAATGTTTTAAACATTTGGGTATTTTTCTTCGTATCTTGAAACCATATCAAGTATTTCCTGCGCATATTGCGGATAGAGTTTGGCAGTATCTTCAATTTCCTTTTTGGCATTGCCTGCCACAACCATTCTATTGTACTCCATTCGCTTTCTGAGGGACTGTCTCTGGGTATTAAGGCTATGCCTTATTTCAACTTCCTCATTGTGACTTATGAGAGCTTCAACCTGATGAACCCATATATCAGGGTCTTTTACTCTGTAATGCCTTAAAATATAGATAAGATCCTTTTTGTTTGCATCAAGAGTTTTCATTGAATCCTCATATTTCTTCCTTTCCTTGCGCTCCTTTATGTACTTGTCATACATATTATTAAGCTCCGTTGAATTCATTACTCTGTACTTCATGCACAGATAATCTATAAGATTAGTATTGTTCACATACCTGATCTTTACTGAATTCTGAAGCATTATAAGTCTTGAAATAGACTTTTTTACCAGCTTAAGCTCCACCACAGCACCTGTACTTTGCACATACAAAACAGTTGCAGCAATTGCAGCCAAAAGAATGCTTATCATAAAGCCCAGACTAACGTTAAGCTTAAGCCCAAACTGTAATACTAATAAAAAGACAATTATCAGGCAAAGAGCTACTCCAACAGCTACAGTCAGTTTTTTGGATGTATCCATTGTTCTTTCAAGTTCCTCTTGTCTGAAAAGATAAGCCTGGTGCTCCGAATCAAGTCTCTTTAAATCATTTTTAATCTTCTTTTGGTAGTTTTCTGCCTCAAGAAGCTTCTCTGCGCCAATTTTAGCTTCAGTCTGAAGCCTCT
The DNA here is from genome assembly GCF_017635265.1 of Butyrivibrio sp. GTDB lineage: Bacteria > Bacillota > Clostridia > Lachnospirales > Lachnospiraceae > Butyrivibrio. The sequence continues at coordinate 24,869 of NZ_JAGBLU010000150.1, forward strand.
CCATATGTTCAAACTCTTCATCGCTCATTTTACTCTTGCGATTGGTAAATTTATCCTGCTGCTGCTCAGCCTCTATTATCCTCTGGGCGCAATCAGTGACTTCAGCCCTTTGTTCGGGAGGAAGAGCATCTATCTCTTCCATGTCTCTCAAATGACTGGTAACATCTGCATATTCAACTTCAAGAGCATCAAGCTGCCTCGAAGCCTCTTCCATCTGCTGCAAACAGCTTTCAATGTACTCTCTTCGCTGAACCGGATCATCCATATCCAGATCATTTCTGGTATAGACAATATCATTCCAGTCCTCAAGCTCATTTTGCATCACCCTATCGTCAGGTCTGTTTTTACCGAAAATAAGATCCAAAAGCCCCATACTCTAATTCCCCCTAGATTAATTACGGATTACCCCACTTTATCTTTTACGAGATCTCTGTACTCAGTTTTAAGCTGCTGCGTGATGTTTCCTACCACATCATAATACTCATTCATTTTGCCCTCTGCCTTATATACCGCCATGGTTCCCACTGACAGATTGGTCTTACTGCTTCCAAAAAGTTCTTCAAGCTCATTGACTTTTCCTTCAAGGACCAGCGAAATCTCATACAGTTCTTCATTGTCAGCCACAAAAGAAACATATTCCTTATCAGAAAGGCTCATTCTCATAGCCCCCAAATACTGTATTAAAGACTCCTTGTCTCCGCCATCCTTATATGCTTTAAGGAACATGTCCGCAGCCCTTTCAAACAAAAAGAGTCTTGCATACATAACCCCTTCGTTATGCTCTATCTTTGCCTTGGCCTTCTTGTCCAGCTCATCCGTATTTTTTAAAAGAAATTCATATTCCTTAAAGGCCAGGCTGTAGCGACCGTTCTTAAGAAGAAAGTCCGCCCTTGCCATCTTTTTGCGATAAACGTCCATTCCGGCGTTTGCTCTTAATATTTCCTCTGTCCTGTCTACCTCTTTTTTGCTGTTGTATCCGACATAATCAAGTATAGTTCCCGCAAGTGACGCTATAGAGCATTTCTTCATAGCCATGCTTCTAAGTTCATCTGACAACCTCTCCAAAGAACATTCGTGTTCGATCCAGTCAAAGAGATCATCACCAAAGCTGTCCTCATCCAAAAGAAATGCATTATTTACAAGTATGTAGCAAAGCTCCTCTATGCAGTAGACATTCTTGCCGACTTTTTCAATATGAAAAGGAGTCTTCGCATATGTTCCTATACAAAGAATTGGCTTACTCATAAAACATCCTCATTACAATTCTATAATCTGCTCCCAGGTCTTACCGGAGGATGGGAACAGCTCACCAAAGCCCAGATCCTGAACCTTTACTGCCACCTCATTTACAGAATTCATATGCATCAAAACGCGAAGTCTCGTGGTGCCGTTTGGTCTTTTCTCAAGACCTTCCAGATAAAGCTGCACCACTTTAGGGCTCTTGCCTGTAAGAGGCGTAACTTCAACATTTAGTATTCCGCTTGGATCCATTATGATTTCTATGGAAACTTCCGCCTCATACCAGTTGGTACCGGCATCAAGAAGTGCGCAGTATACTTCTGTTCCGCATTTCATCAGTTTCATTCCGAGATTACATTTTAGCTTATCTTCTCCCAGAAATACGTACTTTCCGGAATGTTCCGAGGGCTTTATCCTCTCTCTTGCGGCGATACTTGCTCCCTTACTAAAGAGATTGTTTCCCTGAAATACTCTTCTGGTCCTGCACAGAAATTCCAGAGATCTCTTGGCCCATTTATCTCTAAATCCATCTCCCAAAAGAAATACAGTGGATATGATCTTATCACCGCAGACCTTTTGCATGATAGTCAAAAACTCATCATCAAGTTTTTCACAGGTTTTATGGTACAAGGCTGCATTTTTTGGAAAACAGCTGTTTTCAAGCTTCAGATTATCAAAAGAGCTGTCATCAATCGTTGCCACAATAGGCGTAGTATTGTGGTTTAACGTCATCTCATAAACATTCAGGTCATCCATATCATAGTCGCAGGCAAGTATCACATGATGCATCAGTTCAACCGGCTGATATAGCATATAGTTATAAAAACTTTCCTTATGACTCTGATAAAAAATATTCCGGGTTTTAAGCTCAAGGGCTGATGTTACGGCATTAAGTACCTGCACCATTCTGTGATCCAGACTTCTGGTGGTTATCATTATGGCATCCACATTATCAAGTGACAGTTCAAGTGACAGAAGCGACAAACTTCTTTTTACAAAAAGCGTCAAAAGAGCTATAGGATCATACTCGCAATCGCCCACCATTACCGGTTTGCCCGCCCTGGCAGAAGATAAAAGATCAGGCGCAGGAAGCGCATCACCATCATCTATGTGGCGTACAGCCTCCTTTCCATAAAACCACTGGTTAACGTCATTTCTTTTACACAGCACGGTAGGAATATTATAAAGTTCTGCTCCTGCAAGGACAGAGAGAGTCTCCGGCATATCAGCATCAGAAGCCAAATAGCTTATCTGTGAAACCTTATCTCCCAAATCATATCCCAGCACAAAGTGCTTTTCATCCAAACTGCCAAAAAGCATATCCTGTCATCCTTCTTCGCCATCATCTAAAAGGGCTGTAAACAGCCTGTCACAAACAAATCTCTTTTTACTGAACTCCAAAAGAAGCTTATCTACAGTGTCATAGTCCTGCAACGTTTCGCCAATCATAATATCATTGATATAGCTGAATCTGCTTCCTGTCTGACTCTTAATTATATCGCTCTTTTGGATAGTTCCGCTCTCGGTAAGAGTCCCCTCTTTTCCTTCATTATCCTCTGTTATGTAGTACTGAAGCTGCTCTCCAAAGAAAAGTACAAAGGAAGCCACATATATTCCGTCGTACATCTCGCGCATTTCAACACTTTTGTAATCATTGTCGCTATCAGCCGAGAGTCTGTAGTGTACAAAGCAGTGACTCCCCCTCTTTGTCCTGTACTCAAGCATAGTCTTGTCCGTAAACTGAACCATTTCAGGTAAAAGATCTTCAAACTCAATAAAGAACGGGAAGTAAATATTCTCATTTATGAGTTCCTTCAGGAAAGAAACCGCCACATCAGTATTGTATTCCTCTCCGGTTTTCTTTTCAGTTCCATAGTAACGAAGGTAACCGAGTTTACACACATCCAAAAGAGGAACTCCGTTCAGCGCAAGGCTTTCAATCCTCTCATATATGAATCCATCCGTTATTTTTCCACGGACGAAGCTGTCATAGGAACTCTGAGACAAAAACGCAACTTCCACATCCGTATTGGCGCCGCTCTTAACGTAAGACCTGAAGATTTCAATTTTTTCTCCCACGTATGAACCGCTGTAGAGCATTTGTATCAGCATTCTCTCAGCAAGAGGATATGTGTCAAGTCCAAAGGACTCTGCTGCCCTGAACACATCGCGCATCTCTTTTATGGTTCCGTTAAAGTTGGCAACCAAATATTTTAAAAGCTGCTCGTCATATTTAGCCTTCGAAAATGCGTAGTAGGCAATTTCAACTTCCTGGCGTTCATTTTCATAGATATCCCTGTCAAGCATCCTTCCGCACATCCTAAGAATCACCTTTGGATCAAGTGAATGTGTTCCGTATGCCTTAACCCATTCAAGAGCCTTATCATAAAGCCCTGCCATTACCATAAGTTCTAAAAGCTCATTTCTCTCAAGACTGCTTATATCAAGGGGATCAACATTCACAAGATATTCGGTAAGCTGCCTTGTAAAATCATTGTCATAATAGAACTTAATAAGATTATTCCTGATCTCGTTACGAACATTTTTCCTTACAAGATCCGATTCCGCAAGATCCCTGTACCTGCTGACATTGTCCATATCAATGGTATATGCATTCTTGCCAAGATCGCACAGGAAAAGATCAAGATTCTCTTTTCCCTTTTGTATGTAGGGAAGTGCAAAGCCTGTTAGCTTTCCGGGAAGCATCATCCTTATGTTGGTATAGGCAATAGATGTTGCATATCTGTTATCATCCCTGTCCGTCAAAAGAATTGTGTATTCATTTCCGTACAGCGGAACATAAGCCCTTCCATCTATCACCTGATAGCGCATCTCTTTTTCACACTTGTCATATACCACACAGACACTGTTAACTCTTTTATCCAAAGTTCTGATTTCTGCAGTATTGATCACATACAAAACTTTAGGTGCGTTGGAAGCATCCACCATCTTTTTAGTGAGAAGATTCTTGTAAAGATATCCGAGATCCTTATTTATTCTGCCTCTGTCAAGCTGGGCCATTAAAAATTTTTCTATCTGCGGCACATATGACTCGTACAGCTCGGGACAATCGTCCTTCCTCTCATGTATGTATCTGTAAAGAATAGCACTTTTGTCATACTCAAGGTCACTTTGGTAAGAAAAATACATAAGGACCATCTTGCTGATCTCACAGGGCAAAAGTCCCTCTTCGGTAGTGTAGATGGACATCATGTAATATTCATAGAGCCTTGTAATGCGAAGCTGCCTGTCAACTCCCAGACGATACCACTCAAAAGCTCCCTTGGTTGTTTTGCCTCCCTTTATCAAAAGAGATACAATAGCCTCCAAAATAAGATCATTTTCTTTTACCTCATAACACGCCGTCAGTATTTTGTACAGTTTCTCACTATACCCTCTTACACGTGCGGATAAATACACAATCTGATCAATAAGGTTAAGACTTATGATCTGTTTTTTGGCACCATATTCAAGGACATAGAGCTCATAGTCCTCAAGTCTTGTAAGCATGGATGGTGTCTCGTTTAAAAGTCCCATAGCTTCCAGATATAAAATCGGACTTCGACATCCAAGTGCAAACTGCTCTTCAAGGCTCATCCACTTTCTGGGACTTGAAGAGGAATACTCCTCGGCTACATACTGCAATAGCCACGCAATTCGCCAGTTATCGGGATTTCTTCTGAATATTCCCTCAAGCCTCTCGGCCACATCATTTAAAAAGCTCTCTTCCTTGCTGCATAGAGTAGACAAATATAAATAATAGCTGTATAGGGTATCTCCCGGTGCATCAAGCGCCTCTGCTTCTGCCCTGTCAAGGATCCACTTGCCTTCATTGACTCTTCCGGCTGTTATATAGTAGTGAGCCGTATATAACCTGAATTCCAAGTCCTTGTCATCTATGGCATTCATCTTGGCAATAATCTTACCTGTCTCAGAAACCCACACCCTTGCAGTAATCTTCTTACATCTGTAGTTTTCATATGCCCTTACAAGATCAACTAGTAGCTGTTTTTTCTCCTGATAATCCGCCGTTGGGTGTTTACCTGTAAGCTCAACGGCAACGGTTACGGGAAGTTCTTTTTTTATGAACGCATTGGAAAAAACAATCTTACCGAAATTATTGCCCTCATGGAGTGCCTCTGTCCTTAACCTTATTTTTATATGGCATGAGCTTCCGCTAAAACTCTCCTCAGTTAAGCTGGTCTTATCAAGATATATAAAATCCCCCAAAACCTCGGCATGAAGAGCTGTGTAGCCCCATCCGTTTCTGGTTATCATTATGCCGTTTTCATGGCTGGTTCCGGTAAAATCTATGCGTATCTCTTCCTGATCAAGAAGATATTCAACAGGTTTTTTCTTGTTGATACTGATAAGAAACTCTTCGACATTCTGCTCGTTCATATACTGGGCAGAAAGCCCTCTGTAAAGGCTTTCGTACTGACTGTCATTTCCCTGAAAAATACTGATAAACTCACTTGAATAAAAAAGACTCACAGCTTCTTTCCAGTCAGTTTTAGCTAAATTTGCAAAATGGAAAAGATTTTTGATATCGCCAAGACTTGATGAAATATGATCATGTCTGACGGTAATAACAAAGGGCAATGTGTACTCACCCTGATTAGATATAATTCTAAATTCCCCCTGAAGTACATCTCCTTTTGACAGGCCTCTTGCATTATATCTGTAGGAAACCTCATAGGGAGATCCTGAAAATTCAGGAGTAATGACTTCCATACGCAGGTCTGTAGCCGAAACCCTGCCAACAGATGGGCTGTTTTCCGATCCGAATATAGTAAAAGAGCCTTCGACTTCTTCATCCGGTCCCAAAGCTATCTCAACTCTGGGCACAGAAAAATCCAGGCTCTTATCCTCATATTCAAATTGCCCCTTAAGGAGCCTATCAATTATCTCTCTCACCAGCTCACCCCAAAAAACATTCTTGATAATTAGTATATCACACTGAGGATGTTTTTAGTACTGTCGCTGTAAGAGGATTACACAATCACTCTGTTCTGAGGGCTTCTATCGGATCAAGCTTTGCAGCACGCCTGGCCGGATATATTCCAAAGAAAAGTCCGATACCTGTAGAAATTGCCACTACAAGTGCCACAAGCATAGGATTTACCGTGAAAGAGAAGTCAATTATACGGCAGATCAAATACGACAAGGAAATCCCCAGTATTATTCCTATAATTCCTCCTGTAAAGGTAAGAATTGCAGCTTCAGCAAGGAACTGAGTCAGAATCGAAGAAGTACGGGCACCGAGAGACTTTCTTATACCTATCTCTCTGGTTCTCTCCGTTACTGAAACCGTCATTATATTCATTACGCCAATTCCGCCGACAAGAAGTGAAATTGCAGCTATAATTGCCACAACCGAAGTAATAATCGTAAGTATAGTATCCGTAGTCTGATCAAATCCATAACCTGATGATATCTTTACTGCTCCCTCACCTCTAAGCCCCATAACATTCTCAACCACAGACCGTGCCTTTGACAGAACAGCATTCTTATTCTCACTCTCAAGATAAATTGTAAAACTACTCATATTGTCTATATTCAGACTAAATGCTCCGGCAGCCGCAGTATAAGGTACATCTCCCATATATGCCGGCTCTTCCATATAGCTGGCATAGGCCTCATCCATTGAAGTATCTTCCCTTATACCAATTACCTGAAAATCCGCTGTAAGATCATAAGCCGTGATAGTAACAGTCTCTCCGACTGCATTTTCATATCCAAAGAGTTTTTTGGCAGCAATCTGGCTAAGTACACAAACTTTTTTTCCATCTTCCACATCTGAGGCACTAAAATAACGGCCGTGAACCATCTTCACTCCGGAGCCATGTTCCATTGCCTGACTTCCACCGCTTATGTCCATATCATACTTTTCGCCTCTGACCTGTGTTTCGCCCCACACGCTGATGCTTGGAGAAACTCCGTAAATATTATCAATTGCTGCTTCTATTTCTTCCAGATCATCTTTGGTAAAAAGCTTATCCGTTTTGGTATTGTCAAGTGAAACACTTATTGTAGTGGCGCCAATGGAATCCATCTCGCTGTTTACTGTTGCCTTCATTCCATCACCGATAATAAGAACAGTAAGCACCGCTGCTATTCCTATGATAATTCCAAGCATGGTAAGAAAAGATCTTCCCTTATTGTTCTTTATGCTTGAAAACGCACTTTTTATATATTCTCCAAAAGTTCCCATTCTATCTTCCTTATAACCTGAGCGCATCTATAGGTTTCATCTTTGCAGCTTTTCTTGCGGGATAAAGTCCGAAGAACAAACCCACAAGAACTGAGAAAAATGCTGCTCCCAAAACCGATGAAGGCGTTATGATAACACTAAATCCTATAGCCGAACAAATAATATTTGCAAGCACTATTCCCAAAATTATCCCTACAATTCCTCCAAGAAAAGTCAGGATAGATGCTTCGAACAAAAACTGCGACATTATGGCCCCTGTCTTGGCACCGATAGATTTCCTTATACCGATTTCCCTTGTTCTCTCCGTTACGGAAACCAGCATGATATTCATTACTCCAATTCCGCCTACAACGAGGGATATAACTGAAACCAGCAAAAGAAATGATGAGGCATAGCCAAGAATCTGATCCAGCTGCTGTGAAAAATCAGCCATACTGTAACCTGTTATGGCATTGGTTCCTCTAAGACCATGAATATTCATAAGAATATTTTTAGCTTCTGTAACTCTGTCGTTTAATATTCCCTGATCAGCAAAAAGAACCAGATTATAAAGCTTTTCAGCTTCGTAGTCAAAGTCTGCACAAAATGCGGTATATGGAGTTTCGATTGTGGCAAAATAATCCTGTCCCTCCATAAGAAAAGTGTACATTTCATTCATGTGATCACGAAGCCCTACAACAGTATATGTTGCAGTTTTTCCCCACATGGTCAGCTCTATTTCATTTCCAATACACTCTTCCGTTCCAAAAAGCTTTACCGCATCATCTATGAGCATTACACATACTCTTTGCCCGCTTTCAACCTGCTGCCTTGTAAAATACGAACCCTTCACAATTCCATTTCCAAGAGCATACTCCAAAGCTTGTGTTCCGGCACTTACGCTGGCTTCAAAAGTACCTCTTTTTGCCTTTACTTTTCCATAGCCGCTAAAATTAGGAGATATGCCCTTAATGTCTGTAAGCTGCTCCTCGATGATTCTCATATCTTCGCTTGTAAAAAAATCCGAAGTTTTTTTGGTATTGATACTGATTATTCCGTAGTTACCGGCTATTCCGTTTAACTGACTTTGCACAAACTCAGTCATGCCGTTGCCAAGAGCAACAACGGCAATTACCGCCGCAATACCTATAACAATTCCAAGCATAGTCATAAGCGTGCGGTAGCCATTACCGATTATCTGCTTGATTGCACTTTTAAAATACTCTCCAAATTGTCCCATGTTTTAACCACATATTACTATGATATATTTTAATTTATCATTACTTACATATTGTTAACTGCTACCGGCATACCTTCTGTCAGAAGTGTCGCATCGGATGTGATAACTTCATCACCCTCTGCAAGTCCTTCAACAATCTGTGCATCAGTACTTGTAGATATTCCCACAGTTACATTTTTTCTGGTCACCAGACCGTTTTCCACAACATAAACATAGTCGCCGTCAGCATCTGTCTGTACGTATTCATATGGAAGTACTATTGTGTTATCTGCCTTTTCAGCATGAATCTTGTTGGTAGCTTCAACTCCAAGAATGATATCACTGTCAGGATTTGTAACCTGAATGATAGTCTCTACCACTGCGACACCGTTTGAGTTCTTTGTAGCATTACCGGATATTTTGGTAACTTCTCCGCTATATGCCTTGCCGTTTATTGTAATATCAACGTTTTGTCCAAGGGCAATCTTTGGAAGGTCACTTTTGGATACTGACAAAGCAACCTGAACATCATCAAGATTAGCCATTGTTACCATCTTGGTTCCGGCAGTAACTGTTGCTCCCTCTACAACCGCAACTTCAGTTACAACGCCGTTAAACTCAGCTTTTACACCTTCTTTTGCATTTTCAATCTTTTCAATAGTATCTTCCTGAGTAATCTGGGTTGATTCGTACTGAGCTTTGGATGAAACTGCTGTTCCGCCGTTAATCTGAGCTGCCTTTGCAGAAGAAAGATGGCTCTGTTCTTCTTTTAGCGCTGTTATCTGATCATTCCAGGACTGTATCTCTGCATCTGATTTGAGAGCATATGTCACATCATTTATAGTCTGCTGAATTGCAAGGGAGGCCTGTTTGTTTTCTTCTGTAGGCTCAGTATAGTTTCCATCATCATCTTTTGTATTATTTTCATTTCTGTAGATATAACTGTCACTGCCGTTGTCAAACAGTCCTTCGCTGCTATCGGCTATGCCATTCTGATTGATATCAAGTGCAACATTTTGCAGATCTTTAAGAGTCTGGTTTATTCTGTTGGTTTTCTCGGTAATCTTTGTATTAAGAGCATCTATTTCCGCTGTAATGGCATCAAGCCTGTCATTTATCTGCTGTGCTGTCATTCCTTCAGCGTACTTTCTGTCAGCTGCCCCTACTTCTGAATACAGCGAACTGTAACTTCCCTTTGCCTGAGTTATAGCAAGCTCAGCTGTTTTCTGTGCACGGTCAAGAGCCTCTGCATCATAAGAGTAAAGTACATCCCCTGCAGAAACCTTATCTCCGACTTTAATATCGAGAGTTTCAACAGGTGCGGCTACTTCTGAAAAGAAAGTCTTGGTTTCAGCACTCTGAACTGTTCCTGAAATAGAAAGAACATTTTCGATACTTCCAAGTGCCACAGGAGTTGTCTGAACCATTGTCACCTGATTTTTTCCGGCAATAATCGACCTTCCGACAGCACCCAGAACCAAAAGAGCTACTATGCCGCCAACAACATATCTCTTCTTTAGTTTAAATTTCTTTTTACCTGTAACCTCGTCCGGTAAGGTTGCCTCCTCATAATCATCATAAACTTCGGTTTCGGAACCTGTTGTTTCCTTAATTTCTGTATTTACGGTTGTTTCTTTGTTTTCCGTTTCTTTGGTATTTAAATCCTTGTTTTCTTCAAGTTTTTTATCTTTCATGTTATCTGACATTTTTCTCCTCCATATCTGTAGCTGCCCTGTCATATAGCCGCGCTATGCGTTGGCATATTAGTCTTCACTGTAGTCCTTATTTATCACATCACTCTTTATCTGCCCATCTGAGATTGTAATAATTCTCTTGGCCTGAGCTGCAATTCCGGGATCGTGAGTGATTATGATAACGGTTCTTCCTTCTTTATAAAGTCTTTTGATTATACTGATGATTTCTTTTGTAGATCCTGTATCCAGATTACCTGTGGGTTCATCAGCCAAAAGAATAGGCGGTGCCTGAGCAATAGCCCTTGCTATGGCAACTCTCTGCTGCTGACCGCCGGACATCTCCGATGGCTTGTGGGTTTTTCTTTTCTCCAGACCTACGCTGTTAAGCGCAGCATTAGAGAGCCTTTCTCTTTCTTTTTTACCAACTCCGCGATAAATAAGCGGCAATTCAACATTTTCAAGGGCCGTAAGAGACGGTATAAGGTTAAACCCCTGAAATATGAAACCAATCTCTCTGTTTCTGACATCTGACTGCTCATCATCTGTCATATGTGAAACGTCCTGACCATGGAGATAGTACTTTCCACTTGTTGGCGTATCCAAACACCCAAGCATATTCATAAGGGTAGATTTTCCGGAACCGGACTGACCAATTATAGCGACAAACTCTCCCTCACCAATGGTAAGATTCACATGGTTAAGTGCTCTTACCTCATTTTCACCGGGATTGTAAATCTTGCTTACATCCTTGATTTCAACTAATTTTTTCATATACTTCCTCAACACAAATGGCTTATTGAAAGCCTTCCTTAACGCAAGTTTCCTTGCAACAGCTAATTTTAGCTATTTTGACCGCATCTTTTCTTATCATGCCCCACTTGGACTATAAAATCAAGCTTTAGCGATTTAAATTAAAAAAAATTTAACAAAAATTACCGCTAAAAGAGCTATTATGATTCCAGCAATAAGTAAAATCTCATCGCCACTTGCCTCTTCATTTTGCTCATTATCTTTATTTACTTCACTATCATCAGCATTTTCGTAAGAAGCTTCATTCTTTTTTTCATCTACCGAGCTTTCTTTTGCCGAATCAGTTGACGAACCGGCCTTTTCAATTTCCATAGTTCCGATATTACTTAATTTCAAAAAATCTCCAAGATCAACTGATCCATCATCAGTTCTAAGGCTCATGGCAACAGAGAGCGGATTATTTTCATCAGCAAGAGGCATATCCAAAGATTCAAACCAATCATCACTTACAGCAATATTCTGACTGTTGCAGGACTTTTCATCATTCCAAAAGAAATTCTTTGTGTTATATACATCTTCCTCATTCTGGAAACCATACAGTTCCACTTTGTCGCCCACACCGGTATCTTTTGTCCTATAGGAAATCAGACCGTCCACATAATATGATGTATCTAAAGTACCATTAGTATAAAGTGCCACATTATACGATCCGTTATTAAATGCTATGCAGTCATATATCTGAATGTCCGGACCTGAATTGGAATCAATTCCTTTGCCCTTGTTCCCCCATGCTGCCGAATTTATCAGCTTGTGCTGACCCGGCATACTTGAGCCTCCCATTTTAAATCCGTTGCCGTTTCCCTGCCCGGCACCATCAAGTCCGTAGCCGTTGGAAAAAGATACGCAGTTTTGAATGGTCACTTTACCAATACTTCCGGTTTCAATCCTGGCAAAAAGATCCCATCCGTCATCTGCGTTGTTGTATGAGATACAGCCGTCAAAAACATTTCTCTCTCCCACTGTGAGCTTGGCTGCAAAACCATCTGCATCCTCAAACCCTGAATCAGCATTTCCGCAGGAAATACAATGCAAGATCAGATTGTCACTGGGCCACATTTCATATTCGTCACTTGCATGGAATCTACTTACTTGCAGACCTGTATTACCGTTTTTATAGGTGTATACGTCTTCAAAAGTATTAAAACTGCCGGAAATCTGTATGCCTTTACATCCGTCTCCTGAGCCTGTGCAGTCAATTCCTTTTACGTACCAATAATCACCGCCGAAAACAAAGCCTGCGCACTTTCCGTTAAAGTCAAATACTGCTCGGCCACTATTTGTAATCATACTGATAGGCCGGGTTTTAGTTCCGTTTATTCCTCTGTATACTGTAACTGTCTCATCAAGGCTGTACAGCCCTTCTTCCAGCACTATCGTTTGCCCTGGTTTTACATATTTTACAGCAGTATAAATATCTACAGGATGATCGTTGTTCCCATCTCCATTAGGATCTCCACCGGGTGATACGTAGATTTTTTCACCGTCATTTATGGTTTCATACTTAACTGCGTAGTTAAATTCATCCGTTTCATAAGAAGAAAGTCTTTTATACTCGTCATTATCAGGAGTAAAGTTCTCATCCGGTGTAAAGACAACCTTAAAAGAATTAACCCCCTTTTTAAGCGTAGTTGAAGTGGCTATCACTTCTCCGGCACGAACAGTCTGTTCTCTGAAAAGTTCCTCTCCATATGAATTGGTAACAGTAAGCTTTCCGTCAGCATTTCCTAAAAATTCCAGCAGATAATCATCACTGTTTGCATAAGATGCAGACACTACTTTGTAGGAAGGATCAACATATGTTATCGGTCTTTCTTCTGCCGGTGCATCATCTAAAGGATCTGTAATAGCAAGCGCTATATCTTTATATGTTGCCTTAACTGTTCTGGAAGCAAAAAAGCCGACATAGACATTTTCCCCATCAATCTGTTCAAGAGCTTTCGGCTCATAGAATTTCTTCATGGCGATAACATTGTCTTTTTCATCAAGATAGCTTACAAAATAACCTGTATTATTCTTCTGAATACGTAATCTAACCTCAGTTAACGGACTGTTTACAGTAGTATCCAAGCCGCTCTGCTCGTTGCCCCATATGTTATAAACACCGGTTCCAAAAGCTGCACAGGATGTCTCAAGCGGATAGATATTGGAAGAAAACTGCTGGTTAACCGCTACAGTGTCATTGGCTTCAAAAAGGGAAAGATTTTCCATGGTAACGCCGCTTTTTTCCAGCACACCAAGACCGTTTTTCATGGTTATCTTTACATGGGACTCATCATTAACAACTTCACCCTTTTGAGGATCGTAATAATATTCAATCTTGCCTCCCAATGCCATATAGGAGTTATTCCAAAAAGCTTCGTTATCACCATGCTCCCCTACCCTGTCGGAAGCCATAAGTCCAAAGCCCTCCTGTCCATTTGTAAAAGTCCAGGAGTCAACTACTGCAGTTGCGGTAAGTGTAAAGTTCTTGTCTGAAGGAATTGTCACATAGTAAAAAGACAAACCGTCAGTACTTTCGGAAACTATTTTACCCTTCTTGTTAAGGCTCCATAAGGTGACTGATCCGTCATCGTTTTTCATGTATCCCGAATCATCAATTCTATCTGAAGTTCCCGTGCCAAAGGACGCAAATTCCCATCTGACGCGCGCAGCCTCAGCCTTTACTGTAAAAACCAAAAAAGAACCAACACCAATAAACACAAACGATAATATAATTGTCAGAGATAATCTTTTATTCATGCAATAATCCTTATTTTCAAACTCCTCATATTTAAAGCGCCCAAACGCCACAATACTTCATTATCTATTATATCAACTCTTTCCTGTTGTTATCATTTTTATAATATTAAAATTATCGGAATAAAATATCAGCCTCCAAAAGCATCAGCTTTGCTTAATTTAATTGTTGACAATCCGGATTTTATATGAGATTATCGTTAGCAAACGCTAACTTTTGTTAGCATTACCTATCTACTTACAAACATCAGAGGAGTTAATTATGAAAAACAAATTTATTTCAGCATTATTTGCAGGTATTCTTAGTCTTAGCGCTGTGGCATGCGGATCAGCATCTAAAACACCCACTGCAGATACTACTGCAGCAGCCGATACTGAAGCAAAAGAGGAAGCTTCAGTTTCAGATTCAGCATCAACAGCTGAATTATCTCTCGATACAGCAGACAGTTCATCTGACACCACTTTCCCAATTACAATCACACACGGACTTGGTGAAACAGTTATTGAAGAGAAGCCTGAAAACGTTGTCGCAATCGCATGGGGAAATCCTGACGTTCCTCTTGCTCTCGGAATAGTTCCTGTTGGAATTTCAGAAGCAAACTTCGGCCCGAGAGATGAAAACGGTCTTCTTGCATGGACAGCTAAGGCTTTCGAAGATCTCGGCGCTACGCCTAACGTATTTGATGATACAGATGGATTGGACTATGAAGCTATTTCAGACTGCCAGCCTGATGTAATCCTGGCTGCTTATTCAGGACTTAGTCAGGAAGAATATGACAGATTAAGCGAGATTGCTCCTGTTGTTGCATATCCTACCATTGCATGGACTACCACCTGGCAGGAAGAGACCATAAATGATGCTACTGCCCTTGGTCTTGAGGAAGAAGGAAAGGCACTTGTTGCCGATGTAGAACAGCTCATTGCCGACAAACTCTCTAACTATCCTAACCTTAGCGGCAAAAGAGTTGCATTCTTCTGGCTTTCTGAAGATGATCTCGGAACCTTCTATATTTATACAAACAATGATCCAAGAGCAGCATTCCTTGGTGACCTTGGATTTGTAACTCCCGATAGCGTAACTTCGCTTATAGATGATCCTACTGCTTTTTCAATTACTGTTAGTGCTGAAAACGCAGATGTTCTAAGCGATATAGACATCATCATAACTTATGGAACAGAGTCCCTTGTTACAGCAATGCAAAACGATGGCAGATTTTCAAACATTCCTGCCGTAAACAACGGAGCATTTGTACTTCTTGATTCAAACGATGCTCTTGCAGCAGCAAGTACTCCGACAGTTCTTTCGATTCCTTATGCAATTGATGATTATCTGGAAGTGTTAAATGAAGCAGCAAACAAAATACAATAACAGTAAGTTAATAATAGGAATAATAACGCTGATCATTTTTGTGATAGCGGGCACTATCCTTTCAATAGTATATGGCAGTAAGTTTGTAGCACCCGGCGATATTGTCAGCTTTTTTACCGGAAAGGAAACAGATGCATTCATCTCGGCTGTTATAGCAGCCAGAATTCCAAGGACAGTCTTCGGCCTCATCGCCGGAGGCTGCCTTGGTGTGTCAGGAGCAATGATGCAGTCAATCACCAGAAATCCCATAGCGGATCCAAGCATCCTTGGTGTGAACACCGGTGCTTCTCTCATGGTGGTGATCGGTATCGCTTATCTTAATATTTCTTCAGGCATTGGACTGATTGGTCTTTCCTTTATCGGAGCTATGGCCACTGCATTTTTTGTCTATGGGATTGCCAGTGTCGGCTATGGCGGTGCAACCTCTTTAAAGCTTGCCCTTGCAGGAACTGCGGTATCCACAGCCCTTGGCGCCATAGTAAATACCATAATGCTCCCGGACTCACAGGTTATGAAAGAGTTTCGTTTCTGGCAGGTTGGAAGTATAAGCGGAGGCAGTTGGGAAGATGTAAAGCTTCTTTTCCCTTTTTTCATAGCCGGACTGATTCTTTCTCTCTTATGCGCCTCCCCCTTAAATGCCCTGTCACTTGGGGATGAGATGGCTATATCTCTCGGTGTAAAAGTGGGACAGATAAGGATAATATCTGCTTTTGCCGGTGTACTTCTGTGCGCATCAGTAACTGCTCTGGCAGGACCAATAGGATTTGTGGGACTTATGCTCCCCCATGTCATAAGACAGCTGTTTGACAATGACATGCGGATTATAGTTCCGCTCTCTGCCCTTGGCGGTGCAGCTCTTTTGACTATTTCCGATGTACTGGGAAGAATTTTAGGGCGTCCCGGAGAACTGGAGGTTGGCATCATTACAGCCATTATGGGAGCGCCGGTATTTATATCAATTGTATGGATGACAAAGGCCAAAAATATATGACAACCAATCTGGAAACAAATTTAAAAAATATATACTCAAGACAGAGCAAAAGAAATATCGCCTGCGTAGTGTTCTTTGTTGTTATCATTGCCATCCTCGGCATTTTTATGATGACAATAGGAAATACCAATTATTCCTTAAGGGAAGTTATAAGAGTTTTGCTCAGTGATGAAACCAAAGGAGCAGCATACACCATAAAAAGTCTAAGGCTTCCAAAGCTCATTGTCGGAGGTCTTGCAGGTTTTTCTTTTGGGCTTGCAGGGTACACATTTCAAAATCTTTTAAGAAACCCTTTGGCATCTCCCGATATAATCGGCGTCACTGCAGGTTCCTCTGCTGCTGCAGTTTTCTGCATTTTGATACTTGGTATCAGCGGTGCAGTTGCATCGGTATTCTCGGTAGTTGCAGGTCTTTTGGTGACAGGACTTATTCTCCTTCTCTCAGGGAAAGGAAAAGCCTTCAGCAGCAGAATGATCCTTATCGGAATAGGATTTCAGGCGGTTTTAAACGCCCTTATTTCATGGATGCTGTTGGTTGGTTCGGAATATGATGTAGGAACTGCCTTAAGGTGGCTGCGTGGAAGCCTAAATCCGGTACAAATGTCCGACGTTCCCGCCATTTTAATCATGACATTATTTTCCGGCGGAGCACTTTTATTTTGTAACAAAGAGCTGAGAATAATGCAGCTTGGAGATGAGTATGCCACAACACTCGGAGCATCCATAAATCTCATAAGAATCTGCTGCCTTATTTGTGCTTTGCTGCTTTCATCAGTTGCAACCGCAGCAACAGGTCCCATAGCTTCAGTAGCTTTTTTATCAGGCCCCATTGCAACAAGGTTAACCAAAAACGGATCGATTGCAATGTTAACCTCAGGTCTTGTGGGAACAATAATTGTTTACGCATCTGAGCTTATAGGAAAAAATCTGTTCGAAACCAGTTATCCTGTTGGAGTCATAACAGGACTTTTGGGAGCACCTTATTTACTACTGCTGTTACTTAATATCAACAAAAAAGGAGAAAAGATCTGATGAGTAAGATCGCACAGAGTCACACTTTTACTGCAAACGGAATAAACGCAGGCTATGATAACAGACTGATCATAGAAGACATGAACTTAAGTATCCCTGCCGGAAAATTCAGCGTCCTTATCGGTCCAAACGGATGCGGAAAGTCAACGCTTCTTAAGAGTTTCGCAAGACTCCTGGCGCCTTCAAAAGGAAATATCCTTCTTGACGGAAAGCCAATATGCGAGCTTCCTACCAGGCAGCTTGCCAAAAAGGTGGGACTCCTTCCTCAGTCTCCTATAGTTCCTGCAGGAATAACAGTTGCAGACCTGGTAGCAAGAGGAAGATTTCCCTATCAGAATCTTTTTGGACAGCTTTCAAAAACTGACTATGAAGCTATTTCCTACGCAATGTGTGCAATGGGTATCACAGATCTTGCAGATAAGCAGGTTGATTCACTATCCGGCGGACAAAGGCAGCGTGTATGGATAGCACTTGCCCTTGCTCAGGACACAGATATACTGCTCCTTGACGAGCCAACAACATACCTTGATATTGCATATCAGGTAGAGATTCTCGACTGTCTCGCAAGGCTAAACAGGGAAAAGAAAGTAACAATCGTTGCTATTCTTCACGATATTAATCTCTCTATCAGATATGCCGATCACATATTTGCCATGAATAAAGGTAAACTTGTGGCAAACGGAAGTCCAAAAGATATCATCACTTCCGACCTCATGCATGAAATATACGGCATGGAAAGTTCAATTATCCTTGACCCGGAAACCGGAGATCCATATGTGATTCCCAGAAGTAAGGTAAGCTAATTACGTCTGTTCAAACCGCTTTGGTGCACCGGCTTTGTGTACTCATTAACTCAAACCTCCCACTTGCAGAACCGGGCAGGCTGCCATATATTCTTTTTTCTTGCCGTTTCGAGTTTTGGTGTTCATGGTATTAAATTTTCTATAGTTTAATCCTATGTCGCAAAACTCATATTCAAGGATTTCGCTCTCTCCGGCACAGTGCAGTTTTGGCTTTGCTGATTTCGCGAAAATGTCATTTTTCTTGTGCTCATAAGCAGCTTTGTCTGCGCATGCGGAAACGTTGTCTGAGCAGGACAAAAATAAAGATAAATTGGTCTTGCCCACTTCGTGGGCATTTTGGCAGAAGTAAAGAGGCTTTTTACCAAACTCATATGAGCTTGGAAGAAAGCCTCTTTTTCTGCCATAGGTGCAGTGCACCTAGACCTATTTATCTGTATTTTTGCCCTGCGAGTTTTAGTTGAAGCATGCGTAATAAAGAAAAGCTGCATGAGCACATAGAAAAGTTTCATTTTCGTGTCAGAAGCAAAACGAAACTGCACTGCGCCGGAGAGAGCAAAATCCTTGAATACTCAAACATGTTGCGACAAAACAGGATTAAACTATAGAAAATTTAAAACTCATGGACACCTCAAAACTCTCTTAGACAAGAAAAAAGAATATATGGCAGCCTGCCCGGTTCTGCAAGCGGGAAGTTTAAGTTATTATTTAGATGCAACGCGTTTTCCACACTTTTTGCATTTGAGAACAACTTTTTTCAACACCTTTACATTGGTTTTTTCAAATTCATGGTCTCCACCCTTGGGACAAGCATTACGATTCTTTGAACCACCAATTACATCCTCAAGGTACTCATCTGTAATCTGCATTTTTTTATTAATATTTTCAGCCATTGTCTTAACCTCCATATAAGAAAACGTTAATGCTTAGCTTCTGAACTGTATCAGAAAAACTAACCATTTAATTGTTTTTGTTTTATGTACATTTATACGAAGTAAATAGCGTTTGTGGCAAAAATTTTAATTATATTTTTTCATAAGCTGTTTTAAAAACAGCGGCTGGAATATAAATATAAGAACATAGCCCACAATAAAGCAGATAACAAGTGAATGAAGAAACATCGGGATGAACGAAAGCTGCGCCATTCCGCCACTTTGCTTCATAGCCATTGTATATGCAAGCAGCACCATAACGAAAGTTATAAGCGGTGTATAGATAAGATTTGAAATAAGGCTGCTTAAAAGACGCTCTTTTATAGTTCCCTGCGCAAAGCCTGCCCTGCGGCATACATCACCGGTTATTTTTCCCACAGGAACCAAAAATCCGATAAAAATACTGATGATCGCACTTACAATGAAACTAAATAAAAATCCTACAGGCGTAAAATGACCTGAAGAAATCGTCCCTGTAAGAGCAAGACAAAAGCTCATAAGAATTCCCATTCTGATTCCCATTTGTCTGCCGATTTTTTTCATCTGTTCATTCATCTTTTCCGAAACCTCCTCTTCATATTCTCATGATCTTCCATCCAATACGTCATTTGCAATGTCCTTTCATGTTTAATTATAATCTCATTTTAATGGAATTACGATATATAATAAATGTCTATCTGATTGAAAACAGTTACTAATACTATTTTACTTATTGTTTTGTTATTAATAATAAAATGTATAATTCCATTTTAAGAACTTTTCTCAAGCACATAATCCGAATAGCTCATGCCTGTATATTTTTTAAAGCACCTCCCAAAATAATTGGGATCAGGAATCCCGACTTCAGAAGCAGTCTGATACATTTTGTAGCCAAGTTCTGCATATCGAAGGGCTTTTTTCATCCGAAGATCCGTAAGATATTTTGCAAAGTTTTTGCCTGTGTCTGCTTTGAATTTTCGTGACAAATAGCTTACGCTAAACCCAAAATTCTGGGCAATAAAGGTAAGATTAAGCTTGGGGTCCGTGAAATTTTCCATTACATACTTTTCTATAAGCTCCGTAGAATTAACTTCTCCGGAAAGTTCTTCCAAACCGGATAGTTTATCGAAATCATCTCCTTCAGCATCCCTTTCCGAATTATTCCTTCGCATCAGATTTTGCTCTGCCCCATCAAGCTTTTCTTTTGCTCTCTCTAAAACCTTTGTAACTTCCGCTCTTATCATAGGCTTTAGCATATAGTCAAAAACAGGAAGAGATACGCATTTCCTCGCATATTCAAACTGATCTATCGCCGTCATTATAATAATGATAAGGTTTGGATATCTTGAGGTGGCGATTTCCGTAAACTCTATTCCATCCATAAAAGGCATGGATATGTCCACAAAAGCAATGTCCGGTCTTATCTCATCAATTACATTTATAGCTTCAATTCCGCTTGCCGCCTCGCCGACAACCTCCATTCCAAGGCTCTCGTAATCAATTGCGGCCTTCATAAGTTTTCTAGCTGATTCTTCATCGTCAATTACCATAACCCTGTATATTCTTCCCATAATAGTCTCTCCCAAAACATCTATATTTAAAATACCTGTACCGGTCAGCTCCTTAAATAGTTCAAAAAACACCGGGAATTACAAACTCAATTTCAGTATATTCCCCAATCTCACTTTCAATCCTGACAACATCCTCTTTTCCGGTGTAATATCTTATTCGCTCTATAGTCCCCCAAAGCCCAAAGCTCTCAGTATCAAGATCATTCTTGTCCTTCCTCTCAAGGGACAGTATCTGATCTATTTTATCCTGACTCATTCCTATTCCGGTATCACGAACGATCAAATGCAGATTACCATCTTCAAGTCTGCTGCTTATCTTTATTTTACCTCTTTCACCCTTTAATCGTATACCGTGATATATACTGTTTTCCACAAGCGGCTGCAAAATAAGCTTTGGAACCACAAATTCCTGTGTATTCTCAGCTATGTCATACTCATCTTCCAAAATATCGCCGTATCTTAGTTTTTGAAGAGAAAGATAATCCTTAACTATCCACACTTCTCTTGAAAGTGGTATTGCTCTGTCGCCTTTGCTCAAAAAATTTCTGTAAAAGCTTCCAAGGGTTTCAAGGGCATCATGAACATTTCCGGCCCCGGCATCCAAAGCCATGAAGCCTATTGTCTCAATGGAATTATAAAGAAAATGAGGTTTTATCTGCTCCTGCAGCACTCTCATTTCTGCCCTCTGAAGCGTCTTTTCTTTTTCCATGAGCTTGTCAATAAGGTCATTAACATGATCGATCATTCCGTTGTAGTCTCCCTGCAGCATGTCAAGCTCGCTATACGGAACATCTACATTTATCTTCTTAAGTTCTCCAAGCTCTCTGTTTTTCTCCATGGAGCCTGACAATTCAAAGATAGGATCTGTTATGTTCTGTCTGATAAAAGAAACCACAAAAACCGCGAGAATAATAAAAACTATCATCAAAAAAAGCAGTACGTACAGCATTCTGAAAGGAATACCTTCTGTTCCGTAGGGTGACACCCTGAGAATTACTATGGGGAGGTCACCGACAAGGCACCCTGACAGCAGCTCCTTTTCACCACCAATAAAAACATCCTCATGCTTTATGGTGGGGCTTATGAATTGCGTATCAAAAAAATCCACATATTTTTTGTTCCCCGCAAGAAAAGTCCCGTCACTTCCCATGATACATATATTGTCATAGCTTAGTCGTGCAAGCATTCTCTCAAACACCAGCGATGATATATTCATCATGAGAATTCCGGTTCTTTTTTGAGAATCTATATCGTAAATTGCTCTTCCGATGGTAACTACAGGTCTTCCGTCCTGCTTGGAAGCTATTTTGTTACTGTTAAGAGAAACAACCGCCCTTCCAAGCCCCTCATAGATGTCACATTTCCACTCATTACTGTTCATAAGACCATAATCATATTTATATGTAAAACGGTTTGTTGCCAGCATTATCATGTCTTCTCTGAATATCATCACGCTGTCAACTCCCTCGGTTACATTCAGAATATCCATAACGCCATATCTGGCATCGTTTATCATACTGATATCCACCGACAGCATTCTGGCCCTTAGGAATGTAAGTACTCTGTCATCTATCATTATCAGCCTGGAAAGAGATGTATACTTTTGTATATCGGAACTTATGTTGCTTGAAAGCGTCTTAAGAACATTTTCAGAATCTCTGATGGCGTAATCTCTTTGTTCCTGCTTCGTAATAATGTAAGTAGAAAGAGCAAAAACAACAGTCGCCACGAGAACTATTCCCAGAATAAGCCTTTTCAGGCTAAAAGAAAGCGTATTTTGCTTATTATTTTTATTGATCAGCCAATATTTCATTTCCCCGATATCCCCGAATACCCACTTAAATCTTGTATGATACTCTCACGTAATCCGCAGTATATGCGGATTTCTGAAATCTACATATTGCTTTAATTATAACCGATTTTTTATAAATTGCGCCTGCTTGTTAAGTAAATGACATGGAAGTATAATTCTGTTTAATAACCTTTTTTCAGGAGGATAATTTTTTGAAAAAATGGAGTTTTTCTTCAGAACATCTTATACCACTTAGTTTTTTGGGAGCCATATTAATTGGAACTGTTCTTTTGCTCCTTCCTGTATCATCCGCCCGTGGATGTTCAACTGACTTTATGACAGCTCTTTTTACTGCAACCACATCTGTATGCGTTACAGGCCTTATTGTGGTCGATACCTACAGCCACTGGAGTATCTTCGGTCAGGCTGTCATCATGATCCTTGCGCAGATCGGTGGTCTTGGAATCATTACAGTCGCCGCATTGTTCATGCTCTTTACCAGAAAAAAGTTTTCAATGGGCCAAAGAATAATGCTAAAGGATGCCCTTAACTTAAATGAGCGATCAGGCATCTTAAAAATGCTGGTTCGTATCATACGTGGAACTCTCATTGTTGAGTTAGTCGGAGCCATCCTCTATTCCATCAGTTTTATCCCTCTTCTGGGATATAAAAAGGGAATCTGGGCATCTGTTTTCAATTCTGTATCAGCCTTTTGTAATGCCGGAATGGATGTTGTGGGTCCAAGCAGCATGGCTGTTTTTAATTCAAACGTATTGGTACTTTCCACTACCATGGTGCTCATAATCCTTGGTGGTCTTGGCTATGTGGTCTGGTTTGACCTTACCTCCGCAGTAGTAAATGGTATAAAAAAGAAATATACTCCGCTGCTTATCTGGAAAAGACTATCCGAACATACCAAGCTTGTTCTTTCACTTACGTTTATCCTCTTGTTACTCGGCACCCTGTCTTTCTTTTTCTTTGAATATAACAATGCCAAAACAATCGGAAATATGCCGTTTTCTCAAAAACTGCTTAACAGTCTGTTTGAATCAGTAACCCTTAGAACTGCCGGATTTTCAAGCTTTTCACAAAAATCAATGACTGATATATCCTGCATCATGGCTTATTTACTCATGTTTATCGGTGGTTCACCTGTAGGAACCGCCGGTGGAATCAAAACTGTCACTTTTTTCCTGGCAGCTTTGAATATTTTTAGCTACATTAACAATGATGATAAAAATCTTGTGTTTAACCGCAAAGTTTCTTATGAGCTTATGCGCAAAGCTTCCGTAATCCTGACTGTCAGCGCATTTACGGCTGTCTTATTTACTCTTTTACTAATGGCAACAAACCCATCAGTTTCAATTACCGATGCCTTGTTTGAGATAATTAGCGCATCCGCCACAGTCGGGCTTTCCCGGGACATAACATCCACCCTGAACACGGCAGGGCGGATTATCGTAATTATATCAATGTACCTCGGAAGGATTGGACCTATTTCCATGGCAATCTTTTTTGCCAAAAGAAAACCCAAAAACAATTCAGCTCAATATATCGAAGGCAATTTTTATGTAGGATAAAGGAGAATCAAAATGAAAAAATCAGTTGCAGTTTTAGGACTTGGAAGATACGGAATCAGCCTTGCAAAAAGTCTTTTTGAAATGGGTGCAGACGTGCTTGTTGCTGATCAAAATGAAGATCTTGTAAAGGAAATGGCAGATTTCTGCACCGTTGGCATATGTGCCGACCTTGAAAACGAAGAAGAAATAAAGGCACTTGATATAAAAAACATGGACATTGTTGTCTGTGCCATGGGCAGGAATCTGTCTGCAAGCATCATGTCTGTTGCAGTTGCAAAAGAGCTGGGCGTTCCTTTGGTTGTAGCAAAAAGTTCCTCAGAAAGGATGTCTTCAATACTCAAAAAAGTCGGAGCAGACAAGATCATCATTCCTGAGGACTTTGGTGGTTTGCAATCTGCACGAATCCTGATCTCAGACTCATTTATTGACTACTTCCAGCTCGATGAAAACCTCTCAATGGTGGAAATCAAACCAAAAGAAAGCTGGATAGGCAAAAATCTTATGGAGCTTGATCTTCGTAAAAAATACAAGCTCAATGTTGTAGCTGTTAAAAACAACCGGACAAAGTGGGGCTTTGTCGACCCTACCCGAAATCTTACTTCCGATACCACACTCCTTGTAGTCATCGAGACCAATGAACTTGGTAAACTGAGCAAAACCTGATTCGTCTCTTTACCCCTTAACGGCGCCAGCTATAAAGCTGGCCTGTATCTTGCCGCTAAGGAATATATAGAATATAAGGGTTGGAAACGTTGCTATAACAAGTGCTGCGCCAATCGGTCCCCAATCTGTTGTATGCTGACCTGAAAGTGCTTTTATACCAACAGGAAGTGTTCTGTGTGCCGAATCGGAAATAAATACATTGGCAAACATGAACTCGTTCCAGCACTGAAGATATGAGTAAACTCCTACAGTTGAAACCGCAGGCTTCATAAGAGGAAGTATTATCTTAAAAAATGTTCCGAAAAGCCCGCATCCGTCTATTCTGGCCGCTTCATCAAGTGCTGTCGGTATTTCTGCCATAAAGCCCGAACAGATAAGGATTGCCATTGACAGCGCAAAGGCCGAATAGGGAACGATAAGCGTCGAATACTTATTGAGCCAGTGCAGCTTTGACAAAACAACGTAAACAGGCACGATTGATGCCTGAATCGGGATTGTCAGTCCCAGCATAAAAAATGCATTTGCAAGTCCGCTGAATTTCCATTTTATTCTGGTAATTGCATAACATGCCATCATGGCTGCCATCATGGAAATTGCTATAGCAAGTGTTGTAACCAGTAAACTGTTAAAAAAATACAATCCCATATTTCCCGTATTCATGGCCGACGAGTAATTGGACCACAGCCACTGCTTAGGAAGACCAATTACATTTTTTCCAAAAATTTCTTCGTTGGATTTTAATGAAAACGTGAACATGAAGTAAATAGGAAAAAGGTTTACAATAGCCCAAAAGACTAAAAAAATATTTGTAATAACCTTTAAATAAGGTCTTTCTTCCTTAAGTGTGTAACTTTCCATATTCAATCATCCTAGTATAGTAATGATGTAGTCATTAAGGACTACAGTTAATAGTTTCTATTTCCAAATCTAAGTAATGATTGAAGGGAGGATTCCCCTCTCATCAGATATCATCAAGGAGCTTTACTAACAGTTATACATGTCTGTAG
>NZ_JAGBLU010000151.1 GCF_017635265.1 Butyrivibrio sp.
AATCAATCTTCTTCTTCATCTCTTCATATCTTTCCTGGGCAGTAAGAAAATTACCCTGCTTCTTTTCCTTTATCAGCTTATACTTCCAGCCACCAAAGTTTTCTGGTTCAAAGGGGAGATTTTCCCATGACCATTCAGCCTGCTTTTCATCAATCTCATCAGGAAGCATCAAGGTAACAAGATGACCTCTCTGAGCAGAAAAATCACAATAATAACTTATCTCCGACTTATGATTGTTATAAACTTCCTGTATCTTTCTTTGAAGATCCGGTTTTTCAGCTATAAGTAAAGCACTCTGCATAATTAAATACCCAATCCTTTCTTGGATTCATCATTTAAAACTATCTCAATATGTTCATTAAGAAATCTGATCACGTTCTTATCACCATTCAGCAGTTCGTATTTAACCGGGATAGATATTGTCTGAAGACGACCTTTAACTACACTCCTTACTTTTAAACGATCCTCCTCAAATCCCACAATCGAAAGCTTGTCATCATTAATATCTTCATATATATAGCGGATAGTAATGAATTCCTGATATCTTTTAGTGATATTACCGTTACGCATATTATAGTTATCACTTATTTTTAAAACGAGTCTGTTAAAAAACTTGCGAAGAACCAGGAAAAACATACCTATAAAAACAAAAACGATTACCATAGTAGTCATGTAACTGCCATTTTGTAAGAAAGCAGTCTGTTTTGCTTTTATAAAATAGATGCAGGCAGCAACAATGGTTACTGCAAAGAAAATCCAGTAAACAGTAAGACACTTTTTACCCGTTTTCCTGAGATGCACCGTCATATCCTCAATTTCCTGCCCTAGTGAAAGGGCATATTCGTCTGTCATATCATCAATTAATAAAGCGTCGTCTCTTGTGATCATAAAATTCCTTTCTTTATTACCTATTATTTATTATGGGGAAATTTTGAAACTTGTCTGTAATACAAGCCTGAAGCCCCGTATTTCTATCTTTTTTTCTATTGTTATGTATTGCCTTATAAAGACTGTTACCTTCAGTAAATATCAGTGTCTTTTTCCGAGCCCTTGTTGCTGCAACATATATAAGGCTCCTATCAAGCATACCCTTTGGGGAAGCAGGGACTATAACTACAGCCGTGTCACATTCACTGCCCTGTGATTTATGAGTAGTAATCGCAAATGAAAGTTCCATATCCAGCAGATTATCACCCTGTACATCGATAACATTATCATCAACCGATACAGAAACTCCGTATTTTCCAGATTCATTCTGAAGAATACTAATTATCTTACCTTCATCACCATTTGCATATCCCGCAGGATAATTGTTCCTGGTAAATATAACAGGATCCCCGACATAGTATCTGGTATAGCCATACACGAAATCATCGTTTTTTTCACTAAAATAATCCTGGAACTGCTTGTTGAAATAATATGTACAGGACATATATTTTCTTTTTCTGACCGGAGTATAAAGTCTTACCGAATAAGGATTATTTTTGTCATAATGCTTAGACATATACTCTACAGCAGCTTCAAACATACTCTTTTCATCTTCAAACTTAAGTACAGAAAAATCATCATCTGTGATCAGATTAGCATTTCCATTCTTAATTCTGAATGCATTATCTATAATAGAAGAATTGCCACTTTGTCTGAAAATTGTTTCAAGTCTTACAGTTTCCATCCAGCCAGACTCTATCAGATCCTTGTACACGTTCCCGGCTGCAACAGAAGGAAGCTGGTCTACATCGCCTACAAGTATGACAGTTGAATCTTTTCTGACAGACTGAAATATTATTGAAGCCATTCTGGTATCTATAAAAGAACATTCATCAATAATGACAAAATCATTATTAAGATTCTTAAATCCAAAATTCAGACTGTCAGCAAATGGTTTTATCTCAAGAAGCTTATGAATGGTAGTAGCCTGTTCTCCAGTTTTTTCTCTAATCCTTTTAGCAGCATTAGCAGTTGGTGCCGCCATCACTATGCTTTTTTCAGGAAATACCCTGTGAATATACTTTATCAGTCCATTTATAACAGTGGTTTTTCCGGTACCAGGACCACCGGTTATTATTTTGACACCAGTGTATCTCAGCAAGTCAAATACCTTCAGCTGATCTTCACCAAAAGAAATAGAACCTTCCTTCTCGATTTCTTCTATTGTCCCTCTGTCTACCTCCCCAAGAAAAACCTTGTCAGCCTCCATTTTGGATATGTTAAACGAAATATTTTCTTCGCACATATATAACTGGCTGTCGTAGACACTAAGCTCTTTTTCATTAAAATAGAATTCTTTTTCATTTATAATTTCTCCTATCACATAAAGCGGATTAATCTCACTATCGACACGATTAACTATCTTGCAAAAATCTTCTATGCTGAGACATGTATCTCCTCTTGACTCCATTATACTGAAACACTCCTTAATAAGAGCATCTACACGACTTTTTTCATAAGCCTCAACCCCATGCTGAGTCGCATATCTGTCAATCAGCTCAAAAGGAGCCACGCAGCAGGTCTGGTAAGGATCTTTATTTAAAATATCAAGACAATCCATGCCATATTTCTTATATAGTCTGTATGCAACATGATAATTTCCACCACAGTTATTTATCAGATCAAGCAGTTCTTCAAAAATAATGAACTTCTTTGTTTTTTCGTTTATGATCTCATATTTCTCATAAACAGGATTGTTAAAGATATCAAAACCATGTTCATTTATGTATTTTTCGGCTTTGGAAGGTCCTATCCCCGGGAAAAATTCGGAAGAGAGAAAATCAAGAGAAGAACTCTCGTCAATAGCCTTAACCTTACAGTTAAGAACTCTGTATAA
>NZ_JAGBLU010000010.1 GCF_017635265.1 Butyrivibrio sp.
ACATGCGTATAAGGATTCTGAGCAAGAAGCGCAACTTGTTCATTTGTGTAACTTGGTTTGTCTTTTGGATTCATATAGAGTTCCCCCTTTGCTAATTATATCAGCAAAGACAGCTGAATCCGTGTCCACATGATGGGATTAGCACATTTTCATCAAAGAAATACAGCCAGTTTTATGTCCACACGTCGGATTCGTTGCGTAAAATCCTGCCAAAATGATTATTCGTCGTGTCCACTTCTTGGGGTCCATTTTAGATACGGTATTTTTCAGGAATATCTGCCAAAAGAAGTTTTTTCTGCGGAAGATTATCTTTATCAACATAATAGAGTATCCTGTCACTCCATTCGCCCCTGTCACAGCGCACTGTAAGGTGTCGAGAGCGAATATATGACCTGTATTCTACAGAAGCAAAATCATAAACCGCAGATTTTCCGGATTCATAATCTATATGTACGATGTCTCTTACTTCCTGCTGCATGTGCCCATCAAAAGAGGCTCCATAGCGGGAATCCGTTTCTATGACCGGCGTTGTTTTTCGCTCACCATGGAGTACATATTTCTCGCCATTAACCATAAGCATCCTGCGAAGAAGGCTTGCAGCATGATAATCGTGAACAAGAGAAAGATATCCTGTCGAGGGATTCCCTAATAATCCGGATGAAACAGCAGACAAACCGTTGGCCAACAAGGGCTGCCTATGATACTGTTCACAGCATACGATCTTCGCTCCCTTTGTTTCCTGTAGTTCCCACAATCTTTCTAGTTTTTCCAAGGATGAACCAGCAGGTGTCTCCACCACGATGGGAAATCCTCGAAGTATCCACTCTTCTGCCACATCAGCCACGTGTTCCCTATCCACTGCAACTACAATAAAATCAGGTTTTATGGACAGGGCTGTATATATTTCAGTTGTCGCTGCAATACCGGTATGCTCAGTTACCAAGCGAACTTTTTCTTCTGAACGGCAGAGGAATATCGCCTTAAAAAGCTCTGGGTAAGTTTTGGCGACTCTGCCATAATATTCAGATCTGTATCCCGAACCAACAATTACATATGAAAGCATACTATTCTCCTTAGAGATACTTTTTCTTCATTATTTCCCATCAGGGAAGCTTGTGAATGCATCTCTCTCCACTGTCGGAAGGCCGTATTTTTCTTTTGCATCGGAAAAAGCTTTTATCATGAAGGCCATATTCCTTGCAAGATTTCGCATTGTCTGAAGTCCTTCGAGATCTTTTTTAACATCTTCGGCATCAAATCCATGCACCTGATTCCAGTATGTGCTTGAAGCCACCGGCATTCCGCTTATAGTAAAGTACTTGTTCAGAACATCAAAACTTGCAGTATTGCCGCCTCTTCTGCAGCTTACGACAGCCGCACCGACCTTCATCTGCTTGGAAAAAGAAGTACTGTAAAAAAGCCTGTCCATAAAAGAAAGGATTGTACCATTTGGGGAGCCGTAGTAAACAGGGCTTCCTACAACAAGCCCATCTGCCTCTTCGAACTTCCCTGCAACTTCATTTACAAGATCGTTAACAACACACTTTCCATTTTTCTCGCAATACCCGCAGGAAACGCAGCCTCGGATATTTTTATTGCCTACGTGAATGATCTCCGTCTCTATTCCTTCCTCATTAAATACTGAGATCATCTCATTAAGTGCAGTAGCTGTGCAGCCATTTGCCTTTGGACTGCCATTAAGTAAAAGAACTTTCGCCATGTTGAATACTCCTTCCTAAAAAAACGCAAGTTATATATTACAAATACACCCGTTGACAATACTCTCGACATCTGCGCCAACCACATCAAGTCCAACAGCCTGAATCTTTTCACAGTCCTGAATACCATAGAAGTTTTGGGCAAGCGTCTTGATGTATCCGTATCCAAACTCTTCCGGAACGAAGCAACCACCAGCTGTAGTAACATAATAAAGCTTATGGGCATTACAAAGAGATTTCGGATAGCCTTCATCTGTATATTCAAAGGTTATGCCTAAAACATTGATGTGCTCTACATACTGCTTAAGTGAAGCTGGGAATGATAAGTCATAGTACGGCGCTGCAATTACAATTGTATCTGCCTTTGCAAAGGTCTTTGCAAGGTTGAAATAAACATCTGAGAAGTCACCCCTTGCAATACAATCGTCTCTATATGCAAGGAATTTTTCATCTGTTTTAGGAAAAGAAATATTTTCAAGCTTTACTTCTAATATTTCTTCAGATGTTTTTTTACTAAGCTTTTCTATAAGCTTGTCAGCAATTCTTTTGGTTCTTGAATTCTTTTTTACACAAGCGTTAACTAATAAAATCATTATTCTTCCTCCATAATGTGATGGACCATTGGGGACGGGGTTCTAGGGTCAAAATAAAAATGACCCCCAAACCCCGTCCCCAGGGGCCATTAAAATGAACCACAAACCCCGTCCCCAGGGGCCATTATTCCTTATCCCTCACACTTTCAAGGGCATCTGAGATAAGCTTCTCATCATGTCTGAACATGATGCCAGTGCCTACCCATGCTGCAGCATAGACAACCACGAAGATCACAGAGATAAACGCAAAGCCATGCATGGTTTTATACCAGTTACAAAGATGTCCGAATACAATAATTATAATATACATCAGAACAAAATGCAGAAGCGTCATCAGGTTATGCATTAGTGCAGACAACTCTTTATCGTATTTATCATTATAAAGAAGCAACACTGTTACCAGACTGCATAAAAAGCTGACAACAAGGATTGATCCCGGAGTATACCAGTCAAAAGACCACTCATTTTTTCTCATCACCAAAAGTCCGTTAAGACTGACAACGCACAATACCAGGAAGCTGACCATCATTGTTTGTTCCATTACTATCTTTAGTTTTTTCATAGTCCCAACCTCTTCTTCATCTCTTTTACATAGCTTCTGGTAATAAGAATAACCTCTCCATTCAAAAGAACTGCTCTCATCCTGGCATTGGTCTCCGCTTTTACACTTTTTATCTTTCTGATATTGCAAAGCATGGATTTAGAGCACCTAAAGAATCTGAAATCCAGAGCCTTTTCTACCTCGTAGAGACGGCTTCGCAGCTCAATGCAGTCATCCTTAGTATAGGCAAAGCACTTATCATCTACTGTTTCTATGTAATAGATCTTGGAAATCGGGCATGGAATGCTCTCGCCGTCCTTATAGCCCATAATGATCTGTTCCCCGTTTTCAAGCAGCCCAATTGCAGTGTCTATGGCAGTTGTGCGCCCATATGCATTTACAACTGCGTATTCACTTTCGCCTTGCGAAATCTTATTAAACGTTACTTTCAAGGCTTTTCCCCTTTATCTTTTGTTATACACTCTTGGATATATAATCCTTGTAGCTATAATAAATGCTACTGTAACTATTATTATATATATGCAGGTCTGATTCAATGACCAAGTTGAAGAACCAACCTGTGTGTTAAAAGAAAAATTCTCTCTCATGGCATGAAGAAATGCGCCGCCGTCTACTCCGCCTATACTCTCATCCATATGATTCAAGACTCCACCTATAAGGAAATTTCTGATAAGTACTGTGATTCCTGTAGCCGGAATAAGATTACATACATTCTGTATGGTCCTGCTAAACTCCGACAGAGGAAGGTATGCGCCAACTATAAAGCCAGATACTGCAGAAATTATCCCCATGAAAGCACTGCAGGTGCCCATTTTCTTAAAAAACATCATTATAAGAGTAAAGATTGCTGTTGATGAAAGAGTTCCAAGAAAGATCACTCCTACAAGGCATATAATATCTGAAATTCCATAGTACATTGATCCGTTCAAAAGAAGTATCCCAATCCCGCAAAACAGCACAACTAATGTCTGAATAAAGGCAGAAATTACTGCTGCTAAGAAATATGAAAGGATGATCTCAGCTCTTTTTACAGGGGTTGATATCATATCAAAATACACTCTGTCTTCCCTGTCCCTGACTATGGTTTCAAGGGCGTTGTAGGGAATGGTGATCAGTGCAGTGCTGAGGATGCCTGTAAGTAATATACCATTTACAAACTGGTCCATGTCCTTTGCTAATATCAGCTTCTCAAGGCCCGTTGCAGCGTGCTCAAGCGATGACAAAAAGGTGCTCTTTAAAAACAATAGATAAAGAATAAGAATAATAAGCGGTGTTAGCATTGAGAAAAAGATTGATCCCTTATTATTCATATATACCAGTATGTTTCTTTTTGTAAGACCTAAAAGACCTCTTATTTTAGCCATTGCATTCCACCATTTCCTTTCCTGTAAGTGTTAAAAAAACGTCGTCCATTGTTCCTTTGATCACTTCAAAATCCCTGATAGAATCTTTGTTTTTCCAGATAAATTCCATGATTCCTTCATCCATCAGAATATTGTAGTGATCAGCCTCGTAGCTAAAGCTTGGTGCACTGGAAGTTTCTATTATCTTTGTGTTTTCCTCGTTCTGTGCTGTATACCAGATAAGTTTTTTACCGGTATACCTGCTCTTTAATTCAGCAGGCGAGCCTTCAGCAATTATGTTTCCCTTGTCCATGATCACCACGTTGTCAGCTTCTGCGGTTTCTTCCATGTAATGCGTTGTCAGGAATATAGTCAGGTTATCGTTTTTCCTTAAGTGATTGATGTAGTCCCACACCATCCTGCGGGACATGGGATCAAGTCCCGTGGTGGGCTCATCCAGAAAAAGAATGTCCGGCTTGTGGATCAGAGCCCTTGCTATATCTATTCGCCTTCTCTGTCCGCCGGAAAGATTCTCGTAACGCTTATTCCAGATTTCTTCCAGATTAAATTCGTCCCAAAAGAGAGAAAGCCTCTCCATTATCTCTTTTTTTCCATACCCGTAATATGCGCCTCTTGTAAGGAGATTCTGCTTAACTGTCAGGTTCCCATCCAGTACTGAATTCTGAAAAACTATCCCAATAGACTTTCTGATGGCATCATCTTCTTTTCCAAGTTCATACCCCATTAACCTGGCCTGGCCTGAGGTCTTAGGAAGGATCGTGCTTAACATATTTATGGTTGTGGACTTACCGGCTCCGTTTTCTCCAAGGAATGCAAAAAGAGAGCCCTGCTCAACCTCAAAAGAGATGTTGTTTACTGCTGTTGCATCGCCGTATTGTTTAAACAAATTACTAACTTCAATTGCTTTTTTCATATCTGACCTCTTTCTTGTTACCTGTTTTCCTGTATCTGAAACAGATATTAACTTATTTGAGGCAAGAAAAAAGCAAATTGGCGGTGACTTGCATTTTTTGAGAGGTGAAATGCAAAATGGCTAATTCTTATTTCAAAATCTATAATTATCTCTTTTCAGCTTTTTAGCAGCCTTAGCCCACTTTGAGATTTCTTTTTTCTTAGCGTAATTATTGGTATTTTCCGCGCTCAATGACTTATAGAGGATGTATCGCTCTGCTGAAAGCTCGCCGCTTTCTATTGCTGCCTTCACAGCGCATCCCGGTTCGGTATCATGCTTGCAATCACTGAACTTACAGCATTGCTCCAATGCAAGGATATCTGAAAATGTATTATCTATTCCAAGCTCTGTGTTAGCCATTCCAAGCTCTCTCATGCCGGGTGTATCTATTATTGATACGCCATTTTCAAGCTCAATCAGCTGCCTGTATGTTGTGGTATGTCTTCCTGTGGAGTCTGATTCTCGCACTTCCGAGGTTTTCATTATTTCTTCACCGGCAAAGGCATTTAAAAGCGTCGACTTGCCTGCTCCGGAGGATCCCATAAGGCACAATGTCACGCCCGGCCTCATGTATTCATATAATTCATCAACTCCTATTCCATATAAAGCCGAAATAGCATGAACTCTGACTTTATCAGAGATGCTCTCCACTTCACGAACATATCTGCCGTAGTTGTTGCACAGATCTGATTTTGTCAAAACCACCACTGGAATAGAGTTCCCCTGGAGAACAACGCTCACATATCTGGCGATTCTGTTGTAACTGTAGTCCTCATTTAGAGAGGTGACTATCAACGTGTAATCCACGTTTGCCACCATGTACTGCATGACTCCTGTTTTAGCCTGATCAGGCCTCTGCAAAAAGCTTGTTCTATCTTCAACCGCTACGATCAAAGAATCTCCAATTAGATTATTTACAAAAGAGACGTAATCACCCACAACAGGGAAAAGCTCAGGTGCCTTCTCTTGAAATGTTCCTTTTAGTCTGGCAGAAATATCTTTTCCTTCAAACCTTATTACATAACTGTTCTTGTATATAGCAGAAACTCTGCCTTTACATAAATTGTTTTCTGTATTATTCATTTTTTTCTCCATATTTTTTTCTTTGTTATCAGTATGGAGACTAAGGTTGAGATCATCGCCATGACAATGGCATTTAGAAAAAAAGAAGCCGTGACTAATAAGCCACGGCCAAAGGATCAATTATTTATCTATCACAAACCGAGGTCTTCATACTATATTCTGTTACAATCTCTATTCTCTTTACACTCATCACGAATACCTCGCTTTCCTTAATATTTTTTACAACAGATTCAGTATATCAGCAACATGTTACGATTTCAACACTTTTTAGTCAATTTCAGATTCTGTTCTTTTTCAAAAAAGGCTCTCTTTAGCTGCATATATTCTTCATCAGTGCAGACCTTTTTGCACATAGGTTCAAAGGACTTTGTAACTTCAAAGCATTCCTTCATATTGGCACAGGGATATTCATCGCAATCTGCACAGGTTTTTATGCCTCTTTCTTCACAGCATTTTACTACATGATACCTGCACCAATTCTCAGGTTTGCATCCTGTGCATGATATCTCTTCATTAGTAACAACATGGTCACGGTATCCTATCTTAAGCCATAACTCTGCTGTATGGTGAAGCTCTTCCTCTGTTTTTTCATAAGGATGCACTATATATCTGGGACAGGATGCACAATCATTTCCGCACGCAGCTAGTACTTTTTCCATCATATTGTGATCTCCATCTGATTTCATGTTTTTTCAAGATGTTCATCAAGCTTGGGAATACTGTCTTCATGTAAGTAAGTGGTCTCTTGGGGGCCGGGGTTAGAGGTACATTTTCGTATTTAACCTTCTAGTAGCTTTTGTTCTGCTACTATTCTATTTCTTGTAATATAGGCAGAATTTGAAGAGATATCCATTATAACGCTGCCCCTTGGCATCACTTTTGAAAACTCCTGATTGATATAAACTGTACCAAGCGCATTAACTTTGAGAAGTGGTTCAGGCTTTGCCATGTTCGGCGACATTCCCGCTGCATTGATAATTTATATATCCTCCTGAATTTATTTTATTGAATATTTACGAAATAAACAATGAGGGGGCATTTTCCACTAGTTTCTGCATCTCTTCCTGAGTATTCTTAGTTGGATCAAAGCTCTTCATTGTGCCTGATGCAGCATCATAATATAGCGCAGTAATCTGAGGGTTCATATTTCTGGCCGCTTCTGAACGTTCCTTTGCAGCCTGCGATGAGGCCTTTGCAGCAGCAACAAACTTATCAAGCCAGTCTCTTACCTGTTCCCCAGTGTCTGCCGGTGATGTTATGATTTCTGAGAGTTCATCAAATGGCGTTTCAAATATGATCTCATCAGATACTACCAGATCTATTCCTGCCTTTTCAAACTGCTTCCTAAGTGCATTTACATATTTGTCAGTCGAAAAATCCT
>NZ_JAGBLU010000003.1 GCF_017635265.1 Butyrivibrio sp.
TTACAGGGGCGTGCTAAAAACCCGCCGTCAGGCAGCGCCGAATGGAAAGCAAAAGAAATCGGCGTTTTGATCATGACGGAGGAACTCTATCGCCGACTGCAAAGTCTCGGGGAATTTGATTTGAAAACGTCAAGTTGGATCGCTACGCCGGATGATATTCGCGACAAGGGCGGTGCATTGTTCTGCGAACGACGTTACGGAACGGTTTTCACATTTCATAACGGGGCGGATTCATACTATTCCGTGCGCGGGTTCAGAGGTTATACTCTTATATAAATTCAAGTTTGTCGGGATGAGGCATAGCACTTTAACTTGGAAAATATTATACGAAATTATAGAGGAACATTATGGATAATACTATTGAAAACTTTATCAGAAAACAGAAGGTCGCCTTTATCTGTTCTATTGACGAAGAAGGATTTCCAAACGTGAAAGCGATGCTGAAGCTGAGAAAAATGGATGGGTTGCATTATTTCTATTTTTCTACAAACACCTCATCAATGAGGGTAAAACAGTACATGAATAATCCTAATGCCTGCATATATTTCTATCATAAGGGCTTGATTAAGTATGTTGGGGTCATGTTGAAGGGTAAAATGGAAGTGCTTACTGATCAAGAGACAAAAGATATGATCTGGCGCAAAGGTGATACGATGTTCTATAAGGGTGGAGTTACTGATCCGGATTACTGTGTATTAAAGTTTACGGCTGAAAGCGGAAGATACTATTGTGATTTGAAGACGGAAAGCTTCAAGATCGAATAGCGGGTTAAACCGGAAGTTATCTAAACATGTATTATAGGAGTTTTTATGAAACTCCTTTTTGTTTGCTTTTGAAAAATATAACGTGTTTTTAAAATATCAACCTGCATATAGTGGTGGAGTGACATTTTGTTTTGCCTCTGCTATAATCTACTATGTCCTAAAAAATTATTGGCAAGTCCAAAGAACAATCATCAACGTGTCTCGTATGAACAATCATCAGCATGTCTTGTATGAAAAATTATCGATAAGTCTAATATAAAAACGATATAGCGAGGGGAAAATGAATATTCAGAATCTTACTAATGAAATAATAGATGGAAGAAGACTTGGAAGAGAGGATGACCTAAGCTTCCTTAAAGAATGCCCATTTGATGAACTGACAGAAGGTGCGGACAAAATACGCAAGGAGCTGGTAGGTGAAAGAGTTGATCTATGTACTATAATTGCTGGAAAGAGTGGCAATTGTGGTGAGAACTGCAAGTTCTGTGCCCAGTCTGCTCACAACCACACAGAGTGCGAAGTATATGGTCTTATGGATTACGACAGGATATATGCGGAAGCTAAATCTAATGAAGAAGAGGGCGTGGATAGATTTGCCATAGTTATATCAGGACACAGCCCATCTAAGGAAGACTTTGAAAAATTGATTGAAATATATAAAAAGCTTAGAAATGATCTCAAGATATCACTTTGTGCCTCGCTTGGATTTCTGACACAGGAACAATTCGACAGGCTCTATGATGCAGGAGTCAGAAGCTATCACAATAACATCGAAACATCGCGGAGATTTTTCAAACATATATGCACTACTCACACATTTGACGATAAGATTGCTAATATAAAGAGAGCACAGGCTTCAGGGCTTAGCGTCTGCTCAGGTGGCATCATCGGAATGGGTGAAACCATGGACGACCGAATCGATATGGCGCTCGAACTTTCGGAACTGGGCATCGGGTCAATCCCAATCAATTCGCTCATCCCTATCCCTCATACACCGCTGGAAAACCTTCCGACCCTTACGGAAGATGAAATCCTCAGGACAGTAGCTATCTTCAGATACATCAATCCGAAGAGTAACATACGGCTTGGTGCAGGAAGGAAACTGATATCTGGAAATGGAATCGCGGCATTTACAGGTGGTGCAAGCGCGACGATAACAGGAAATATGCTGACAACTTCAGGTTCAACAATCCAGAGTGACCGCGATATGCTCAAGGCTCTGGGCAGAAAAATAGTATAAAAGATAGTAAAAAATATATATAATTCAAAAATGCCTTTACCTATGATATACTACAGAGTTGAAAAAACAGGGCGATAGTTTTTACGCCTTCAGGATAAGAAAATGACGAATAAGTATGGCTTGGGAAGAGGCATTTTTATTATTTTTACAAGATATCAGAGTAGATTTTTTGAATCCAATTATGAGATTCTTCTCCTTCTTGGGGAATGTGGGTTGGTTGTGAGGAAAAAGTTTTAAGCGGAGGAAAACTAAAGTGGCTAAGAAAGAAAACAAATATAAGGGATACGATATCACAACACAGGCAATTCATACAGGAACGGATTATGATGAAGAAACCGGCGCAGTAAGAAGACCACTTCATATGGCAAACAGCTATAAGCTGCCTGACGATTTGTCGCAGGTCAACTATTCATCAACTGATCTTTTGATGTATTCCAGAAATGGAAATCCCAATCAACATTGGCTTGAGGAGAAGGTGGCTGCATTACATGATGCGGATGATGCTATTGTACTGGGAAGTGGCGTGGCAGCTTTGCATGCCTTGTTCTGGACACTTCTTAAGTCAGGCGACCGCGTGATTTATCCCAATGTAAGCTATATGGCGGTTTATCGCATGTTTCATGAACTGTTTAACCGCAAGTTTGGCGTAGAAACGATAATGGTGGATATGACGGATCTTGATGCTGTGAAGCAGGTGATCACACCGGGAACAAGGCTTGTCCATATTGAGACACCGGATAACCCGACGAATGGTGTTACAGATATTGAAGCCATTGCAAAAATAGCTCATGAAAATGGAGCGCTCGTTTCTGTTGACAATACCTTTGCATCTCCGTTCAATCAGAAACCGCTTGAACTTGGAGCCGATTTTGTCGTGGAAGCGCTGACAAAGTTTATCAACGGTCATGGCGATGCGCAGGGCGGCGCAATTATCTCGAATGATCTTGAGGCAATGGATCGTATCCGCTATGAAGCGCAGGTCAATGTGGGTTCCGTAATCAGCCCTTTCAATGCATGGCAGATATTCAGAGGTTCGGTGACGTTCCCTCTCAGAATGCAGCGGATCAATGAATCTTCCCAGAAGATAGCCGAGTGGCTTGAGCAGAGGGAAAACGTAACTTTTGTATCCTATCCGGGACTTCCGAGTAATCCGGGTCATGAATTAGCAAAGCGGCAGATGAAAAACGGCTACGGTGGAGTTATATCCTTTGGCGTAGATACAGATGATAAGACCGTTGAACGCTTTTGCGCGGCACTTAAGGTCGTAACATTTGCCGTATCTCTTGGACATGATGAAAGCCTGATTTTCCCACAACCGAGTTATGATGAGCGAATCAACCTATATCCGC
Source organism: Butyrivibrio sp. (assembly GCF_017635265.1). Classification (GTDB taxonomy): domain Bacteria; phylum Bacillota; class Clostridia; order Lachnospirales; family Lachnospiraceae; genus Butyrivibrio. The sequence continues at coordinate 3,354 of NZ_JAGBLU010000003.1, forward strand.
AGAAATTCAGAAAAGGCTTTATCCGCTTTAGTGTTGGACTCGAGGACCCGGATGATATCATAGCAGATTTGGATCAGGCGTTGAAATCGGTGGGGTTATGATCGAACTGAATTTATTAACATCAGAAGAGATAAAGGAAAAACTGATAGAAAATATGAATAAGAATGAGAGCAAATATTTTAAATCAGCAGAGAAGATGCATAATGCGTTGATAACACTCCTTGATAGTAAGGACTTTGAGTATATTACCATTAAGGAAATATGTGAGACTGCAGGAGTAAACAGATCAACATTCTATCTTCACTATGATAATGTAAATGATCTTCTGCAGGAAACTGTGGAAGCCGTATATAAAGATTTCTTTGGCCGCTTCGGTGCCGAGGGTGCTGAAGGCATTGATATAGATGATAAAGACGATGAGAAACTGTTTCTTGTTACCCCGGGATATCTGATGCCATATCTGAATTTTGTAGAAGAGAATAGGAAACTCTTTTACCTGATGTATGAAAAGAATGAGATGATGGGCGCCGAAAAAACCTATGAGACATGGTTTAAGAACATATTTGGGCCCATACTTACAAGGTTCGGAGTTCCGGAAAATGAGCAGCCGCTTATAATGGTCTTTTATCTTAAGGGTATTATCGGAGTTGTCACTGAGTGGGTACGAGGGGGATGCGCCGAGTCCAAAGATGAGATCATAAGCGTTATACAGAAGTGTATCATCAAGCCATAGAGCAGTAAAAACAGTATATCGGACTTACAAATCAACACTTTTTACAAAACGTGTCGGGACCTGTGCTCCTTAAATCAACACATTTTGCAAAAAGTGTTGTTCTTTTTGCAGGCTCATTTTTCTATAATGACTTCAAGCTCAAAACAGAGAGCAAGAAAACAAATTGAAAATAAGAGAGGAAAAGATAAATGAGCCAAACAAATAAGATGTATCTGGTAACAGGAGCAGCAGGATTTCTTGGAAGCACAGTCTGCAGAAAGCTTGTTGATAGAAACGAAAAAGTAAGGGCATTTGTCCTTGAAGGTGATAAGTCAGCCGCATATCTTCCGGAAGAAGTAGAAATCGTATACGGAGATCTTTGTAATAAAGATGACCTGGAGAGATTCTTTGAGACGCCTGAAGATACAGAGGTGATCGTGCTCCACATAGCAAGCATCGTAACAGTTAATCCCGACTACAGCCAGAAAGTCATGGACGTAAATGTCGGCGGGACAGAAAATATCATAGAGATGTGCAAAGAGCACAATGTTTCAAAGCTCGTTTATTGCTCATCAACAGGAGCAATACCTGAGGAAGAGAAGGGAAGCATAAGAGAATGTGAGGGTTCGATCCCGCTTGATCCTGAGAGAATCAAAGGCTGCTATTCATTGTCAAAGGCTATGGCAACAAATGTGGTGCTCAAGGCTGCAAAGGAAGGGCTTAATGCATGTGTGGTTCACCCTTCAGGAATCCTTGGACCTAAGGACTTTGCAATGGGTGAGACCACAAAGACTCTGGTTGATATCATCAATGGTGAGATGCCCGCCGGAATTGACGGAAGCTTTAATCTGTGTGATGTAAGGGATCTGGCTGACGGAGTCATTGGAGCAGCGGATAAGGGAAAAAGCGGAGAGTGCTACATTCTTGGGAATGAGCCTGTCAGCTTTAAGGATTTTACAAAGCTTGTTTCAGAGGAGAGCGGATGTAAACAGATGAAGTTTTTTTTACCTATATCAGCAGCAAACTTCATTGCAAAGATACTTGAGAAAAAAGCCAAAAAGACAGGAGAAAAGCCGCTTATGACAACTTTCTCCGTTTATAATCTTGCAAGGAACAACCGCTTTGATTCAAGTAAAGCAAGTAAGGAACTTGGTTATACTACAAGATCATACAGAGAGACCATACGTGACGAGATCAGATGGCTCAAAGAAACAGGAAAAATAGCATAATTATTTATAGAAAGAAAAGACAGGAGAACAATGAGATGAACGATTTAGATAAGGTTTATGCGGAGAGTGTAGCAAAGGAATATATGCCCAGGGAGACAAACAAGGTCAGGCAGCTTAAAAAGCTTGATGAGAGAGCAAAGCTCCCGGCTTTCATTTCGGCAATGACACTGGGAATCATAGGAACTCTGATTTTTGGCACAGGAATGTGCTTTGGGCTGGGCGTCTTTGGAACAGGAGCAGTTTTCATGATCGTCGGAGTACTGTCGGGACTGGCAGGTGCTGCAATCTGCATCACTAACTATCCTTTATACAAGAAGCTTCTGAAAAAGGGAAAGGAAAAATATGCCTTTGAAATTCTGGAACTTGCTAAAGAGATAACAGGAGAAGCATAATGACGGAAAATAAGAATGTAGAAACAATACTTAAGAATGGTGACAAGGCTTTATCTGGAATGCCTTATTTATACAGATCCAAGGGCCTTCCAAGTGAGGTTTATGATGTCAGGATGAGGGAAGGCATAAATGGTGAACTTCTGAAACTGGCGATAGCAGACACTGTCATCAGATACCCTTACTTTGGCGTCAGATTCATAGAAAAAGATGGAGATTTCTATGCGGTAAGGAATGAAATGAAGCTTGAGGCACATCACAAAGATGGATTTATCCCACTGGGCGGACATAGTAACAACTATCATCTCATGGGAGTTACATATTGGGAAAAGAGCCTTAAACTCTCTTTTCATCACGGACTTACAGATGGAAGAGGTGCAAAGACATTTCTAGAGATATTGCTCAGATTCTACAGTGATTATAAAAATGCTGACATGGGTGAATATGAGCAGATAAGAGAAGAACACCACTTGCTGGCATCTGAACTATCGGTAGCCGAACTTACTGATCCGTGTGAAAAGAAGTACGAGCTAAATGGAAAAAGCATGAAGATTGAAGGCCTGTCCGACAAGGGATATAAGCTTCCTGAAACAAAGAACAAAGATGATCATAGGCGTTATGAGATCAGTTTTTCACAGAAGCAGTTTATGGATGCCTGCAAGAGCATCGGCGCATCTCCGATCACATATCTGAGCATACTGATGAGCAGAGGGATAAAAGAGATTTCTTTAGACTGTGATAAGACTATAGTATGTAATTTCCCTATGGACGCAAGACATATATTAGGTTGTGATGACACCTTCAAAAACTGTGTTAAGAGTATGACTCTGCCTTACGGAAGAGAAGAGGAGAACCTTTCAGACAGTGAAATAGCTGCGAAATATAAAAGGCTTCTCAATGCCCAGAAAGAGCATGATCACTGTGCAAAGGAATTTAATAATATCAATATGCTTCTGAGTGTCATAGGACATTTTCATTCATTTGCAGGAAGACAGAAACTCCTTGGATTCATGGAAAATCTTGCGCTGGACACTTATCTTATAAGTTACATAGGTCAGTTTGATATGCCGGGTGAACTTGTGGATGAGGTACACCTGTATTCAAACTGTTCAAGCGGTCTTGTGCTCAATATGACATGTCAGAGTGGGAAATTTATCATTGATCTGACACAGGATTTTTCGACTGACAAATATGTAAATGCACTTAGGAAGCAGTTTGAAAAGGCAGGAATAGATCTGGTAGTATCTGATGAGATCATATTTGAAACGCCATTTGATGAACTCTCAGAAATCATAACATCACCGGCAGACA
>NZ_JAGBLU010000023.1 GCF_017635265.1 Butyrivibrio sp.
GGTTCAGTCAAGGGTGGCGGACGTTGCCAGGTCCTATGGCTATATCATAAAAATGGATGATCATATAAAATTGTAAATGCAAGAATGCTTACGCTATCCGCGTAAGCATTCGTAACCATAATCAATTCTATTTTATTTCCTGTCGCTAATCTACAGTATACATTATTCTTTTCTACATTAAACTCCAAACAACACCTGATAAAAAAGCTTTTTAGTTCTTTCTTTTCCAATCGCATTTATAAATACGTTTGTTGAGGGTCCTCCGTTTTCAAGCAGATCATTTACATAGTTAAGTGTCTTTTGTTTCTTAACTGCCACATCAGTAACGGGAATATCAGGCAGATTAAAAAATGTCATCACATATTCCTTTGATAACTTATCAAAAGCACCCGATATTTTCTTTTTGCCTTTATATGACATTCCTCCGGACAGCTTTATATCGTCATACCAATGCTTCCCCGGATTTCTGCGTGGAAGATCTCTATAACCGGCAGTCAATGTCTCAAGTTCATCCACCACATCCAGTGACTCTAAGTTAACAACAGTATCAAAAAGTTCTCCAATCAAGGTATCAGTGCCAAAGGCTTTTATTCTGTCATAAGAAAAAAGAGGAAGATCTTTCTCCAAAGGTGTGACTATTATAGTGTCCATCTGCATAAGTCCAAACAGCCCCTTGGCATTCATAAATGATATGTGTCCCAGGCCTTTTGCTCTATATGCCTTAATGTCAAATTTCATCCCCTGAATCTTAAGGTTATCAAACCCTTGCGTATTTATGGGCTCAAGCTCACATTTTTTCTGTATAATTTCAAACAATTCCGCCGCACACTTCATAATCATCTCACCTTCCAAGAACAAGATCAGTAAGCCCTGCTCTTTGCATTACTATTACTCCATAAAGAAATAGCCCTTGTCCAACTACGTTGATTCCCTGAGCAAGCCAGTTCATATAACTTTGGCTAAAGTCTTTTGCAGATAAATATCCCATAGCAAGTGAACATATAAACGAAAGTAAAAAAACAACTATGAGAAGCGGCCTTTTTAATTTAATTGATATTATACACAGCACAAAATACATCAGCGCAAGCCCCAGACACATGCAGCTTACAAATATGGCTGTCCCCGAAAACACGGGAGGTGCAGCCGCACAAAGAGCCGCATCTTTTCCCTGCTTATGTACTATCATTGCCACAATTCCTATTCCTGCAAGTAAAAAACCTATTGACTGAAGCGGAAAAAATATATCATTCAAAGCCTTAAAATCACATATGCCGGAAGCGTAAAGAATCTTGTAAAGCGCTTTTGCCACTCCCGCACATATGATATCGATTGTTCCGACTGCAAATAAAGCAAATGCTCCCTTGCTCATCTTGTTATATAAATCCCTTTGAAGCATGATTGCTGCTACAGAAAAAAGAATAACCGGTATAAAATCTGTAATCCCCATTGAAATTGAAAAGTTTTTCATACATAACCCCCGATGCTGTCATTAAGCTTTTTTGTTCAAATGATATATTGGCAAAAAAGGAATGATTATTGGTGTTCTATCTGCATAGGCATTGTATGCCTTATCATTGCCATACCGGGCCATTTGACGTTTTTCAAGGCGCTGGGCACCGTTAAACATAATATAAACAATGCAGATATAGGCTATGATTGCCATTAACCACTGACCAATCCCTGTATATGTTGTGACACCCGATATGAATACCCCTGTCCAGAAAATTATCTCCCCAAGATAATTAGGACATCTTACCATTTTGTATAGTCCTTCTGTGGCAACCATATTGGGATTTACTTTTTTCTGTTCAGACTTTTGCTTATCAGCCAGTGACTCAAGGCAAAGCCCGCACACAGATATGATTATTCCGATAACAGGAATAACTGCATCTTTGGATCCATTCGCATATCTAAAAAGCATAGGGCTTACCTGGGCTGTATACAGAACAGCCACGCATACCCAGATAGAAACGCTTACAAATACCGGAATCTTTTTGTCATTTCCTGTGGCTTCCTTTAAAGTCTTGCGATATGCGGCGTTTTTTATTTCTCTAACCAAAAGAAATCCTGAAAGTCTTGCACCATATGCTAAAAACAAAACCGTCTGTAAAACCAAAAGCCAGGTAACACCTTGTGCCAAGCCATTTTTCAAAGCAATAATAAGAACGGTAAGTCCTCCGCCTGCTATTGCAAAACCGTAACCAATAGATAAAAAATACACATATTTGTAAAAGCCTACTGCACACAAAACCGCGCAAACAAGGCATATTATTGCCAGATAATTAAAGTACATAACAAATCTCCTTTTCGATATAGTTTACACATATTATTTTTTAAAGCTGTCCTTTATGTACTTGGCAAAACTCATATCTCCATACTGAGTTGAGCCTATCATATCCTGCGACAGGGTGAATTTTGAGAAACGTATAATTGCTTCTTTTCCGTTTTTCCTACACTTATTCACAAAAGCAAGGATATCAAAAAGCCAGGTTGGGGCCTTTTTTATAACCGCCTCTTTTCCCGCTGCCTCAAAGCACATCCCGGCGATTTCTTCATAGGTATATGTCTCTTTTCCGCCTACATCATAGATCTTATTGTCGTCCATCATATGTTTTACTATAAAATCAGCAAAATCTTCAGTTGAAATAACATTACAGCTTACAGGCTTATTGCCAAGAAGAGTAACTGAGCCTTTCTCAACCATTGGTCTGAACACCTTTACAATGTCGTAGAAATACCCTGTTGGCCTGTGGATAACATAGGTAAGCCCGCTCTCCTTTAGCTTGTTTTCAAAAAGATATTTTGCATGTACCATTGGAACTTCCTTGGGCGCCTGATCGGCTCTTATTACTGAGATATAAGTAAAGTGCTTAACCCCGGCTCTTTTTGCCTCTTCCAAAATATTGAGATTCCCCTGATAATCAATATCATAGTTGGAAATAGTAGCGGAACCCTTAGTAAGCCCGACTGTAGTTATGACAACATCTGCTCCGTCGCATGTTTCCTTTAGTGTTTCCGGCTTTGTTACATCAACCCTGGTAAAAGAGTATTTGCCATCAAGCTCAATATCTCTCTGCATCATGTCAAGTGCTACAACTTCATGCCCTTCTTTTAAAAGAACTTTAAATATATCTGCGCCCAGATTGCCATAGGCGCCTGCAAGTACAACCTTCATGTTTACATTTCCTCCAAATAACGTAGTTTTATTATGTGCCCTACTTCTGTCTAATATGAACAAGAATTATTTTTTCTTCTTTTCCTGAGCGCGCTTGTCGTTGATAATCTTCATATGTTCTTCTGTGACAAGCTCCACATTGTTCTCTCTTGCCCATTCAACGCATCCCTTTAAAGCCGCCGGTAAAAAGACTCTTGGAACTCCCAAAAGGCACTTTAATGCATCATCTGTAAACTTAATCTTGTCATCTGCTCTTTCTGCCGCATAACGGACAGAAGCAAGCGAAGCTTCACGAACCTGTAACAGTTCAGCCCTCATGCGCCTTTTTCTGTGGAACCAGAAGTTCTTGGAATCTCTGTATCCGTAATCCACAGGAAGTGGCGGAAAGTCCCTTGCTGTAACACCATTAATTATGGCATCGCGATATTTCTTTTTCATAAGGATCCTGTCAATTCTAAGAATAAAATGTGCTCCAAACTTACTGGTGATGCCGTTGAAATCATGATATGGTCCTTCATAACCTTCAAGCTGACCCGGTGCATCATTTGAAGCCCCGTCCAGATCACGCATCCATGTACACTCGATCACTTCAATGGCATCAGTCATGACCATCGGTCGTATGTCATCAGGGTTCTCTTCCTGAATAAGGCTTTTTTCAAGTTTAAATTTGCACTTTGGCATCTTCTCAGACGGCTTATCGCCCGGCCATGAAAGTTTAACTGCCTCATGAAAGTTTTTGGGATTATCATCGATAAAGTTGATCGCACACTTACCTGTACGCAGAATGTTCTGGGCTGTATTTGATGAATTACGGCAATTAAGAAGCATTGCATAATAATCCCTGCCGGCAACATAATATGGCTGGATCAGGGAATATGGCCCTAAATTAGTTGAACCGTCTTCACATAAAGTGCTTATAAGCACGGTAGGCATCGGAAAAAACAATGATGTCTGATAAAAATTGTCTACGATTCGCAAGTTTTCAAAGCTACTCATTTCATACCCTCCGTTTTTGTAATTTATAGCTAAAAAAGACGCTTCCCCATTTTTGCGCCTTTTTAAGTTTCACTTTTCAGCAAAAAACTTTTCCTTAAATACATGCGATGTTTTATAGACTTAAGAGAATTTTAAAGATACCGGCCTGCTTATCAAAAGGCACATCCTCAAGTGTCCAAAAAAGCAGTGATTCAGCAATGTGCCTGGAAAGAAACTCCGGATCATCATAGTCTTTGCAGGTGCAAACCGGCATTATTATTGCTGCAAGTACTCCGCGCAGCTGCACATGTCTTTCAGTAAAAACCGAAGAATAGACAGATGCTGCATCCTTGTCATTAAATAGAAAACTGTATTTATCTATAAAAACCTTTAGATAGTCATGAATACCCTCAAGAAAAATAAGCGGCTTAGACGTATCAAGTTTCTTCATTTGCACGGTGCAATTTTTCCAGTCTTCAAGCATAAACGAAGAAATCAGCATATCCTTGGACGAAAAATAATTGTACATGGTTCCAACACCAATTCCACAGGCTGTAGCCACCGAACGGATAGTTGTCTTCGAATATCCATTTTCAAAGAGCTGCCTCTTTGCTTCTTCAATTATTTGTTCTTTTATATTTTCTATGATTTTGGGCATTTTTATTATTCCTTAGATAAATTCTCGAATAGTGAATATTAAAATACAATCATTTTTATGAACGTGTTCGTTTAAATAGTAACAATCTCCGATATAAAAATCAATGTCTTGGCATAAATCAGTTTTTTTTCGGAGATGTTTACAATTTTGTATATTATTTTTTGGCAGAAATTAAGGGGTGCATACACCTTGACAGCGTATGCACCCCTTATTCTTATTTTATATCAGGCTTCAATTTCCGTATATCCAAAAACTTCGGCAAGATGCATGAATCCTACAAATCCATTTGCATCTAATAATGAAGCCACGTTATATCCTGCAGGAATTACAACTCTCCATTTTTTGCCAAGTGTCTTGTTAGGGAATATGAGTTCGATTCCAAGGTCGGAGCGTGTAGCAATCGAATTGATCATTGCTGCGTCAAAACAACTTGTTGTATCTGTCTCAATCCTTAACATACCACCCATAGGCGCAGAGGAAACATTATCTATAAATGCACTCTTATACTGGGCAGGTGTAACTTCATACATATTAAAAGAAACTGATCTCATAGGAAGTACAGCTCCACTTACTACTTCCGGAAGAGGATTGTCTAAAGTGGCGTTTCTAACCTTTATCATTCCATGAGGTGCTCCGTAGCTATCGGGATTTACAGGTGCTGCAATTTCAGCTCTCTGAACAGGAGCAGGATCCTGTGAAGGTTCTTCATCTTCATCAATAACTACCACATTTATAGGCTGTGGGTTAACAGGTTTATCTTCCTCTTTTGATGGCTGTGGAGTTACAGGTTTGTCTTCTTCCTCAGATGGCTGCGGAGTTACAGGTTTATCTTCTTCCTCAGACGGCTGCGGAGTTACAGGCTTATCTTCTTCATCTGAAGGTTGTGGGATAACTGGTTTATCTTCTTCGTCCGATGAAGTTGGAATTGGATCTTCCGATTCATCATTAATAACTTCTGCTATCTTTTTGGCATTAAGTTTAATGCCGCCCTTAGCATTAATAAGCGTTACAGTCCCATTCTCATATTTAACAATTGAAGCGTCATATTCATCAAGCTCATATCCTGTAGCAAGTGTGATAATAAATCCTTTGTTCAAAGCTGCAGTATAAAATTCTCTATCCTCATTATATTCTGCCCCTTCGCCGATTGAAATATTCTCACCTGCATCAATGATGTATTTTATTGTCTGAGCTATATATTCATCAAGTTTATCCTCTGATACCGCCTGTGTTTCTACTTCAACAACTACCGGGGTTGGTGCATCAATGTTATATACTGTTACAGTAGGAAGGGGTGCAGCATCAGCCTCTTCTCCTTCTACAACTTTGCCCTGATCGCTGGACAATGATACTTTAACACCTGTTTCTTCAGACTTGATTGTATTTTCAACTATTACTTTCGCTGTATCATTTCCTGAGTGAGAAGGAGTTTGTGCAGATACTCCGACAGACGCACCGAAGACATCTCCTTCTACAACTACTGTTCCTTGCTCAGATACGATTCCTATGCTTCCGCTTTGAAGGGCACTAACATTCCCTCCGATTTCTACATCGGAGCCGGTCTGATATATAGCGGCAGCTGCTCCACCATAAGTAACATCTCCGCCTATATTTACTTTAGAATTATCGCGCACATACACTCCTGTTTTCCAAACGTCACTGCTCGTACTTGTTACATCTCCGGTCACATTTACAATAGCGCCTTCAGCCGATATCCCTTGTCCGAGATTTGTAACATTTCCTGTAACATTTATTTCACTGTTATAAGCAGACACAGCGGCCTCAGCGGTGGCTTGGGCTGAAATATTTCCGCTTTCTGCATTATCAGCTGTGCCAACAGTAACCTTACTTCCATCAGTTGCACTAACTCCTATACCGGCTGTTCCCGCTACATTACCCTTAACTGTTACTTCAGAAAAATTCAAGGCACTTACACCGGTTTTGCCTTTAACGTCACCATCTACAATTACAGTACTTTCGTCTGCAGCATACACTCCTAAGCCGGTTTTTGAAGTGACATCTTCTCCAACTGCAACTTCCGCCTTATATTTAGCCTCTACTCCGCGTGTTTCTCCTGTAACATTTCCGCTTACGCTCACTTCACTTCCATCGGCATTTACTCCGATATTTAGCTTTGAAGTAACATCCTTTCCAACTTCTACTTCTGCGCCCTTTTCAGCATGGACTCCATCATTGGTGTCATATGTATTATTATAATTTCCTCCGGTAACACTTCCTACAACAACGACCTGCGTATTTCCACTACCTTCGGTAGCTTTTACTCCATAGGATCCCCCATTAACATCACCGCCTACCACTACCTGAACATTGGCGCCACCACCACTACTGTCACCAGCAATTATTCCTTCTCCATTATTAGTAGCAGTTACATTTCCTCCTACAGTAACGGTTCCGTTAGTTGCATTTATACCATCGCCCTGTTCTACTTTATTAGTCACATTACCTGTAACTTCAATAGTTCCGCCCTCTGACACTTTAACTGCTGCAGACTCACCATCTGGTAAATTTTCTATTACAACATCACCCTCATATTTTCTTTCTGTTTCAGGCTCACTGCCTGCATTCCAGCCTTCATCAGTTATCTGTCCATTTATGACTGTAGTTTCATCAATGGTAACACTACCAATGTTTACAGGTTCTTCTGCCGCCACAGTCATTGCAGGCATAGCAACGCTTAACGGTATAGCTGTCATAGCAGCTGTCATCCTCATAAGAAATTTTCTGTACATAACATTCCTCCATATCAAATTGCTGTTTTTTGAATCTATGTGGATGTTATCAGAAAAAAAAAAAAAAATAAACACAATACAGAAAATTTCAGATATCTTTAATGATGGGTTAAATCTTTTTATAAAAATTTCACCCCATCCTCACTTATTTTATTTTTCACATGTCAGGAAAGACTTTCCATTGTCTTTGCAAATTCTTCCATGTACTTTTTATTGTCAAAATCAGATAGTTTCTTAAACTCCCGGATCTGTTCCGTGGTAAGAACATCATGAGAAATAAACTTAAGATTGTCGGAAGCTTTTTGGCTCTTTAAAACAATCTGGTCATAAGAATCGCCAACCATAAGTAGTTTCATAGCCTCATCATCAGATAAAAATCCACTGGTGATAACTCCCAAAGTATCATGAATAGTATCGTTGGCAATCGGTCCAATAATCAGATCATACTCTCTAAGATAGTCTGCTTTCCCACGCCTGTTATTAAATATATACTCAAACCATTCCTTGCTTCTTTCAAAATGTTTGATTTTCAGACTACTCTCATCAAGCTCATACTTATTTATGATGATATCAGCATCCTTTTTCTCAACCACCCAGCGGCCTGCAAACTCATATTTATCAGAAGTATAAAAGCCCTGCCCAAAATCGGCATTTTTCCTGCCATAATGAATATCCGGTTTCTCGATAACACTATAACTTGCATGAAATAAAGTAATCATATATTATTCCTCTTTTATCATAATAATGAACATTATTGCCTTAATTGTCTAACTGTGCGTATATTTCTCAATGGTAAATGACTTCAAGAGATGGTCCTTTATCCGGAGTTGTCAAAAGAGCATTAGTGTCAACCTGCTTAAACTCTGATAACGGATTCAATGCATCGCTCTTATAAAGAGGTATGCCCTCTCCTGCCATAAACGCTTCAACATACTCTTCAATTGTCTTTATGGTACGGCTAAATCCCATTCCACCCATGTTTTTTAATCCAAAATTGTGGATATCAGAGCCTGCAGCCATCCTCATGCCATTTTCCGCCGCATACCGGTATCCGAGAGCATTCTGCCAGTCAGGGTTTGACGCATTATAGACCTCTGCACCGTCACAAACTTTTTTCGTAAGATGTATCGCTTTCAGATAATCTCTTTCCCTATATGGATGCGCATGAATCATTATAGCCCCGGCTTCATGAACTGTCTCATAGACTTCATATCTGTCTTTTTCCATTATGTCAGGATTAGATAAAAGCCAGTTCTTATCTAATCCGTAAATCAGATACTCGTCTCCTTCGAAGTTATATTCAACTCCAAAAAGAACTGTAAAATCATCGGTAGTTGCTGCCTTTACATGTTCATATCCCTTGCAGTAGAGATCAACTTTCTTTTCCCATGGCAGATTTTTAGGAACCGCACTGTTTCCGTTAAAAAAATGATCTGTCACGATGATTCCGCTATATCCAAGTTTTTTCATATAATCTATGTACTTCTCTCCGGGAGTTGATGAACAGGCACTTCCTTCGATAGTGTGCAAATGAGTTTCAAAAATATACATGATTAAATCCCCAAAAATATTCCCTTTTCAAAAATACTCCTTTAAGATTATAATATAGTTTCACGTTAATTTGGGAGGAAAAAGATATGAAATCACCGGCAGAAATTGCCACCAGATATGAAGCAGCAGGTTCAGCTAAAGCATCTGCCCCTTTTGGTAAGACTCTTTTACTTGGAATAATGGCAGGAGCATTTATAGCACTTGGAGGTTTGGGAAGCCAGATAGCTTCCTGCTTTGCTTCAGATCCTTCATCCGCAAGGATGATCAGTTCGGTTGTCTTTCCGATAGGTCTTTTCATGGTTCTTATTGGAGGTGCAGAGCTCTTTACAGGCAACTGTCTTATTACAATCCCTGTTCTTTCAGGTAAGGCCAAACTTTCAGGCATGTTCAAAAATTGGGTAATTGTTTACTTTGGAAACATGATCGGTGGCTTTATAATCGCCGCTCTTGCAACTTTCAGCCACATTTATTCATTTGGCGACAACGCACTTGCTTTATCAGTCGTTAATACCGCCATTACAAAATCAAACATAAGCTTCGCAGATGGTCTTTTAAGAGGAATTCTATGTAATGTATTGGTATGCATGGCTGTATGGTGCTCATTTGCAGCAGACGAACTTGCAGGTAAAGTTCTTGCACTCTGGCTTCCTGTAATGCTCTTTATCATTTGTGGATTTGAGCACTGCGTTGCCAATATGTACTTTATTCCGGCAGGAATGCTTACTTCAGTCTTTTATGGAATCCCCGCAGATGGCTTGTCACTTTCCGGGTTCTTTATAACAAACCTTGTTCCGGTAACAATCGGAAACATCATTGGTGGCGGCTTCTGCATAGGAGCAGCATACTATGCCGCTTACCTAAAAAAGTAATCACTAATACAAGAACATATACTTTCTTGCTAGCGCCAAAATAAAATCCATTTGCGTCCATAGCTTTGTCCAGAGCTCGGGTAGTATTCGCAAAGAGACAGTAAATTCAAAATAATTCGCCTCATTTCCTTTCATGCTTATTCAAAACAGGAAATGAGGCTCTTATTTTTCATTAGCAGTCTCTATTGCTCATACTAAATCGCTCTATCCAAAGTTATGGGCACAAATGGATTTTTCTATTTACTGCATGGATAAGATACTATTGCTATAGCAGAACAGCAGATGAGATGGCAGTGTAGACATAGTTATGTGAACGATTTATTTTGAAATGATGATAAATGGATATAAATAAACCCACAAAAGACTTGTGTTTTGAATAAGCATGAAACAAGGCTTTTGTGGGTGTTTTATATCCAATTTATCACATTGAAAAATACCGGAGTGAACAGAACTATGTCTACACTGTCGTTCATCTGCGTCCGCTTACAAAAAAGTATATGTTACTGCACAACACTATATTCAATCACTTCTGCATTTTCAAGGTCTGCGTACATATTAAGCATTGCTGAATCATCCGGAACAACTGCATTTTCATCACCATCAAGTTCGCGAAGATCTGAATGGTGATAATAGGTTGCATCTCCGTTTGTATCGTACTCCACATAAGCTTCTTCATCAATGCAGAAAATTCCATCGGTAATCGTAAATCTTCTTATTCCGTGATTTCCACCTGCGTAGAGCTTTCCGTCATAAATTGCCAGTGGATAAGCTGTTCCGCCTGCCTTCACATATCCAATATATTCAGGCACGCCACTGTCATTGTATCTGTATACTTCTGAATCGATTGCTGCATTAAAAACGCCACCATCAACATCATTGTTGAAAGTATAATTTGTTACAAGTAAAACATCAGTACCATCAATTGTAGCATTTGCGTAACCCTGACCTGATGTAAGCTTGTCTACAATCTGTGTAAAAGTTTCACATCCTGTAATATCAGTTGGAATATATTCATCATCTTCAGGGATATTGGCACCTATTTGCTTGCTCTCATCATACATTGCTTCTGCTACAGCCTGAAGGTCGAATCCATCAAGATTGTCTGCTTCTACTGAAAGAGCATAACTGGCACCTGTCTCAATGTCATACCAGGTAACAAGGTCAACATATTTATCATCGCCTATATATCTGGAGTATACTCCTGTCATATTTCCACCGGCCCAATTTGCAAGAGTGATATCATCCTGTGCTGTCCAATTATAATAAAGCCCTGAAATATCTGCTGAAGGATCTGAGGTTCCATACTGCTCTCTGGCCACAAAAGAATTGCCATCAAGATCAAAAGTCATTTGAACCAAAGGCCATGAATACTCACTTTCACTTGTTTCCGGATCCATCATACTCCACACAACATTAGTCGCACCTTCCGGGACTGAAAAGAGATTTGGCGCAACCTCATATGCTTCTTCCTCGGTACAATCATGCCATGGATTTGCTATGCCTATTGTACTGTCGGATTCTGCGGCGGCAGCAACATCTGATACTGCATCTGCAGACTCACTGTTTTCAGGTATTTCTGCTGTACCTTTCCCGTCAGCACCACAAGCTGCCATTGGTAAAGCCATTACTGCAGATAAAACTGCTATCAAGAATCTTTTTTTCATAATTTCCTCCTCATATTTGAAATAATAATTCAAATATTATGCTACACCATATCCCGTACCATAAAAATAAAAAAAATATAAAAGAATTTCAAATTTTATATTGCACACAATTTAATTATGTGGTAGATTGTATACAATCTAATTCACAAATACAAAACATACAAAGAAAGGATGTGATTTTATGAATAATATATTTGATTTAACAGGAAGAGTTGCACTTGTAACCGGATGCTCCACAGGACTTGGCGTGCAGATGGCTAAAGCTCTTGCAAGTCAGGGTGCTTCTATCATTGCCCTTGCCAGACGTCAGGAGATGATTGATCAGGTTGCAAAGGAAATACATGATACATACGGAGTTGATACCCTTGCTATAAGATGTGACATCACAGATACAGATATGGTAGAAAAAGCTATTGATGAAGCCCTTGCTCACTTCGGAAAGATTGATATCCTCATCAATAACGCCGGTACAGGTGCTGTTGCTCCTGCTGAAGATATTACAGATGATCAGTTCAGTAACGAGCTTAACATTGACCTGTTCGGAACTTTCAAAGTTGCAAGAGCAGTTGCTAAAAAGGCAATGATTCCTGCAAAATACGGCAGAATCATTAACATTGCTTCTATGTACGGACTTGTTGGAAACAAGATTGCTCCTTCATCTCCATACCACGCAGCTAAGGGTGGCGTCGTAAACCTTACAAGAGCACTTGCAGGTGAGTGGGGAAAACACGGCATAACTGTAAACTCCATCTGTCCCGGGTATTTCTACACTCCACTTACAAAGGAAACCCTTGATTCAGATTATTTCAAAGAGTACGCAAAGACAGCTATTCCTATGGAAAGATACGGTGTTGAAGGAGAGCTCGACACAGCGGCAATTTTCCTTGCTTCTCCAGCATCCAGCTACGTTTCAGGAATTGCTTTACCGGTTGACGGCGGCTACACAAGTATGTAATACGCCCAAAGAACTGATCTATAAACGTACCATGCAGTAGATTAAAGAGATTGCTTTAGTAACACAAAATATATGTGATACGACTTATACTGTAGATTAGAGAGAGGATTCTGATGTTTGCAATTAGCATGCATCAGAATCCTCTCTCTTTGTATATGCGTAAGTGATTGGCAACGTCCGCCACCATTGACTGAACCTGAGGAAAACGCCTTGGTCTGCGAGCCGACGGTGAGGATGATGGGAACAGTAGAGGTGGCCTGAAGTTTTTTAAGCGCTATATGCCCAAATCATCCTTTTCATCTAAACATCAATGATTGTTTTATAAAAAGAAAGCATGTGTAC
>NZ_JAGBLU010000024.1 GCF_017635265.1 Butyrivibrio sp.
CAGACATGTATAACTGTTAGTAAAGCTCCTTGATGATATCTGATGAGAGGGGAATCCTCCCTTCAATCATTACTTAGATTTGGAAATAGAAACTATTAACTGTAGTCCTTAATGACTACATCATTACTATACTAGGAGGTGGCAACATGGATAAAGAGCATTTGGTGAGCGAAATATTTTCCAACAGATTAAATGAAAATCTTGATGAAATGGAAAAATTACACTCTTATTATTCAAAATACCTGATTCTTCAAGAAGAAAACACTTGCCTTCTTGAAATCATTAAGAAGCACTCTATTCCGATACATGCAGGCTTATTGGAAAGGTTAACTTGATTGTATACAAGGAGAAAATAATATGGATGAAAAATTAATCTATTTAGCAGAACTGCTAACTGATAGAACAGAACTCATTTGTGACAGAATTGATGAAATAAGGCCATATGTGAAAGAAACAGCAAATCTATGTTATGAAGCTGAATTCATCAAAAAAATGATTATTGAACTTGATTTACCTGTCTCTGATGAAGTGATGGACATATTAGACTTTATTATTTTACCAAGCAGAAAACAGAACAATTAACAGAAAGCTCCAGTGGGATTGCTACATCATATCCCACTGGTAAAACAAAAAGGAGATAATGCTATGAATAATATAGGACCAAGAGACTTACAACTAAATACTAATCAAATTACAGGTAACACAGAAGGAACAGCAATAGCATTAAGTATTACTGATGGTGTAGGCTACGCAGATGGTAAACCCACCGATGAGGTTGTGTGTAAAAAAGTAAGCGTGGTTTGTCCTGATAACCACTACAAATCAGTAACAGTAAAAGTAAAGGATTTGAAAATACCACTTACACCAGAACTATTACAGCAATCTGGCGGACAGAAGAAAGTGAAGTTTAAAAACTTGACTGGAAAGTTTTGGCGTAATAATGCAGGAGAATACATTCTCAGCGCTAGTGCTGATTCTTTGGAGGTGATTCAATGATTAACTGGTTATGCTCATTGGTAAAAAAGCTTGTAATGACTCCCGTTTATATGTTTTGGAGCTATTACAAATACTACAAAAAGCACAATAACTATCCGGCAATAATAGGAATTTTTATATTGGCATTAGCAGGCTTATCTTCAACCTTAGTATTATCAGGATTTGCATTATATTATTCTGTTGCATTTTTAATCAGTAATCCAGAATGGGTGCTTATTGGTTCTGCCATATACCTACTATTTTCATATGGCAGATCATCATCGGAGAAGATGCAAATTGAACAGAAAAAACAGCAACTACTCACAGAGCAACTAAGTCAATCCGCACTTGAGGATAATGCTTCCAAGGGATATGAGGCTATACTAACTGAACTATTCCAAGTAATCAGAGAAATCTCAGCAGAATATGAAGTGCGTGAACCTAGCATTTTTTCCGATATAGAGATGCCTATCAGAAAATGGGAAATAATGGATGGCATAACCTATTACTATTTTAAAGCGGTTAAAAAGAATACAGTACTGATGTCTGAAGATGAATTATTAGGCCTTAAAAACAGACTCTCATTTACTTTGGCACATAGACTTCAGTCAGATGTTAGTAAGATTAAAGCTGAATGCTACAAGGATTCAGACGGAAACTTCTTTGATCCCATCGTGGTAGATAGTATCAAGGACATGGGTAATTTCCTTCTCATTTTAGTTGTTCCAACAAATGCATCATATGCAAAGAAAGTTATGGAAAGAAGGCAGAAAGAGTTACGTTTTTCAAGTTCAAGCAATACAAGCACACTTTCCACAACTTGGGGCGAAGACTCATGATTTGGGGATACCATGATTACGGAACTGGGGCTCAGGCTCCAGTTCCTATAAAACTAAATATTCAGGATTATTGCCATGCCCTTATTACTGGTTCGACTGGAAGTGGAAAAAGCTATGCACTCATGTTTCTTATAGGCTGTTTGTTAAAGGCTTCTCCTGAAACAGAAATTTTTATTTGTGATTTTAAAAACTCGGAAGATTTTCGATTTTTGAAAGATTACCCACTCTACTTTACAGGAGAACACTGTTATGAAGGAGTCATGGCATACTATCGAAGGTTCAACGATGCAAGAGAGACTGGTCAAACGCACAAACGTCGAATTTTAATCTTCGATGAATATCCCGCTTATACGTTTTTTCAGGCCATGAAGGACAAAGACAACAAAACAAAATATTCTTCAGATATTACCAATGCCATTGCAACTATTTTGATGCTCGGAAGAGGATTGAAACATGGAGTATGGCTTGTTACTCAAAGAGCAGACGCCAACCTCTTCGCCAATGGAACAAGAGATGATTTTTTAGTTTTAATAGGGCTTGGACGACTAAGCAAAGAACAAAAGGGCATGATCTTTACAGGAGAAGAAATCCCCAATGAGCCAATGCAGCGAGGTGAAGGCTATCTTCTTGCAGATGGGCACGAACTAATGAAAGTAAAATTTCCACTAATATCAGACATAAAAGACTGGAAATGGCATATATATGACATTTTAATGAGAAATTTGGAACACAATAGAGATTCGAGTCAGAGCACGCCCCTGGCGTAAGCTCTGACTCGACGCGCCACGGGGAAGTATTACCCCCGTGGTGCACATATCAAAAATAGATTTAGTACTTATGCTTATTGCATCTTTGTGCACCTAAAACGCACAGCACACACAAATGAACAGAAAGAAGGTGAAATAAATGGCTGGAGGCGATACACAAGCTGCAAAATGGCAGCTAACAATCAACAGTACTGATAAGCCTTCTGTCGATAGTGAAGGAAATGCTATTAAGGACAAAAATGGTAAACCTGTAACATATGATCACAGTACAATAAAAAAGTTACTACATGAGAATTTTACAACCCTTACCTATTACTGTATGGCAGATGAGAAAGGTTCAAATTATCACACCCACTTATACCTGTGCTTTTCATCAAGAGTAAGGTTTTCCAAGGTTAAAAAGGCCTTTCCAACAGCTCACATAGAAAAGGCGAAGGGTACAGTTACTGATAACGTCCTATACATCAAAAAGGAAGGCAAATGGAAAGATACAGATAAACGCGAAACAATAATAGAAGGCACCTTTGAGGAATGGGGCATACGTCCGCCTGATACCAAGGGAAAAATGGCAGATATGTCTGAGCTATATCAACTTGTTAAAGATGGACATAGTGATGCTGAAATAGTTGCTATAAATCAGGATTATATTCTAAGTCTTGATAAAATCTCAAAGCTACGCACTACTCTTCTTATAGACGAATATAAGGGGACTTTACGAGAAAACCTTCACGTATGTTATATCTCAGGAAAAACTGCTACTGGAAAAACTCGTGGAGTCATAGAAGAACATGGCGCAGAAAACATATTTCGAGTTACAGATTACCAGCATCCTTTCGATCATTACGAAAATCAGCCAGTGCTTGTGTTTGATGAGTTCCGAAGCAACCTGACACTATCTGATATGCTCAATTACTTAGATATATATCCCTTGGTACTCCCTGCAAGGTATTCCAACAAATATGCCTGCTTTACAACGGTATATATTATCAGTAATTGGCGGTTGGAAGATCAGTACCATGAGAAGCAACAAAATGATAAAGAATCATGGCTTGCATTCCTTAGACGAATCCAAGAAGTACGAGTTTACACAGAATATCGAAAGTACATAAGTTACAACTCAGTTGAAGAATATCTCAACAGGCAGAATGATTTCACAGATATAGGAGATGAAGATTTAGGATTCTTCTAACACAACGCAACAACATTCAGAAAGGAGGTGCTGATTTTATGAAAACTAAATACGATATTGTCAGCACTTCCTTTAATCTTCAAGTGCCAATAAATGCAAATCATCAACACAATTGCTCTAATGATATATTCCAACAGATCACAAATCTGACATCAAAGAAGCTTCGATTGGAAACAGATTCTGACTATGCTAATATAAACTCAGTCGGTGCTGTTATCGAAGATTTGGATAAACAAATATTACAACTCAAAATCCAAGCCATTGAAAAAGAACTTGGCAAAAAGATAACCACTGTCACTAAGCCTAATAAAACTTTATATGTAGTGTCTATTACGGTAGAAGGCAAAAGAAAGCAAGTCTCTGCAAAGTCTGTCGAAGAACTGTACAAAAAAGTAATTGGAAGGATGCTTCCATCATCCAAAGAATACACTGGCTCTATCACAGTTCAGGAAGTGTTTGATCTCTTTTCAGAGCATAATCATGCACCTATTGTAGATAATGATGGTGAAATTACTTATCCGACCAGTACAGCAAGGCGCAAAGATCAGTATTGGAATAAATACTGGGCAGCTGATGTCATTTCTACATTACCAGTTCAGACTGTTATCACAGGAGACATTATTGATGCTTTCAAGCGATTAACCGCCAGCAGAAAGTATAACGCAAGACAGATTGATCAGGCAAAAAGCATCCTTAAGCAGACTTTTGATTACGCCATCTGGCAGAAGTTTATTACTGTCAATCCAGTAGTTGCTCTTCCTAACAATATGTGCCCTAAAAAAGCTAAAAGCATGGATAAAAAGAAGGCAACTTCAAAGAAATGGCGCATGCAACTTGAAAAGCATCTGAAAGCTCTTCCTAATCAGACAGTATATTCACTTGCTATCAGATTTTGGCTGACTTCCATGCAGCGAGTCGGCGAATGGCTTGCTATTACTTGGGAAGATGTAGATTTTCAAAACGAGACACTTACTATAAAGCACTCTTTATCCAAAAGAGAAATAGATGGAAAACTCATCGTTGTAGATGATGAACATCTTAAGGCTGATGAAGTGGCAAGAGAAATACCATTAACAGATAAAGCAATAGGAATACTCAAAGAACTTTATCTCATCAATGGTCAAAAGAAATATGTATTTAACAGTAAAGGTAATCTTCCAATAAGCACAAACCGTGTCAATGAACACATTAAGGACTATTGCAAAGATGCTGGCATAGAGCCAATGTCAACTCACGCACAGAGACGCGGAGCTATACAAGAAGCATATTCTAAACAAATGATTGAAGATCAGATAAGAGTTACTGCAGGTCACGCTGATAGTACCATGACAAGGTACTATAACAGGCAGAACAATAACACATTGTCCAAGCAAAGTCTTGAAGAATTACTTGGATGATCTTATCAGGTCAAACATTTGGTCAAACAAATTCTGAATTAATCAAAAAAAGAACCGCATAACCATGCGGTTCCTCGCAATCGGAGTGACGTGATTCGAACACGCGGCCCCTACCTCCCTAAGATAGTGCTCTACCAACTGAGCCACACCCCGACGACGTTTTCCATTATATAACGGAAAACATATAAAATCAACCAATTTTTAATCATAACAAAATTATTGTTTTTAAGTTCAAAACAACTACATCGGCATCATTGCAGATCCCAAAACGTGTAGACGATCGCTGAACATACAAGCGTCAGTGTCATAGCTGCGTTAGTGATGGACTTAAAGATGCATCCAATCTTACTGTCAAATCCTTCCTGCACAGCCACGAATCCAAGTGATGTAAATACAAGAGAAGCTGTCATATATCTAAAGTCAGCGCTGCAGGTGTATGGATATTTAAACACAAACAGACTATAGCTTATGATCATGAAAATATATGTAAAAAGCACAAATGTTGTATGAAGCTTTGATCCCTCTTTTCTAAAAAGAGAAGCATAACGCACAAAGAACACAACTGACGTTATAAGGGCTGTAATAATTGATGCCACATAAGCTATTTGCGCGAATGCCAGCAGATAATCTCCCATTTCTGCCGGAAAAGCCTCTGCGAAAAGACCTGTCTGAAAAAGAATAACCCATGAATTATGTATGGAAGCAGCGCTTATAGGATGGAACGGAAATTCCACATGAAGTTCAGTAATGCCGGGTATTCCAATTATTGACCACACTGAATAGCTTCCCGTATACATGACAGACTCACTTGGAATAAGCGCAGGTGAAGGTATCCCCGGTTTCTCTCCAAAGAGTATGAGATTCCTTATGATATAGGATAAACCAAGCGGAATAACTATCACTCCGAAAACAATATACTCAAGTATACAGTTTTTCAGCTCTATAAGATTTCCATCTCTTATGCACCAGATTAAATAGCACAGGAACACAAGTGCAATAGAAAATGCACATATCGCTGTATTTAGCTTACTTATCATCCCAAAGCCAAGAGAAAGTGCGATAAGCACAATATTTTTGTAGCTCTTGTCTCTTATCCACACCAAAGTTCTCCAAATCGTTGTAAGTAAAAGCAAAAGAGCAAGAATATCATTGTTAACGGAGCCTGCAAGAACCATCATTCTGGGATGAAATGCAAAAAGAAGCATTCCCGCACCAAGAGCCCTGGAAGATACTCTGCATTCTTCCAAAATATGCAGCATTACAACCATGCAGAGGGCTGAATAAATAAACGTAGGTACCTGAAGATTCTCAAAGGCAAGTGCCTCATTTACTCCGATAAATCTCTGTACTGTAAGCCATACCGCTTCGATAATATGATGAAGCGGCGGATGATAGTAACCGAAGTGTTCATATGGATTCATATCAGGCAGATGGAAAAATTTATAAATATACTCTATATAACCAATATGCCCGTTGTTGATATCCGGTGTACCATATCCCGTAAAAATACCACCATCATTCTGAAGTGTCCAAATGTCATTAAACAGCACATAAAATGCTCTATAAACAGTACCAAAAAATACTATCCAGAGAAGCTTGGCTTCAGTGGATAGTTTTCCTGAAATAAATGATTTTACAAAGTAAATTAGAAAAAGTGCAGTTACTGCAAAAAAGATAGTTATCTGCGGCAGCCTGTCTGCTCCACCTGCCACTGCCGTGTAGGAATTCCCCTGAAGGAATGCCACAAGAACAGCCGTTAAAACAATGATGAGCACAGATTTTCTATATACTTTTTTTGAAATATTCATTACTAAATTCCCCAAATATCCTTATTTCTTTATCTTGTCCAGTATTTCCCGGGCATTCTTGGCTGTGACCTTGACATAATGACAGCCAACATAGTGTTCAACCTTTTCTCTTTTTATATAATTGATGGCCGTATCTGCTGCAGCGTGGGACTGTGAAATATAATCATTAAATACAGTTCCTGTCATGCGTCCATCCAATACATATCCAATAACTTCTTCCAGCGCATCAACGCCTACGAGATAGATGTCTTCGCCTACTTTTCTATCATCAGCTTCGATAGCTTCTAATGCGCCAAGTGCCATAGCATCATTGTTGCAAAAAACAACTTCTATGTCCTTATCATTTTCAAGAGCTTTGGCCATAAGCTGTCTTGCGGTCTCCTGATGCCAGTTACCTATTTCATCACCTACGCATTCAAGTTCCCAGGATGCATCCTGCAAAGTTCTTATAGAATACTCTGTTCTATATTGAGAATCAATATTTTCGGGATCTCCCTCAATCATAAAATACTGAATCTTACCATCACCGTTAAGATCAACTGCATCAAATCCAAGGGACTCAATTATCTCGCCCTGGAAAGTACCTGACTGGCGGGCATCACATCCCACATATGAAACCTTATAATCTCCATCAACCCATCTGTCTTCTTCATCACCATCAGGTTCACGGTTGACATATACCAAGGGAATCCCTGCCTCTACAGCCAGATCGGTAATCTCATCAGCCCGAGCCGGGTTAACGGGATTGACTATTAAAACATCCACTCCCTTTTGTATGAAATCCCTAACCTGCTCAACCTGTGTATTCTGGTTATTAAGACTATCTACAATTTCAATATTATCTTCCGATACTCCCTGCTCTACAAGACGCTCTTCCAGCTCATCTTTAAAAAGAGCCATAAAGTTATCCAAAAACTGATAAATGCACACTCCAACTTTTTTACCTGCAATATTATCTTCACTTTCCCCACCAAGCTCAGTATTCTTTTTTTCTGAAGTTGCAGCAGCACATCCCATTTGTGTACACACGACCATCATAGTTAACAAAAAAAGGCTTATTAATCTCCTTTTCATAAACAACCCTCCAATTAGAAAAATCCATACATATTATACCAAAAAAAGAGCCGGAACCGACTCTTTTTTTATCATAATGTCATTATAACTTCAAATTAATCAATTAATCAAACTTAAGCACTATGCCGGGTATTCTTTTGGCGCTAATCTCAAGTACATCTCTTTCCAGTTCTCCCATATCCATTACGGCTCTTTATATAATCTTGTCACTCGACTATTTTGCTGCCATCATTGTAAGTTATAACCCAATATCCCTCACCTGATCCGCAGTCTTCATAATATACTTTTTCAATTATCACTTTTTCATTTTCCTTCCCGGTACTGCCTTCATCAGCGGTTTTTGTATTATAATCTGTCGTCACTCCTTCTGCAGCCGTTGCGGTGCTATCATCCTCTATTACTGTTATCTCATTTTCATAAATAACAGGCTCACTGCTGGCTTCCACCACAGGAATATCATCTTTTCCCACCGCTCCGTTTAAAGCCTCTCTATAGAATGGAACTGTAGTATATAGCATGATGTTAAGGATAAATATAAACACAAAAGATATTGGTATTGCAATAAATAATCCTGATAATCTATTCATTTTAAGAACCTCTCTTAATAATAAATCGTCCAGGTAAGCTGCTTTTCAATCGGCCCGGCAGGATAACTGTCATATGTCTGTTTATAATAACCTTCCCCTTTGGCATCCTGCATCTCTGAATCAAAAATGTACCATCTGTCTCCCAACTTAACTTCATTCCATGCATGTGGCGTTTTTCCACCTAGTGATGACTGAACCATACCACTGCAAACTCTTGTTTCGAATCCCAGTCCTTTGGCTATATACCCGAATGCAGCTGCATATCCATAACAATTGCCTTTTCCATTTAAAAGCATGTCCGTAGCGTAGCTTCCGGTCCAGTCTCCGATTGGAACATCCATCTTTCTCTCATACGAAACCGAGTTCACCAGATAATTAAATGCATTTTCAAGCTGCTGCCTTTGTGTCATGGAGTCTGTGGTACTTGCCTCCAAAACTGAAGCTATAAGTTTTTTTAAGTCCGTATCCGGATCTGTGGCATTTCCTGCAGCATCTCTCCACTTGACACCATAGGGCGTATGAATAAAGTGTTCTCCCGGAACCTGCCACTCCATCAGGTTATTCTGGGCCTGAGATTCTACTACGCTTCTTATTTCTTCTTTAAGGCTGTCTGACACTCCGTAAAGTGCATTTTTTCCGATTGACGTTACTGTTTCCGGTATATTCGCACCTGTAAGGGCAGCCGGAAAACATAAAAGCTCTGTTTTGTCCTTGTTATAAAGACAATTACTGTAAGAAGTATAAAATGAATTATTTTCGCTGACCGTAATGGATTTAAGAGCCATTAGCCCTCTGAAAGCATTAGAAGAAATGTCTGTAACATCACTTCCGATATGGATAGTTGTTATATTAGGACTCCCTCTGAATGTTGAAGAATCAATCTGTGTGATTCCACTCGCCTTTGCATCTAAACGAAAGCCAATCAGACACTCTAATATCACAAGAACTGCCGCCAATATTCTTTTGTAAAAAGAAATATTTAATCGCCCCATATTTTTAATCCGTCGTTCTTGCCCGTTGAGAAGCCATATCAAATTTATTTCTTATCTTTGCATAAGTTACAGCATCTTTTTCACTTCCGCCTTCATTGGGGTGTTTGCCATAGCCGGCCGTAGCTGTTATAGCATCTGCATAGCCTTCTTTACCATCAACAATCACCTGACACCACTGATCATTCCAGGTATTGGCATTTTTATGAACCCAGGTGATTCCAAGATAATCAAGAACAAGGCCCAATGCTCTTGTGGCTCCGGCACACGAATACTCTCCGCCCACAAATACTCCATAGGCTGTTCTGTATATTTGTCCTTCTGTGGTATAAGTTCCCTGCGCACAGTAAGCATTTATAACGCCTGCCGCATAGGCAACTTTTTCAACTTCCTTTACTTTGTTTTTGCTTGATGAACTACTTGAAGAACTTGAGCTCTTAGAAGAACTTTTTGACGTATTGGCCGCTTCAATCGCTTTATTTATACCATCAGCAATCTGCTTGGCATAGCTTCTGGCTATTACCTCCTGATCGTAGGTCATTCCGCCGTTCCCGTGTTTAGACTTAGGGATAATAACCACTCCCGTGTCACCTGTAGGAACAACATATTCAGTACTATCGCCTATAAGCCTATTGGCAACTCTTTTTTCTTTTTTGCCAAATACGACCCAATGCTCAATGAGCTTGCCTGCATCAGTTCCGTATGCATCGCGCAAGTCCTGATAATTGAGATAGTAATAAAGTGGATTATATTCGTTTTTATAATCCACACCATTATATTTTGTTGTAGCTTTGGAAAGGGCTGTGTACGGATCGTCCGCAGCCTGGACCATTAGTGAACTTATGTCTGATCCTATTATGAAAATTCCAGCTATGACCGCCAAAACAATACTCAATGCCTTTTTTAAGATAAGCATCATGTTCACTCTCCATCCCGCGCCAGAAGCGCACAAAATAAAAGTCTAAAAACATGCTCACTTATCTTATCGACATTTAATAATTATTTTTAACCTTTTTTTCTAAAAAAATCTTTTGATTTGTTCAAACTCAAAATAGTAGTGCAAACCACTAAGCTAAGCGCTATAAAAGCTATTCTTTTATCTATATCACCATTAAAATCACCTGTGGCTGAAAGCCTTGCTCCAAGAACAGATGAACCCGGAACAGTACTTAAAACCTGCTCTGAAGATACAAAGACATCATTTTTTAAAGAAGCACTTATATCAACCGATAATGATGAAGAAGCCGCAGAAGACACAGATGGAAATGAAATCGTTGTAACTTCCGAAGCCGATGTCACTGCACTATCCACAGAATCCGAGCCTGTACCGGCACCGGAACCGCCATCCACCAAAACAAGTCTTCCCCTGACGCATTTGATAACATACTGTGAAGTCACATCATTGCCCTGACTATCCACAATAACTACAGATGTAATCTCATTACTGCTCTCTCCTACACCTGTCTGGCTTCCATTAAATACGACGTTTGAAATACGGTGTCCCTCTTTCAAGCTTCCGTCAATCACTTCATAGTCATCATTTGTAAGGGTATTACCGTCATCATTTTTAACAGTAGTACCCGCCTCTAAAGTAAGAACATTATTTACATCTACAGATGCCTGTCTGGTCTGTACTGCCACATTGGTTTCACTTTTTAAAGCAGAGATTATCCCGGTTACTTTATCAACTACTCCAACTCTAATATCTTCAGGTTCAATAACTTCTCCATCAAAAATAAAAGGAATAGTAAGCCCCTTTTCAGAAATGTCTTTTGCTGTAACATAGGCATAAGCTGCATCAACACTTATCCAATACTGGCAATGCTTGTACTCAAAAGTTGTGCCGTTTCCATCTGCAGCAGATACCGTTATCACATTGGTTTTAAGAAACTTTCCAAATGCATCATATATCTTTTCAGTTAATGATTCAGGCTCTTTATTGTCAATAATCTTTATCTTGAAGCCTTCGCCAACAAGATGCTTTTCACCATCATCAGGAACAACAGGATTGCCTAATATTGTCTCTAGTTCAATAGTTATATCCGGCTGCTCTTCATCGGTATCAGAAACTGCACTTGAGCTCTCTGAAGATGCTTCGCTTGATGCCTCGGAAGACGCCTCACTCGACGAAGCTGAGGATGCTTCACTTGATGCATCCGAAGATGCTTCACTTGATAAAGATGAGGACGCTTCACTTGAGTTTTCTGATGCGGCAGCAGAAGATGAATCTGAAGCAGCCTCACTGTTTTTTCTGGTCATGATCACACCGTCAACATGCATATAATAGCCTGAATTCTTGATTACATACCACTGAATATAATGTATGGATGGATCAAAATCACTTCTGACCGACTGAATCTGTTCTATTGTCGGAAGCTCATTAAGTGCCTGCGTAACGTTGTTGTCAGCATAATATATGTCCTCTGCCGGTTCATCAGCCAGATCCGTTCCCACAATTTCATCAAAAGAGCTGACTGCTCCCAAAATACTGATTCCTGCTGAATAATTCGATGAAGGATATGAAGAAATCTCATAAGGAATTTCTGTATCAATTCCATTCAAGATATAAAAAGATGTGCCATAGTAGATATATTCGTTTTCCTCTAAATTAACAGCCTGTTCGTTTTCCTCAACCGTTAAATCTGTTTGAGAAAGGTTATTCTCTGTCGTCTCAGTACATGAACCTGACGTAGCTTCATCAGCTGCATCTTCCTGAGCATAAATCCTAAGTACAGTCATACTGTCAGCAAGACTATAAATACAAATAGTCATCATTATTAAAATAAATACAACTGTCCTCTTTATCCCTTTCATCCTGATTACTCCAAAAGCCAAACTCTTTTTCGATTTAACTCGCTAAAACAAACATACCTAATAAATATATCAAATTCACTATCATATAATCAATCATAATCATGAAAAAATTTGTTAATTGGAAACTATTTTGTTTAAATCAGTGTCAGAGCATCACTGACTGAATGTACACCGATTATTTCAATCCCTTTACAGCTTGCTTTCAGCTTCTTTTCGAGAGCTCCCGGCACGATACAGGTCTTAAACCCAAGCTTTTTGGCTTCCTGAACTCTGGCCTCAGCCATATTAACGCTTCGCACTTCTCCCGAAAGACCTACCTCTCCAAATGCAATCGTATCTTCTTTTATTGGTTTATTCTTAAAACTGGATATGATGGCAAGACAGATACCAAGATCAAGGGATGGTTCAGCTATCTTCATTCCTCCTGCCAAATTGATGTATGCATCGTAGTCTGCCATCTGCAGGCCTATTCTCTTTTCAAGTACTGCCATCAAAAGATTTACTCTGTTATAATCCGTACCATTGGCCTGACGCCTTGGGAATCCAAAATTCGTCCTGCAGACGAGGGCCTGAACCTCTATCAAAATAGGCCTTGTCCCCTCAACTGAGCAGGTTACAATAGAGCCACTGGCATTAATAGGTCTCCCATCAAGCATGAATTCGGATGGGTTTGTCACCTCCATAAGACCTTTTTCCTGCATTTCAAAAACACCTATCTCGTTAGTGGAGCCAAATCTGTTTTTGACAGCTCTGAGTATTCGATAGGAAGCGTGACGATCACCTTCAAAGTATAGAACAGTGTCCACCATATGTTCCAGTACTCTGGGACCTGCCACCTGTCCTTCTTTTGTCACATGCCCTACGATAAATACTGAAATATTCATGCTCTTTGCAATACGAAGAAGTACAGATGTAGATTCTCTGACCTGAGAAACACTTCCCGGAGCGGAGGACACCTCTTCATTGTACATTGTCTGAATTGAATCAATCACAATAACCTGCGGCTTTGCTCTTGTTATTGCTTCTTCAATATCAGAAAGATTTGTTTCACACATAAATTTTAGTGTATCAGAAAACTCTCCTATTCTGCCTGCGCGAAGCTTTATCTGCCTTAGTGATTCCTCGCCTGAAATATAGAGCACTTCTCTTTTATCTTCAGAAAGATTTCCTGCCACCTGTAAAAGCAGCGTGGATTTTCCTATTCCCGGATCTCCACCCACAAGAATAAGAGAGCCTTTAACAAGGCCTCCTCCAAGCACTCTGTTAAGTTCTCCTATATGCGTATCAAAACGTTCTTCATCTGTCATTA
The DNA here is from genome assembly GCF_017635265.1 of Butyrivibrio sp. GTDB lineage: Bacteria > Bacillota > Clostridia > Lachnospirales > Lachnospiraceae > Butyrivibrio. Next base: position 13,749 of record NZ_JAGBLU010000024.1, read on the forward strand.
CAATTTCAGAGAGTGTCTGAGGCTTTTTATACTCCCCTAAAGCGCCTGCTGTCCCTTTTGATACTACGGCTGATTTAGGAGTAGCTTTAACTGTCTCTTCAACAAAGGTATTCCACTCTTTGCATCCCGGGCACTGTCCCATCCATTTTGATGATTCATACCCACATTTCTGACAAAAGAAAACTGTCTTTATTTTAGTTGCCATAACTCCTCCAAAAAATAAGGGCCCTTCGAGTCTTCTCGAAGAGCCCTACAGTAATTTTAACATTCAACTCTTACCTGTGTTTCACTTCCTTCTGAAAGTTCTACACTTAAATTAAGTTTTCCACCTACATTTGTGCTCATTTTCCCAATACTGGTTCCATTCACAAACACATTATATTCAGTTTTCTCAAGAAGGCCAAGCGTGATCTGGGCGTCTGTTTCACCCTCTACACTAAACTCCAGTCCTTTTTCTGTCTCCTTAAATCCTGTAACTGTAGTTCCGGGCACGGATTCATATACGAAGTTCTCATTGCTCTCAAGCTTGGTAATGTCTTTAAAAGTCTTTACCTTATAGATGTCTCCGCCATGCTCGAAATTTTCCAGTTTCTTTTTTTCCGGAAGCTTATAGTTTCCAAAACTGATACTTCCATCATCTTCAGCACGAATTAACTGCTCAACTACAGCCATATCCAAACCTCCTAAAAATATATAGCTCGTTTCTTACTAAACATTATAAGTCATTGAACCTTAATGTAAAATTAAAATTTTGTTACTTTTTTGAAGATTTTTTTACAGGCTTTTTTGTTGTAACTGTGCTTTTTGTCTTAGATGATTTAGCAGGTTTTGTTGTCTTGACAGAAACTTTTTTGACTGAAGTTTTTGTACCCTGCCCTGTTGTAAAAACAATCTTGTCGTTCTTGAGATTGACTGTTACATCTGTTCCTGCCTTGATATTGCCCTTTAAAAGTTCCTCTGCCATTGCATCCTCAATAGTCTGCTGGATAGCTCTTTTAAGCGGTCTTGCACCCATCTTGGCATCAGAATATTTGGTCACAAGGTATTTCTTAACCGCAGGTGAAATAGATAGATTTATATCCATCTGTGTCTTGCAACGCTTTCCAAGATTCTGTGAAAGAAGTGTAACAATATCCATCATTTCTTTTTCATTTAATGTATGGAATACCATAATCTCATCAATTCTGTTGATAAACTCAGGTTTAAACAGACGCTTAACTTCCTCCATTACTCCGGACTTCATGTCCTCGTAGTCCTTCTTTTCATCGCTGCCTGCACCAAATCCAAGCTTTTTGGGATCAACTATTTTCTGAGCTCCCACATTGGAAGTCATAATAAGGATAGTATTCTTAAAGCTTACTTTTCTACCCTTTGAATCTGTAATATGACCGTCGTCAAGAACCTGTAAAAGCACATTAAAGATATCAGGATGCGCTTTCTCAATTTCATCAAAAAGAATTACTGAGTAAGGATGTCTTCTGACCTTTTCGCTGAGCTGGCCACCATCATCAAAGCCAACATATCCAGGCGGTGATCCGATCATCTTGGAAACGGAGTGACCTTCCATATACTCTGACATATCAACTCTTATAAGCGCATTTTCATCACCAAACATTGCTTCAGCAAGGGCTTTGGATAGTTCGGTCTTTCCTACACCTGTCGGTCCAAGGAAAAGAAATGAACCTATTGGTCTGTTGGGATCCTGAAGTCCGACACGTCCTCTTCTGATGGCCTTGGACACAGCCTTAACAGCATCCTCCTGTCCAATAACTCTCTTATGAAGTACCGATTCAAGTTTAAGGAGCTTTTCGGACTCTTTTTCAGCAATCTTCTTAACAGGAATTCTTGTCCACTCGGCAACTACCTCTGCTATGTCATTCTCATTTACCACAAAAGCTGAGGACTGCTGTTTTTTCTTTTCAGCTGTTTTAGCCCGATTAAGTTTGGCAATAAGGGCATTCTGCTCTTTATTGTACTCACCTGCTGCCTTAAAGTCCTGATCCTTAAGTGCAGTTTCAATCTTCCCATCATAGGACTTAACTGTTTCTTCAAGTTCTTTTATCTTGGGTGATACTCCCATAGTACGAAGTCTTACTGCAGAAGCAGCTTCGTCTATAAGATCAATTGCCTTGTCCGGAAGATTTCTGTCATTGATATATCTCTCAGACAGATCAACCGCTGCCTTAACTGCCTCGGGAGTTATGGTCACTTTGTGATGTTCCTCATATTTACTCACAATACCCTTAAGGATATCTATTGCCTCTTCTTTGGTAGGTTCATCAACATTTACCGGCTGGAATCTTCTCTCAAGAGCGGCATCTTTTTCAACATATTTACGGAATTCGCTAATAGTTGTTGCTCCGATCATCTGAATCTCGCCTCTTGCAAGAGATGGTTTCAAAATGTTGGAAGCATCAATAGCGCCCTCGGCACCGCCTGCACCGATTAACGTATGCATCTCATCAACAAAAAGAATTATATTTCCATCTTCGGAAACCTCTTTGATAACTTTTTTAATACGTTCCTCAAATTCACCTCTATACTTGGAACCTGCAATCATCCCCGACAGATCCAAAGTAACAAGGCGCTTATTCTGTACTGTAAGCGGTACATCACCCGATGCTATTCTCTGGGCAAGTCCCTCTACAACTGCAGTCTTACCAACCCCGGGCTCACCGATAAGGCAAGGGTTGTTTTTGGTTCTTCTGCTAAGTATCTGTATAACTCTTTTTATTTCTCTTTCTCTTCCGATAACAGGATCGAGCTTACCTTCAAGTGCAAGGGCGGTCATATCTCTGCTGTACTGGGCAAGAATTGATGCCTTCTTCCCCGTCTTGGGAGCAGCCTTTCTTCCCAAATCCTCTTTTACCAGGTTAGGATCCTCGCCCATAGCTGCGAGAGTCTCAGCATATATCTTCTGAGCAGGCACATTAAGTGTGCTTATAAGCCTTACTGCAACATTCTCACCCTCTTTTATAAGAGCCAAAAGGATGTGCTCGGTTCCGGTTTTATCTGCATGGAATCGCTCAGCAAGTCTGTGGGCTTCCTCCAAAACCTTTTCCGCCCTTGGTGAAAAACCATCTTTATCAAGAGTACTTACTGTACTGTCCGGAACAATGAGATCCTTGATCATATCCATCATACGGTTCTCATCGATACCATTATCAATAAGGATTCTGGAAGCAACACTTCCATCTTCTAATATGAGTCCCATGAGAATGTGTTCGGTACCCACATAATTAAGCTTAAGGCTTCTAGCTGTTTTTCTGGCAAGCTTTAACGCATCAGCTGCCATTAAAGTAAACTTTGAATCCATACTATTCTTCCTTTCATCAAGAATTTCTCTCGTAATTGTCATAAAGCTGATCTACAAGGTTGTGTATATCATCTCTTCCGAGCCCTTTGCAGATTGCCCTGGCAAGTACTACCGCAAGTTCCGACTTAGCTTCATTCAGTGCCTGCAATTTATCAATGTCTATGGCGATTATGGCTCCACGCCTTCTGTCTATCTTAACAAAGCCCTCCTGCTGAAGTATGGAATAAGCTTTATTAACTGTATGCATGTTGATGCCGATGGTCTCTGCCAGCTGCCTTACACTTGGAAGCTGCTCTCCCTCGCGGAACTGAGACGTAGCAATGCCCAGGATGATCTGGTTGCAAAGCTGCATATAGATTGCTTCATCACTATTAAAATCAATCTCTATGATCATAAACGCCTCCTAATCTGTGATACATTTAGTATAACACATGATACAGATTAATCAATTCCTCAATAAGGCTTGGTTGACTCTTTCATTTTCAACGCGATTTTTTCGGAAATCATCTCATTGGTTATTTTTATTTCCTCCCAAAAATCTCTGGCTGAAAGCCTTAAAGCACCGCTGCTTAATACGATTACCTGTTCGATAGCATCTGAAGTTGCAACAGTAACCTGATACTTTTTGCTGATTTCATGGGCAGCTTTTTCTATATATTGATCAGCAGTTTCAGCTTCTTTGGTATATACAACCAAAAGACCACTATAGTTATCTATATGCTCTTTTCCTCCGGGAACTTTATATGCGTCAAAGACAATAATCACCTGCTCGCTTCTAAATCCCTGAAAGTTCATAACAATATCGATCAGCTTATCACGTGCCGCTTTAAGATCGGTTCCGGCCAGTTCAGCCAGCTCATTTGACGCATATATGATATTGTAGCCATCTATCAAAAGGTATTTTTTATTGATTTCCTCTTTATGGGCTGGGGAACTGTTACTGTGCTTTTCCTTCTTGGCTTTTTCGAGATCGTAGTCTCTTGTATCTTCATCCGGGCTGTCTGCCTGATTTGCAGAGTCGTAGGTTACAGCTGTTTCTACGTATCTGGGGGTAATCTTCCCATAGGTTCTTTCAAAGATAGCCTTTAACTCCTCTTCGGAATCTTTGTATTTAACAAACTCTTTTTCTATAACTGCAGCGGTCCTCTTCTTTGGGAAAAGACCTGAATCTACATGCATTCGTTCCAATGCTTCATCCCATGGAACTATTATTCCGCTTCCATGAGAACAAAAGACAGATGATGATGGATTATCGGCATCAAGGTCAGGATCGTATCCCGTTTTTTCAATGATTTCCGCTGCATTATGGCAGGGTTCATAGCCTTTGAAGGTTGTAAAAATTTGTCCTTCTCCACGGGTGTATGAAGATAGCTCAGATGCATAGTCAAGAAAACATGCAGCAGGTACTGTTCCTGTGATTATCGCTTTTTCACCTGATATGTCAGGAAGAGATGTGGTTCCGTTCATACGCTGCATATCTGTCAGAGCTCTTCCCACCGCTCCCTGAGGAATCTCAAGTCTGTATTCCAGAACAGGTTCAAGAAGTACTGACTCGGCACACATAAGCCCCTGACGCACAGCTCTGTAGGTTGCCTGTCTGAAATCCCCGCCTTCCGTATGCTTTTCATGAGCCTTTCCTGTTACAAGAGTTATTTTTATGTCTGTGATTTCAGAACCGGTAAGAACTCCTAAATGCTTTTTTTCCTGTAAGTGCGTCAATATAAGCCTTTGCCAGTTAAGCGAGAGTTTATCTGTGCTGCATTTGTTTGCAAAAGTAACTCCGCTACCTTCCGGGCCCGGTTCCAAAAGCAAATGGACTTCAGCATAGTGGCGCAGCGGTTCAAAGTGTCCGACACCTTCCACTTTATTAGCAATGGTCTCTTTATAGACAATATGTCCCGGTCCAAATTCAATATCCGTCCCAAAGCGCTGCTTAACCATATGCTTTAGAACTTCTTTTTGAACTTCGCCCATTATCTTTACTTCTATAAGCCGGGCCTTTTCATTGAAGCTAAGCTGCAGAGTGGGATCTTCTTCCTCCAAAACTTTAAGTTCTTTGTAAAAGCCAATAGGATCTTTGTCTTCAGGCAGGATAACCGAGCATGACAGGATGGGCTGTATTAGGCCATTTTGCCGGGCATAAGAGTTATCACCTATATTTTCTCCCGGTAAAACCGAGGATAGTCCGGTGACAGCGCAGATTTGACCAGCTTTTGCACTTGTCAAAGCTGCGAATTTATCACCGGAATACAGGCGTATCTGGTCTATTTTCTCATCACCAAGCTGAGTTTTTGGAAGTAATTCTCCGCTTGTGACCTTGATATGTGTAAGTCTGTTTCCGTTTGCATCACGGCTTATCTTGAATACTTTAGCACCAAATGGAGCATTTTCATCAGCCTCAATATTAGGTGCAAAAGAAGTTATGACAGAAAGAAGCTTTTCTATTCCCTCCATTTTTAATGCACTTCCAAAGGTGCATGGAAAGCATTTTCTGCTCTTTATCAGTTCTTTCACCTGATCTTTGGATATTTCATTTCCTTCAAGAAAAATATTTAACAGTGTCTCGTCGCAGACTGCTATTTCTTCCTGAAGTTCAGGCGAATTGAAATCATCATCAAAATTGATACAATTTCCGCTTAATGTATCCTTTATTTCTTTTAACAGTGAATCTCTTTCTCCCCTGTACTGATCCATTTTGTTAACAAAAATAAATACAGGAACACGATAATAATCGAGAAGTTTCCACAATGTTTTGGTCTGCCCTGTTATGCCATCGGGAGCGCTTATCAGAAGCACCGCCGCATCCAAAACAGAGAGAGTTCTCTCCATTTCTGCAGAAAAATCAGCATGTCCCGGGGTATCAAGGAGAGTAAAGTTATATCCACCATATTCAAAGACCGCCTGCTTGGAAAAAATTGTGATACCTCTGTCTCTTTCAAGGTCGTAATTATCAAGGAAGGTGTCTCTGTGATCCACTCTTCCCATCTTGCGCAGAGCACCTGCCAAATATAATATTCCTTCTGATATAGTTGTTTTTCCCGCATCCACATGGGCAAGGATGCCAATAGTCATGTTCTCATTCATAACTATAATTATGCATTTCTAAACCCAAATTTCAAGAATATATACTTTCTTGCGAGAGCCAAAATAAAATCCATTTATGCCCATAGCTTTGTCCAGAGCTCGGGTAGTATTCGCAAAGAGACAGTAAATTCAAAATAATCCGCCTCATTTCCTTTCATGCTTATTCAAAACAGGAAATGAGGCTTTTATTTTTTATTAACAGTCTCTATTGCTCATACTAAATCGCTCTATCCAAAGCTATGGGCACAAATGGATTTTTCTATTTACTGCTAAGATTATACTATTTATAGCAGAACAGCAGATGTTGTGGAAGTTTAGAGATAGTTATGTGAATGATTTATTTTGAAATGCTGATAAATGGATATAAATAAGCCCACAAAAGACTTGTGCTCTGAATAAGCATGAAACATGGCTTTTGTGGGTGTTTTATGTCCAATTTATCACATTGAAAAATACCGGAGTGAACAGAACTATCTCTAAACTTCCACATCATCTGTGACCATTTACAAGAAAGTCATACTTTTATACATCGGTTGCCACTACTGACATATAGTAGGAGTAGAGGTTTTGATAAGTGCTCTTATCATAGTGCAATCCGTCAGCAGTATTAAAGCCTGTCTGTGTAAGATAAGAATAACTGTCAATCCATTTTATTCTCGGATCAAGTTCAGATTGAAGTCTTGAATTGAAATTCTCAATCTGCGCATTGGTAACAGTAGGATAACTTCCGACCGGTGTAACTGATGAATAATAAACTGTTATGCCTGCTGCATCCCAAACATCAATGTAACTGTTAATGAGACTAATGTACTTGGAAGCATTGGCAAGATCGTTAACACCAAAGTTAATGATCATGGTCGTTCCATTTCCGGCGTACTCCTGAATTTCAGTAAGGGCTGTATTTTTGAACCAGCTGTATCCCTCTCCGACTTTGGCTACATATGCCTTGTCAGAATCTCCAACAGCCATTTCAAGCTGAACAGTTCTGGAATCACCAACAAAGAGATACGGCACACTCGGAATTTCTGATGTAACGTAATCACCACTAATAAAGCCTACTGAATCTCCATAAGAAATTTCGTACCAATTATTGTCAGTAACACCCAATACAGAAAGTTCACTTCCCCAGGCAATCCTGCCAAGCTTGGCAAAATCCGTTCCTGCTCCGCTTCTCACATTTACTGTGTCACTTGCATACATAACAAGTGGACTGTCATACAAAGTAACTACTGCCCCGCAGGTTTCTTCACTACTTTCTCCTGTTGCTTCCAAGGTCTCATCCACGGCAATTAATTCTGTTACAGCTTCCTGTGACAAATTCTCTTCTCCAAGAGCTTCATCCAACTGTACGTTTAAAACCTCTCCTTCAACAACGCTTTCATTAATCTGAGCAGCTTCAACGGTCGCTATATGCTTATCAGCCATAAGACCTGCAAAAACAACTACTGAAAAAGCGGCGGCAAAAGAACCTAATATTATTTGATTTTTAGTTTTTTTCTTTTTTAGCATGAAACAAATTTTACAATAGTCGTAATAACTTGTCAAATTTCAGTCACCTTTTCACACAGCTTCTATACCATCCATCTGTGCAGTAAACAAATGATAGTACGCACCTTTCCTTGCCATAAGCTCATCATGGCTTCCACACTCGGAAATTCCTCCGTTGTCTATATACATTATTTTATCACATTTTGTAATGGTGGAAAGTCTATGTGCAATTATAAAACTTGTCCTGCCTTCAAGCATGGTATCAAGGCCCTTTTGAAGAGCTTTTTCCGTCTGAACATCAATACTGGAAGTTGCTTCGTCCAAAACCAGAATTGCAGGGTCTGACAAAAGAGTTCTTGCAAAGGATAAAAGCTGCTTTTGTCCCTGCGAAAGAAGGGCTCCTCTCTCTTTAACTTCAGTATTATAGCCTTTTGGCATTACTTTTATAAAATCGTGCGCACATACTGCTTTGCTGGCACGTCTAATCTCTGTTTCGGTTGCATCAAGCTTACCATAGCGGATATTGTCTCCAATAGTCCCGGAGAAAATAAAGCTATCCTGCAACATTATTCCCATCTGTGAGCGAAGTGAGTTAAGTGTAACCTTTGAAATATCCTGACCATCTATAAGAATTCTTCCACTGTCTACGTTATAAAACCTTGAAATAAGGCTTACAATCGTACTCTTTCCGGCGCCGGTTGGTCCAACCAAAGCAATACTCTCTCCGGGCTTTACAGTAAAAGATACATCATGAAGTATTTCTTTTCCCTTCTCATAGGAGAAAGATACATGGTCAAACGTCACTTCCCCTACCATTTTCTTCATAGGCACTGCATCAGGAGCATCATCTACGGTAACCGGTTCATCCATAGTTTCAAATATTCTCTCAAGATACGCCATATTGTTTATAAAGTTGTTAAAAATATTTCCAAGGTTCATGATAGGCTGCCAAAATCTTGATGCATAACTTGATATGGCAACAATAACACCCAGTGACTCATTGCCCTTCGAAAAAACAACAAGAGCAAACATAAATATTGCAGCTCGAACAAGTACCGAAATAGTATCAATTCCGGGCCAAACCATTGTCGAATAGCTTACTGCCTTCATCCAGGCTTTTTTGCAGTTGGAAGAAAGAACTTTGAATATCTCGGCATTCTCATCTTCTCTTGCAAAAATCTGTGTTATTCTGGCGCCTACAATATTTTCCTGCAAATAAGCATTCAGATTGGAGTTTTTGTTGGATACAGCCTGCCAAGCCTTTCTCTGCTTATTCTTTATCCAGAACATAAATATCATAAGAAACGGTACGCCTGCCAGAACCACAAGACTTAACTTAACATCAACAGCAAACATAAATATAACGATAAAAACAAGGTTTAGTATTTCCAAAACTACGTTTATAAGGCCGTTACTTAACATATCCGAAACAGAGTTTACATAGTTAACAACTCTTACCAGAATCTTACCGTGGGGTCTGTCATCATAATACTGAAATGGCAGTTTCTGAAGATGTTCAAACAGATCACTCCTTATCTGATAAATGATATTCTGACTCACATTTACCATTATTCTTGAACGGATTGTGGTAAAAATAACGCTGCAAACATAAAAGATGGAAGCTGCTATAACAAGTCTGTACAGCATCCTCTCATCTCCGCTTGGAATAGCAACATCCAGCGCTCTTTGAACTATCATCGGGCTTACTAGCGCTGCCGCACCACCAATAGCAGAAAACAACAGCGCCAGTCCCATTTTTCCCGCATGTTTTTTTATATATCCGGAAGCCCTTAAAAGATGCTTTATATCAAAGGGCTCTTCTAATATTTCATCCTCTTTATATGTATTTCGTCTCACGTCCATTCCTCCTCTAATAACGCAAGTTTATTATCTGACTAAGTCCGATCGGATGCGGATACCGTAACCGACCAAAACACGGTCGTTAACGGTAACCAGCTCCAAATTATAGTCGTGGTATTACCTGTACTTTGAAAATTCATAGTGCCTAAGGCGTTTTGTAAGTGCATATATGTTTTTGCTGCCTTGAAAAACGTCAGCACTTAGCTTACGTTTTTTGTAAGCTTAGTACTGCTACGTTTTTCACGGAATGAAAATGTCAGCTAAAACAGATATGTGCGCATCAAAACGTTTAGCCAGCCTGCAGCTTCACAAGTTCTGCATAATATCCGCCAAGTCTGATAAGTTCCTCATGCGTGCCTCGCTCTGTTATCTCCCCATGCTGCATGATAAGAATCTGGTCTGCATCCTTTGTGGTGGATATTCGCTGGGCAATTATGATCTTTGTACATTCAAAATCAAGATTTTTAAGGCTTTCCTGAATTTCTTTTTCTGTCTCAAGATCTACTGCAGAAGTTGTATCATCAAGTATCAGAATTGAAGGTCTTACTGCCAGTGCCCTTGCAAGAGATATCCTCTGCTTCTGTCCGCCGGAAAGACCAACACCTCTTTCACCTACTATTGTTTCATAGCCTTCAGGCATCTTGGCAATAAAGTCAGAGGCTGCAGAATATTTGGCAAATCTCACAACCTGCTCCCTGCTTATTTCACTGTCTCCATAAGCAATATTGCCATCGATAGTGTCTGAATAAAGAAGAACATCCTGTGTTGCCAGACCGATATTTTTCCTTAGCTGGTGCAGTTTTAACTTGTTGACATTAACGCCATCAATAAGGATTTCCCCACTTGACGGCTCATAAAACCTTGGAATCAGATGTATAAGAGATGTTTTTCCGCATCCTGTCTCGCCCATAATGGCAATCGTCTGACCTTTTTTGGCGGTAAAAGAAATATGCTCAAGTACAGGCAGATCATTGTCTGCATAGTGAAAAGAAACATCTTTGAATTCAATGTTTCCTTCAAATCTTTCAGGCTTATCGACCGCATCTTTGGCGTCCACAATCTCAGCTTCTGAGTAATAGATTTCCATTACCTTGGCAGATGCCGCAGAAAATCTCTGGAACTCATTCATAACATTTCCAAGTTGTCTCATCGGGTTTGCGATTGCCCATATAAGACCTGAAAATGCCACGTATTCCCCCATGGTAATATCACCATGAATAAGGAAAAGGCCTCCCACCAAAAGAAGGATTACAGCAAGGGCATTGGCAAGTGTTTCCACAAACGGATAGAACCTAAGCCATATCATAGCTGTCTTTTTATTGGTATCCCTGTAATCCATGTTACATTCGTCGAACTTTTCTATTTCATACTCTTCTCTTGCAAAAGCTTTAACCACTCTGTTTCCGGCGATATTTTCCTGTGCAACAGTATTCATATATGCCAGTTTTTCACGAAGAAGCGCATGCATCGGCGCAACCAGCAGTTTAAACACGTAAATAATAAAGAAAATCAGCGGCGCTACAATCAAAAGACTAAAAGCCAATCTCCAGTCCATATAAATGAAATATACGGCTGTAGCTGTAACCAGAGAAAATGCCTCAACCACCATTCTGATTACCCAGGCAACCATATGTCTTACCGCATCAAGGTCACCTGTAACTCTTGTCATCAGATCACCTGTGCGGTATGTATTGTAAAACTTCATGTCCTGTCTCTGGATTTTGTCATAAAGAAAATTTCTGACCTTGAACAAAACCACCTGAGATACATATTCATATCCCATGCAGTCAAAATACACTATGATACATCGAAGAACCGTGAGACCTATCATCAAAATAAGAAGTCGTATAAACTCATCCGGATGTCCCGTGAGATTCTCTTTTGCATTTGGTCCCGATAAGAATCTGTCCACAATTTGGGCAGAAAAAAATGGCACAGTCAGCTGCAACATATTGTAAACAACTGTGCCAATCACTGCCAAAGCATATAATGCTCTGTACCCTTCCATATTATCCCATAACCACTGAAGTCTCGTTCTGGGATACTTCCACTTCGAGTTTCGCTTTTTCATAATATCCACCCCATTTTATTTCGAAATAATGCAAAAATAGTTTCTGCTAATTTTGATTTTATTCCACCTATATTTCTAATTCAATCTAAAATAATCTGTTTTCTTATCATTTTTTGCTATATTTTTATTCTTTTATCTCTTTCTTAATCAAATTATTAGATTTAACGCAATATAGTGCATGATATAATTAAAAATAGAGAATTCAAAGGAGAATAATGCCTATGGATACGCGTTTCAGAAGACGAATTATAGCATTTACATATATTCTGATAATTCTTCTGTTCATTGGGCTGGGATTCTGTTATTCCAATGAATCCAACGACTATTTCAGAGAGAACTCCGTAACACTGAATGATTATTGGAAAATCGACGGTAAATATATATCGTTTCCTTTCAGCTCAGATGATACCTTTACCATAAATAACACTCTTCCAACCGTTTTCGGCGACCAGCTTCTTGTTATCAGGTGCTATTACAAAAAATACTCTGTGTCAATTGACGGCATCGAAGTTCTGGAATCCAGAAACAACGTTTTATTCGGACACAACACCGATGCAGGCAAAAAAGAAATCTGGATTCCTCTCGAAGTTGATTATACAGACAAAAAAATAGAGGTTACCATCACTCCTCAGAAATCTCTTTATGGTTGTGAACTGACAGAGGCCTTTGTAACTACAAGGTCAGCCTATTGTATTTCACAACTAAAAAATAATATTCCCTCCGTTGTTCTTTTTATCCTGTTTACCGTAACAGGTGTGCTTGAAATGATTGTTTCTGCGATTTTCATCCTAAGAAGAGCAAACCTTATCAGAAAGCTTACTTTTGAAGCTCTTTTCTATGCGGGTGCATTTTCTGTAATTTCAGGGCAGTGGATAATAAACGAAACCAGAATCCCATTCATAGCATTCGGATACATGACGGGCTTCTCAATTCTTAATATAATTTCTTTTCTTCTGATGCCTTTAATGTTCTTTGAAATTGCCAGATGTATTTTCTTAAGAGTTGGGAAATCAGATATGATAATTGACGGTTTTATTGCCATAACAATTGTCATATCCTGCCTCCTTGCATCTCTTGATATATTCGAGTGGGGATGGCTTGTGTATATAGCGCACTTTTTAGATGTACTTGTAATGATAATGGTTGGCTACTACTCCTACAACAGTATAAGAGAAGAAAAAAGGCTTTCAAACAGAACCGGAATTGCAGTAGCAAATGGGGTATTTATCATACTTGCAGGCTACTCTCTTATTAAATACATAGACAATGTTGATTACAATTACATTTTCGTGATCATAATCGACCTGATGCTCTATATTATGGTTCAGATAGGTCTTATATACAGGAGAATAGGACTAAGTGTAAGAGAAGAAAAAGAATTTGCTCAGACCAAGATATTTGCATACACCGATCAATTAACAGGTCTTGGCAACAGAAGGCATTTCTACGCACTTATAGATGATTATGAAAAGAATCGCCTTCCCCATGATCTTACTTACATAGCAATCGACGTCAACAGATTAAAATACTACAACGATACCTTAGGGCATGATGCCGGAGATGAACTTTTAACAGGTACTGCAACTTGCCTTAAGCTTGCCTTTTCATCCTCATCTACCAGCAATATAGGCCGACTTGGCGGTGATGAATTTGCAGTTCTCATAATTGCAAGTAAAAATGAATTGGAAAAGAGGATCAAATACTTTAAAACTCAGCTTGAACACTGGCGCGGAAATTATGTCGATGGAATAAGTGTAGCTATTGGCTATGCTACCGTAAGAGACAATCCCCATTGTTCAATCGAAGATCTGTCCAAAATAGCCGACAACAACATGTATGAGGATAAAAAAGAATATTATGAAAGAACAGGCTATGACAGGCGCGGTCAGGATGATAATACATGACTTCATGAACTAAATTTCAGAAATCCGCATAAACTGCGGATTTCGTGAGAATATGAATAAAGAGTCAACCAAGCCTCATCAACGAAGTTGATTTAAAATGGCTTGGTTGATGCATTCTTAAATTTTCAATTTAAGAATGCATAGAAAAAAGCCCATCGGAACAAACCGATGGGCTTTCTAAATAATGTAAGCTGCTGACGGGAATCGAACATGTTACAAAAATGCTTCAAGCCCAATAAATACCGACTATGCTTTATTTCGTGTCAACTTTCGTGTCAACTCACAGAGCCTTCTGTAGAGCTTCCAAAGTGTATTTCCCTACAATTCCATCGACTGACAACTTGCCATCTTGAGTCTTCTGGTATAAGCATACTGCTGAATATGTCTTTTGACCGAATACTCCATCCAGCTTTCCGATATTATATCCAAGCTTTATCAACTCATATTGCAGCCATTTGACATCATCTCCGGTGCAAGTCCTTTTCAATGTCCTTGTTGGCTCTGGATATGGATTTCCGTTGATAACCTTCGAAGCGTTCGCTGTCAGATTAATGATGCCATCAAAATCAACATCCAAATCACACCTTGTCTTAACTCCGGTCACGAAGCCTTGTGATGAATACTGCCATGCAACTCCATATTTTGAAGGCTTCAATGAAGATGTGGGATTATATTTTCCGGTGTCATTGGACGGATATCTTGCAATCCAAAAGTCGAAGTCTCTCTTTAGATCATTATGGATAAGTCTGGAATACCAATCTTTATTGCAATATATTCCGACATAATATCCGGCTGCTCTGAATATATCAGCATAAATATATGCAATATCCCTGATATATGCTTTTCCTTTAGCCTCGACTGTCTTATCCTCAAGGTCAAGCCATATTCCATATTCAAGAGTTCTTCCAGCAAGATGATTCAGAAGAGACTTTGCGTCTGCTTCAGGATCAGCCATTGAAGCTCTTGCTATATAAATATATACTCCCCTTGATAATCCGTTTTCTCCAGCTCCCTGATAATTTCTTTCAAAGTATTCATCTTTTCTGTGAGACTGCGCTTCGTACTGACATTTTAAGATTGCAAATTTCTTGTTGTCTTTTGAAACTTCATGCCAATCAATCTCGCCCTGATAGTGACTGACATCAATTCCCAATACTTCACTCATATATGTTATCCTCATTAAATTCTGTTTTTTTCTTAAGTATGTCAATCGCTTTCGTGATAATTGCCGGAAGAGGTATTCCCATCAATCCAGCATTCTCAACAATACTTATCAATTCATTTGTGCAAAAGCCAATAACCACCATATCTCTTATATAGGTAGTGTTCAAAAGTAAATCAAGTCTATATGCAATCAATACTACAATCAGGATCATGCCTTTCCGACATAGGCCTTTGAATCCGGCTCTTGATTCAAGAGCTCCATTCTCTGACTTCTTTGACTTTTTGAATACTCCAGCAACAATGATGCCTGATATATAGTCCACTGCCACGAATATCATTAAAGTTGTCATTCCAGCTGTCCATCCTCCGAATAATGTAGTAAAGAATGCTGCTATGATTCCAACAATGCTTGATAATATGTCTATGTTTTTCATCTTTTTCCTCCAATAAAATAGACAGCTACCATATTGCAGATAGCTGTCTTTTCCCTATAAATTATTCATTTTTTAGTTTAGAAATTGTAACCTTTTGCGAACTAATTAATCATGTTCATATATCACTTTCATTCGATTACTCGTTATTAACATATTCATCAAGCCATTTCTGTGTTTTGGCTTTCCAAAGTTTTGGCACATCAGCCATTGCCCATGCTTTACTGGTCTTTGGGTTAATTACCTCATTAATAATTTTTTTTCCGTACCATTCGCCCATTTTTTAAGCCTCCTTATCCTACTACTTCCGATATTGCATCAGCCAAATCGGATATTGCACTATCCTGTGTATCATTTACCTCAGAAACTGCATTAACTGTTTCGCCAAGATCGGCAATTGCTGTTTCTTGTGTCTGCACTTGTGATATAAGAGCATCAATCTGTGATTGAAGATTAGTATTTTCTAATTCAATAGATACATTCTCCATTATTGTTATAGCTATTCTCTTGTTAAAGCCTGTATATACCCCTACTATTTCCTCATCATCATTATATACTGTAATCTCTGTAGGATTTACAGTATCTTCAATGATAGAATCAAAAGTATTATCTCCTTTTTCTATTGTTGCCTGAAATCTTGATGGTAATACATTTGGCATATCAATAAGATTATAAATAGTTTCATGGAATTTAATTTTCATTTATTTGCCTCCTTTTTATAGATAACAAGTGAATTGAATATATACTTGTCTATTTGTACTACTGGGTGCTAACACTACTTGAAGTGCATATAGATTAAGAGCAGTTCCCGATTTTCCTTGTGCACTATCTAACGCTAAATTTGCTATATTTGACCCATCTATATTTCGTATGTGAACTATATCACCTGATACGTATGAACCTGCTTGATATGTGACGTTGTTAATTACTACCTGTCCACAAGTCCTTGGTAATAATACTAAACACCATGAACCAGCGGAAGGTGCCATCAGTGTAACATCTTTAGTTGCATTAGCCTGTTTATTTGCTGTTATTCCTAACTGATAAACGGTGCTTGTATTCACATATCTATAAGTATTAGTGGCACCCATATCAAGAGCAGTACCATTACTTGATGGTGTATAAGTACCACTATTAGTATTAGCAACAGAATTAGTATTTACATATCTGTAGTTACTTGTTGCTCCCATATCTATTGCGGTGCTTCTTGTTGCTCCTGCGTCGTAAGTGCCTGCTGGTACTAGAGCGTTTACTGTAACTTTACTTAAATACTTTCCACTATCGGGCGTTACTGTCTGCGCACTTCTTGAAGATGTTACTGTCTTTTCCTGTGTAGAAATAGCTGAAATGCTAACACTGGATAATAATTTTCCACTATCAGGACTTATTGTTTGTGCTGATGTACTCGGTGAAGCAGATTTACTCTGTGAAGGGGTAGGATTTATAGTTAATTTACTAAGATATTTACCACTATCGGGTGTAACAGTAGAAGCAGATGTTCCAGCGGTTACTGTTTTTGTTTGAGCTGCAAAAGTTCCAATAAGTTCAACTCCATTTGCACTTGTAAAAGTTACGCCACTCTTTACATCTCCAGTAGTAGCATTTCCTTTCTTAGTATCTGTTACTCCCTTAGTATATACATCATCAATAGCTGATATAGCCTGTGTGGGAGTATATGTAGAAGTAGTTCCTAGCTTATTTCTTATTTTATTTGCCAAACTTGTGAATAAATCGGTTAACGCTGACATTTATAATCCTCCCCTTAATATGATGCCGCTATTGCTTGTGTTATCATGGCATCTATATAACTATATACTCCACCACTTGTCACAAACTTTGTACTTCCATTTGTTGGTGTGGTGTCAAAATCCATGATAGCATTTGCTACTTCAATATTAGTATTCACCACAAGTTCGTCACCCACGGAAATTGCTGTCTTAGCCTTATACAAAATATCATTGAGTATCAATCTTTCGCCTATTGCATAATCCCTTTCGCTTGCTCCAATATCATGCTCAATTGGAGCAATTAAGCTCTCTGCGGCACTTTCCGGTTGGCTTACAAAGATAGTCCAATTAAGGCCTTCGTGTGGCTCTATGCCACTTGTATCGTCAATAAGGCACCTCCAGACTCCACCACTATAATGCACCAAATCATTCTTGACATAAGTAGCATTTGAAGCATAATCGCCCCTATCGGTAAAACCAATCATACCGATTTCAGAATATCCGCTTGGTACGTTCATTCTTATCCTCCTAGTATAGTAATGATGTAGTCATTAAGGACTACAGTTAATAGTTTCTATTTCCAAATCTAAGTAATGATTGAAGGGAGGATTCCCCTCTCACCAGATATCATCAAGGAGCTTTACTAACAGTTATACATGTC
>NZ_JAGBLU010000025.1 GCF_017635265.1 Butyrivibrio sp.
ACTTAAGTTCAGATGTTCCTATAGATGGAATGAAGTTGAATGGGATATACTCATTTTCAGCTGCATAGATAAAAACTCCATTTAAGGCTGATTTACGATTCACAAAGGCCTTTCTGGTTATAAGTCCCTGACCGGTCCAACACTCGTACATATACTTGATGTCCTTTTTCTTAATCTCTGCTATCTGCGTATCAAAGATTGGCTCGTTCTTGAAGACATGTCCGCAAGGGAGCCTTTTGATGTACAAGGGAATGAGAAAGCTACAATTGACGACATTTCTACTATTCTTTTGGAAGAGCATCTTAAGAAAACTGGAAGCAAGTTAGCAAAACAAGTTTCAAAGCTTGGGGCGAGAGAAATACTTGATCAGATGGAACTTCTTGTCGGACCACCTGAGCATGAAAGAATAAAGAATGTCGCTCTTATGATGTTCTGTGATCATGCAGATAAGTTTTTTCCTTACATGCAGGTTGAAATAGTCCGGTTTCCAAATGGAAGTATTAAGGATCCCAAAAACTTTATTGAAGTGCCGCCAATAAAAGGAACCGTTCCTCAGATTATAAACAGGACCATGGAAAAGCTACAGGATATGGTGATTGAAGAGTATGTTCAGAAGGTACCTGACCGCATGGAAGCAAACAGATTTATGAGCTATCCTTATGAGGTACTGGAAGAAGCTGTTGTAAATGCGTTCTATCACAGGGATTATATGTGTTATGAGCCTGTTCAGATCGAAATTGAGCCTGACCATATCAAAATCACTAGCTTTCCTGGGATTGACAGATCGATTTCCTTTGACACCATTGAAAAGGGAGAGCGCTTTAAGAGCAAAATGTACAGAAACAGGCGACTTGGAGAATTTTTAAAAGAGCTGGATCTTACCGAGGGACGTAGTACCGGAATTCCGACTATTCAAGAGGGATTGCAGAGAAATGGTTCGCCCAGGGCAACATTTGAAACGGACGAAGACAGGCGTGTATTATGGGTAACGATACCAATTCAGCCGGATTACTTTGAAAGTTTGGATAGTTTAGATAGTTTAGATACTAACCAACTAACCAAATTGAAAAATCAAGAAAGCGTAATGACAATGAGAACGAAAAGCAACTATTAGAACTGCTTAATCAAGAACCTACAATTACTATTGCGAGAACTGCGGAAGTATTAGGCTGGAAAGAAACATTAGTAAAATACTATATTGCTTCATTGAAGAAAAAAGGAATGCTCTTAAGAAACGGCACAAGTCATAATGGCATTTGGGTGGTAAATAAAGATTAGCCTTTATAACTTTGTGTCCAACTATAAACTTGTGAATAAGAAACATTAAATACGGAAGCGGTAATGCAATCAAGAATCAGGTTTAGTAAGTATTATTGATATTGTTTATGTATGAAGAGTCTCTGCGTTTGTTGCAGCGGCTCTTCTTGAGTTTTAGTCATAAAAGTTAATAACATCATTAGGTGTACAATCAAGCAAATGGCAAAGACGTTCCAAGGTAACGAGCGTTATGTTTTTGCCTTTCTTTAGACTATCAAGAGTCTTATTATCAAGTCCGTTTTTTAACAGATAATATTGGCTGATATTCTTTTTTTTCATGGTTTCCCACATGGGTGAATAGTCGATTATATTTGTTTCAAGCCTCCGTTTCCTAGTTCCTTAAAAAAATTATAAGATCTTATTGTGACTAGAAACATTGTGGAGATATTCACGATATGATACAATTAACCTGTCAATTTAGGATTTTGACGATTTTAAAATTCACGATTGAGAATTTAAGGAGGCAAAAAAAATTATGAAAAAGAGAGTTCTGGCAACAATAATTTCAGTTATGGTAGTCGCTTCCTCTGTTGGATGTGGGCAGGAAGCAGCTTCGCAGGCTGAACAAACCAAAGTGGAAGCTACTTAAGAAGAATCAGTAGAAGAATTTAAAGAAGAGCCAGAGAAAGAAGAAGCATCGGCTGCTGAAACCTCACAAATTGAGGAAGAAACAGAGGAAGATAAGTTATATTCCAAGTATTTAGAAGCATTAGACGCTTTTGAGAAAGGAGACTATGACTCGGCAGAGAGCCTGTTTACAGAAGTTGGTGATTATAAGGATAGTACTGATAAATTAGCTGAAATTAAAGCACTTAAAAATCCGCTTTCGGTATACTCAGATGCTAAACCAAACGATATAATTGAGTTTGGTCATTATGAGCAGGATAACGATTTATATGAGGCAGAACCAATTGAATGGGTTGTATTAGAAAACGATAACGGAAAGCTTTTGCTATACAGCAAAATGATTATTGATTTCCTCCCTTCAAATGAGATTTACCAATACGGTGATGATTACATTAAAATGTGCGATTATTATGGTGGCAATGATGGTAGTAATTTCACTGATGTCGTAGAAGAACAGCCCGTTACATGGGCAGAATCCAAAGTGCGAACATGGTTGAATTCACATTTTTATGATGCAGCTTTTACAGATGAAGAGAAAGCCTCAATTATCCTGACAAATGTTGACACAGAGGATACAAAAGGAACAGGGACTGGATGGCAGTGGCGCTATTCTGGTACTGGTGAATATACCCCATGGGTTAGATCCATCAAATCGGAAAAAACCTATGCAGAGGAAGAGTATTCTTCACAGAATTATGATATTTATGGGGGCTTAAAATCTGATGATTATGTTTTTTTGTTAAGTTATCCCGAGTTTAGACACTATGCGGAGAGTGATCTTTCGGAGTTTATTCCGGCAAAAAACAATGTTCCAGTGACTGAATATGCAAGAAATATTCATGATCAGTACCATACAAGCCAACCGGTTTACGTTATGGGAAAATATGATTACGTAAAAAGCATTGATGATATCATGGTTCTTACACGGAGCGTAATGTTTCCTTCATCAAATCGAGGCGACATAACTAAAATGTACCAAGGCTATGGACATTGTTTTGGATTGCTTTTTCCTTATCGAAATGATCATGATGCTAACTGGATGTCACTGTACTCTTTTGATGGAATAGCTACTTCAACCGGTTCATTCTCTATTCCTTCAAATAATAATGAACCTACACCATATATAGTTACAACTGCCGGAATAAGACCTGCCATATGGATAGATACAAACCCATGAGCAGTTGGATAAGATCTGTTTCCTATGGAGGATGATTTGAAAAATAATATCAAATTTTTTTTGATTTTATGTGTATTTCAGTGCTGCGTTCTAAGCGGATGCAGCACTGATTCTGTTGCTGATAATGTTGTTGCTGGAACTAGCAGGATAGAAAACTCTACTGAAGATTCGACTCGTGCTATAGAAGTGACTTCACAGATGGGCTCTGGAGCACAAAATTCTAGCAGCAGTATCTATGATATAACCGTAGAAAAACTGGATTCTGGTAATGATGATACCAATGTGTCTGCCATAGATGATACGACAGAAGCAGAGGAAAATGACACTACTTATGAGTATAAAATTAAAGAACTCTATCTTACCCAAAAAGAGACTGAAGAACTGATAAGAACAATAATTCTTACAAATCTTGAGAAGGCTTCATATATTCAATATGCTTCTGCTAATGAGACGGGGACAGATTATCGAAAAGCGATAACCGATGCAATTATTGATGATGCTGTGGATGGTCCAATACTTTCTGAAGCGGCAAAGGCAGCAGTTGACTCTTTGTGGGAGAAAAAGAGTGTTGATGATATTATCACTGATACAACTTCTGCGCTCATTGATGGCACTGAAGACTATATCACATCAGCGGCCAAGAGCGCTGTGTTAGGAGAAGCGGAACAGTATCTTGATCTGATTCCATTTGATACTGTCAACTGGATAAATGAATTTATAAATGTTGACGACACTCCGGTAGGTCTTTTGAATGGTATGATAGACATGCAAAAGGCTGATGTTGATGCGGTTCTTTCTATAGTAGGTAAAGAAGAATTTGGACCAGGTGAACTGAGATATGTTGCAGGAGTTTATAAAAGAATCAGCAGCCGGCAGGATGAAATAATAAGCGCAGGTGGAAAAACATCGGCACTTGGGCAGATTGAAGAAATTGAATCCTGCGTTGAGAAATGGGAAAAGACATCTGGCGCTATATATGGCCTGTCAAAACTCATGAAGTCAGATGGTAACCAGAATGAAAGTACAGAACTGGATAGAGGTTTTTTGTTCAAATATGTATCTGATAGCATTATGGGACTTCCTTGTAACTATGATGTGAAGGCATATAGGGAAGAACAAAAATATACTGAACAATCCGGCATGGCATCAGGGAAACTTTTTGGCGACCTTTTGGGGAATATGGCTAATAGTGACCTTGAGAACAATCAGAAAACAGCTCAGGAGAACAGGATATCTTTTTACAAGACTTTGGAAAGCTCACTGGATGATTCATATTATAAAATGTGCGTGGCCAGAGGATTTTTGGATGAGCTATATTATGCTGAAGACAACGACTTTGTGTTGAATCAGGCTATTATTCCTGATGATGATATAAGAGGTGCGCTGTATTCTTATCTTGGATATGCCTATGGATATGCATTAGATCTGAGAACGGCTACGATGCTATGGAAGATAATAACGTCGGAGTACGATTCCTCTTTTACTTCAGAACTGGAAAAGAATCTTGCGGATCAATTCCAGATTGTGCAGAATGGACTTGATGACGGCTTTGCGACAGTTGGTTATGAATCTGACGAGGAAATCAACAGATATGTTGCTATGATTGATGCCTATGCTCAGTATCTTAATTACAGCATGATTTATTCAAGTTATGAGACACAGTATGGATTGGGAGCACATTCTGTTACCGCTTATGGAGTAGGGACGTTTGATGTATATCTTAAGGGGAAGACTGATACTCCGATAATACTTGCTGAGGAGCAGATGAATACCAATTATCATAAGGCCAAATATTTATGGGTGTATGATGCCGAAGGAAATCCCATTTATGTTGATAATCAGTTTGGTAAAACATATGTGATGAATGGCGGAATGGTGATGTTTACTGGTACTTCTGATGATATAGGTTTTAAAATAAAGAATAATGCTGACAGGATCGCAGAGGATGTAATGTCTGGTAATATAGCCCACGGTTATAAGGAATATGTTATGGAATAAGAGAATGGGATAATCCGGTGAAAAGGTAAAAGGTGAATTGGGTCATGAGGGCAAGCGGAAGGTTAATTTATAAGTTAAAAGATGGAACCGTTGTAGATGTCAATAAAGAAGAGGACGTGCATTTTGAGGAGTGTGAAGAACTTCGGGATATAGAGCGCGAGTATGACTTTTTATTTGATGCTGTAACAGACTTGCATGGAGATAATCTGCTCATAAAACTTGATTATATACGGTAAATGTGAGCCTTCTTTACCACACGAAAATGGTACAAATTTGGTACAAAAGAAAGGCGAGGTCGGCGAAGCCCCTTTCTCTGCGGCTTTACGAGACTACTAAAAGTTCGACCCCGGTCGCCGGCAGTAAGAGAGAAGCAGTGAGTGATGCTTCTCTTTTTTGTTGCCATCTTGTACTATAAAAGAGTGTGCATATATGTTGGATGGGGGAAGGGGAGACTTAATTATGGTTATACATCCAATTGAACCAATATATGATAAGAGTTCAAAAATACTTATTCTGGGAAGTTTTCCGTCTGTAAAATCTAGAGAAGAAGGGTTCTTCTACGGACATAAGCAGAATAGATTTTGGAAGTTGATTTCCGGAGTATTCGAAGAGGAAGAGCCAGGGACAATTGAGGAGAAGAAAGCTCTTTTGTTAAGAAATAAGATTGCATTATGGGATGTTATAAAGTCTTGCGATATTGTAGGATCATCGGATTCCAGTATCACTAATGTAGTACCGAACGATCTAAGCGTTATTTTAAATACAGCGGATATCAAGGC
Source organism: Butyrivibrio sp. (assembly GCF_017635265.1). Classification (GTDB taxonomy): domain Bacteria; phylum Bacillota; class Clostridia; order Lachnospirales; family Lachnospiraceae; genus Butyrivibrio. Next base: position 5,899 of record NZ_JAGBLU010000025.1, read on the forward strand.
AATATATGTCAATGGTAAAACAGCACTTAAGTATTATGTAAAGTATACAGAGCCTGTGATCAAAAGGCCTGCAATATGTCTTCCATCTACAAGTCCCGCCAATGCTGCCTGGAATATGGAAAAGCTTCTGAGTGCTTGGAAGATTATAAAAAAGTATTGATCTTGCCCTTGGGGCAGCCTTTACCATTAAGTAATCACAGGATGAAGTACGTACGAATCAGCTGTATTACTTAGTTTCTAAAATTACATTTACCTAAAAAGGAGGGCGTCAGTATGAAGGAAAAAATGACATCGGGAGAAATTGCAAAGCAGGCAGGAGTATCAACAAAGGCGCTTCGTATATATGATGAAAAAGGGCTGCTTAAGCCTGTTGGGCTTTCTGAGGGCAATTACAAACTCTATGACAAAAGCTCACTGATAATTCTTGAAAAGATTATTGCGTTCAAGCATATTGGACTTAGTCTTGAAGAGATTAAGAGCAGTCTTGAGAATGATGAACAGAGTTCTATAAGAGAAATCCTCGAGAAACAGCTTGAAATGATGAATCAGAAAATATATGAACTTCAAAAGGCTGCAAAGTGCATAGAATCAGCGCTTGCAAGGTTTGATGAAAATCCTGACTGGGACGATATTGCAGACATTATAAGAAAAATGGAAATGAGTCAGGGGGCGGATGAGCGCAGATGGTATGCTGCGGAACATGCTGCAGACGGAATTGAGTGGTATGAAAAGATTTTTAATTCTTTATCATTTGAAGAAAATGATACTGTTCTTGATCTTGGTTGCAGCTACGGCCTTTTGTGGAGAAAGAACTGGGATCGTATTCCCAAGGGCTTCAATGTATTAGGTGTAGACATTCACGGAAATTGGGCTGATGATCTCTACAATTATCTGGAGGATAACCGAGAGACGCTTCCGGAAGGCTCTGATATTCAGATCTTTTTCAGTAATCTTGAAAAAGATGAGACGTGGGAAAAGATTAGAGAGAAGAAGTATTATAAGATTATTGCACATTATCTATTATCTTATCTGCATGATGATGCTTATTTTATCCAAAATGTGGCGCAAGTGCTGGCACCAGGTGGTATGTTTTCTGTTAATCATTATGGGGAAGCAGTGAAGGAATACAATTTCTGGGAAAATTGTTTAACTGAAGCGGGTTTAGATATTTCTTTTGCCCTTAAAAAGAGACAAGAAAGAAGGCAGGCAGACGCAGAGTTTGAGGCGCTTTTATCAGAGAACTTCGATAGAGTAGAAAAGATAGCGCTTCCGGGGCCATTAGTATTCGATAGCACAGATGCTCTTTTTGACAGAGTGCAAATGAAATACCCCGAGGGCGGAAAATATCTTGAGGATAACAGGGGTGCTATAGAAAAATACTTTGAAACTGTGTTGCTGAAAGATGGCTCTGTTACTGTAGATATGGATAGCACATTTTATCATTGTTATAAGAGAGAGGGTTAAGGATGGCATTGCTATTTTGGCAATCCTTTTTGCATTACAGTTTTATGAGTATTGACCTTGCCCTAAGGGCATGCTTTATCCTTATAGGTGAAAGAAATATGCAAAGGGGAAGCTATGAACAGAAAAGATATATTAGGGAATGAAATTAAGTCTGAGTGCGTAGGATGCGCAATTGTGCGTGGCGAGGTGAAACTTTCTGGGGGAATAATTTATGATGGGGAGTCGATTATTCTTGCCGCAGATCCTGAGATTCCAATTCCCGGTTTTCTAATAATTACAAGTAAAAGACACATTCAGTCTTTTGCGGAATTAACTGTAGACGAGAGAACTGAGATAGGAAATACAATAGCAATTGCAGAAAGAGCTATAAAGGATCTGAAAATTGCCGAAACTGTTACATTGGTTCAGGAAGAACGCTCCAAGCACTTTCATATATGGATTTTTCCTAATCAGGAGTGGATGCTGGAAAAATTTGGATATGGTTTGCAGTATCTGCGTGATATCAATGCTTTTGCCAAAGATAGTGCTTCTGATGCGGATATTGAGAACGTGATAAGGACTGCCGAAGAAATCAAGAAATACATAGAAAGCGAAGACAAATATGACTAAAATCATTCCAATAAAAGAGCTAAAAATAAAAGAAACTGCAGCAAGAGAGCTTCCTAAGGATATTGAAGAAAGAGTACAAGTTTACTGGAATGAACTTACAGCAAAGTATCCGGGGATGTTTAATGGGGCGTTATATTCTGTAATCAATATGGAAAATGATGACGGCATAGTCACGATAACCTGTGAGCCTTCTGATTATGCTCATTACAAATACAGTGAGATCAAGGATCTTGGAGAGTATGCATGTAGAAGTATGTATGCCGGTTGCATATTAGTCTCATATGACAAAAAGCTATTTGTTTCTTTAAATGGCGTAGGGTCAGAGTTTGTAGGAAAGATTCAGGGAATAGGTGGAGTTATGGACCCTTCTGACAGGTTTATTGGTGGCGCCATACGTGAGGATGGCAGTACAGATAATAACAAGTTATCACCTTTAGTGACAGCATTTCGAGAGCTTGAAGAAGAGGTTGGAAAGGAAATCAGGGATAGCGTTACTGATATAGGCAAATCGTATCTTGTTACTAATGACAATAAGTATGGCTTTCCATTTGTTTTTTATTCAAACCTTGATTCAAAAACAATTCAACATGCCTTTGATTCCTTTAAGAAGGAGACAGGCAGTAATGAGGTTGATAGACTGATTTCTTTTGGAAAAGATGATATGGCTGAACTTGAGAAATATGAATCCGGACAAGATATTGGTGTAGTGGATCTTTTGAAAATCATTATGGGTGAATTGTAAAAGATGAAACGGATTATTACTTGTCTTTATCTTTACCGGCGAAGTTCCCTTTCTCTGCGGCTTTGCGAAACCACTAAAAGTTCGTCCCCGGTCGCCGGCAGTAAGAGAGAAGCAGTGATGCTTCTCTCTTACTGTAGCCAAATACAAGGTCTTTATTTTTTTGGAGATACAATGGGAGTATTAGAATCTTTAACACGCCGTGAGTAGATAGCGGTTCTCTTTTTTGATATAGTATTTGATAAGGGAGCATGCAGTCAGAATAATGAAATCCACTATATGGTTGATAAGTGGATGAATAAATTATGGGATAGGAAGGATAAAATTTTGGTTGGAAAGTACGATATAAAAATCTATGACAACAAAGTACATTACCACCTTATCGTGAAAAGAAATATAACGATAATACAGGGGAACAGTGCAACTGGTAAGACAACTTTGATAGATATGCTGCTTGACTATAGTCAATTGGGGAAGAATTCAGGAGTAACAGTAGTTTGTGAGAGAAAATGTGTGGCATTTAGATTTCAAAATGATATGCAATTGCAGATTTTACAGGCTATGCATGGATACATTATCTTTTTAGATGAGAATAACAGCTTTATCAAGACACATGAATTCGCAAGAATAGTGAACGAATCAGATAATTATTTTGTAATCATATGTCGAGATGCTCTTCCCCAATTGCCTTATAGCATAGAAGAAATATACGGAATGCGGATCAATAAAGAGTCGCAGAAATATATTGAACCTAAGAAGACATACAACGAGTTATACAATATTTACAATCTTCACGATAGTAAAGAGATAAAGCCGGATACGGTTATCACAGAAGATTCCAATTCAGGGAATGAGTGTTTTTCACATGTTTTTGAGTGCGAGTGCAGATCCGCTGAGGGAAAGAGCAAAATTACAGCTATGATTTCAGAGTATAAGAATTCAGGAAAAGATTTGCTTGTGATTGTTGATGGGGCAGCTTTTGGTTCCGAAATGCAGTTGTTTAGCAGAAAAGCTGCTAACTGCAATAATAAGTGTGTTTTATATGCGCCGGAATCATTTGAGTATTTATTACTGAATTCAGGAATAGTTGAGGTGGACGAGAATGTTCTTGAGAATACATATGATTATGCTGACAGTAGATATTATCCAAGCTGGGAGAGGTTTTATACAGCCTACCTGATTGAAAGAACAAAGGATACTGTTCTTCATTATAACAAAGCAAGGATTAATGAAGCATATTTGACTGAGGGTAACTTAGAAAAAATTAGGGCGCAGTTACCGGAACAAATTGAGGTGTAAGAGAATGCTAAATATTATTTATGGAGAGATAGAAAAAGATAATTATATTTTTGATCCTGATACTTTTTTTAATCATCAAAGTGAAGATGCATGGCTTGAGGATGAGTTTACAAAGGAAATGGTAAAAGATGTTGATCAATCAGAAATAATTGGGCCGCATCTTGTTCAAAGCCCTTTTTTAGGAGCTATTCCGCCAGAAAAACTTTCTGGTGGTGTGAAGACACTTATCCTTATCGCAAATGATAATGAGCATATATATAATGCTTCTGCTTGTGGGGATAATTGTGCCAAATGGCTTTTAAAAATAGGCGAGAACAAGGATGTAACAATTAGACTGGGGTACCTTATGAATTTTGGAAAAGGTCCTTTTCAAATTCATGTTGTTAACACAAATAAAATAGTCAATAATCTTGAAGAGCTTGATGATGAGGTCATAGATAATGGACTTCTTCAGCAAGTGACAAAGTGAGTCGAGTAATTCAATTAGCTTTAAACTTAGAATTTATCTGGGTTTGAAGCTTTTTGTTTTACTAACGATTTAAGATGATATTTAATTATTGCGGAGATGTTCTCAAATATAGCTATTTTATGGGAGAAACCCAATGGTTATGCTAAGATATATAGGTATTTTCTAATATTCAAAGAATAGCTATATATGGGAGGACTGTCGATGCGGGATTACAGTGAGCAGCATAAGAAAGCATGGGAGTATAATGCCTACGACTTTTGGGTTAGGACAAGCGGAACACCACAAGAAAGAGCACAGAAGGATATAGCGGATCCAATAGGAATGCTCAAAAAATATGCCGTATATTTTGATTCCTTTGAAGGTATTAAGGTGGCAAATATCTGTGGCTCTTGCGGAAAGAAAGCAATTCCGCTGGCACTTCTTGGGGCAGATGTCACTATTTTTGACATTTCTGAAGATAACAAAAAGTATGCGATGGAAGTAGCTGCTGCTGCAAATACTGAGATTTCTTTTGAAGTTGGGGATGTGCTTGACATAGACCTTGGTAGGTATGCTGAATACTTTGATGTAGTTTTTATGGAGGGAGGAATACTTCACTATTTTCACGATATAGATGAGTTTATGAAAATGATGAATGCTATTCTTAAGCCAGGCGGAAAGATAATCTGCAGTGATTTTCATCCTTTTACAAAAATCTATGATAGTTTAAAGCTGGAACAGCCCACGGGGAGCTATTTCTCTACTGATATATTTGAGGGTGAAATGGCACATGCCAGATTTTACGATGAAGAAATAAGAAAAAGCATGCCTAAATGCAGTTATAGGAAATACACGATTAGCGAAATCATAAACTCTATGCTAAGAAATGGTTTTTCTTTAAAACAGTTTGATGAGCACCCTTCTTGGGAAGATGAAAGGCTGCCAGGTGAGTTTACGGCGATTGGAATTAAGTGTTGCTGATAAGGGGCAGGGGCATGGAGGAATAGAGATATATGAATAGTATTAGTGTACACAAATTGACACCTGATATGGCAGAGCAATATGTAGCATATTTTGATAATAGAGCGTTTTCAGATGGCAACGAGCAAAGAGGTTGCTATTGTGTTTGGCATCATTGGACAGAGCGGAAGGAAGCAGAAAGAAGTGCACTTCCGGAAAATGAACGACCTTTCTGCAAAAGAAACTATGCATATGAATTGGTCAAAAATGGGAAATTAAATGGATTTGTGGCAGTTTCTGAAGGAGAGATCGTTGGTTTCTGCAATGCGGATTTAAAAGAAAACTACTTTAGACACAGCAAAGATAATGATCCTGAAAGTTGGGATGGGATAGATTCTGATTCCAAGGTGTTAGCTATAGTATGCTATATCGTTGCCCCTGATATGAGGGGAATGGGAATAGCAGACTCACTATTAGAATATGCCTGCGGTTATGCAGAAGAAAATGGCTTTGATTATATCGAAGGCTATCCATCTGATGGAGCATTTGACGCAAGGAATTGTGGTGGAACGGATTCCATGTATATCAAAAGAGGCTTTCAAAATAAATATATCGGAAATCGAATCATTGCAAGGAAAAAAATAGGGAACTAGGCATAAGCTAATATGCCAGATAAAATCACAAAAGACTTGAAAATGTTGATTATGGAAGGGCAAAGAGACTACAATGTGTGGTGTATGTGAACGGATTAAGGAGACTAAAGAGGGAAAGAACCCATTTCTTGTAAAAGAGCTTGAGACTGGATATGTAGTAATGGGGGATTATCAGCATTTTAAGGGGTATACTCTTTTTCTTTATAAGGACCATGTTGTTGAGTTATTTGATTTGGATGAGAAGACAAGAGCAAAGCATTTATGTGAAATGACACTTGTTGCTGAAGCTGTAAAAAAGGCTTTTGGGGCAGGAAAAATGAACTACGAATGCCTTGGAAATGGTGAAGGAGGGGCACATATTCACTGGCATCTGTTTCCGAGAAGAGTCGGTGATATAGAGAAGTATGGCAATAACGGCAAGGGTCCCGTTTGGTGGTATCCGCGCGAGAAGATGTATTCTGACGAAAATAGGCCAAGTAGCAATGAACTTGAGGATATGAAGGCAAAGCTTCTTTGCGAACTGGATAAGCTGTTGATATGATTAAAGATTATCTAAACTATTCCGATCTTGTAGGGAATGAGATGATTGATGACGCTATACTGCATGTGAACAAAGTCTATCATAGGGGGCATATATGACAATAAGAGAAGCGTATATAGGCTTTAAAGGTCGGAATAATTCATCATCTATGTTGGTTAAAGCATTATCGCATTATAATATTTTACTGACTAATTCTTTTACCGGGCTTAAGAAAGATATTGATCTGCTTCCGGCAGATTATGATGTGGTATATTTCTTTGGAGTGGATAAGAATTTGACTGACTCATTTCGTATAGAGCAATGTGCAGAAAAAGACAGGAGCAGGCTTTTAAGCGTTATTGATCTAAAGACTATTTCGGAACGTCTGGCAGCAAATGGTATAAGAAGTACCATATCGAAAACTCCAACTCAGTACCTTTGTAATGAGGCATATTGGTACTTACTTGAAAAGTATCAGGGAAGAGCGGTGCTAATCCATATTCCTACGATAAAGAATTTTAACAATATGTTTGAAAAAATGACATTTCCTGAGCACGAGTATGAATCAGTGCAGAACTATTTAAGCAAATTGGGATACTGCTATACAACGAGAGTATACAAAGAAGTCGGAAAATATCAGCTTGGTAAACTATATATTGCCCCATGGGGCGATATGCTGAAAATCGATGAAGTCAGCACATATCACAAAGTCAAGGACCGTCCTTCTCTGCAGTTTCGCGAGACTACTAAAAGTTCGCCCCCGGTCGCCGGCAGTAATGAGATTGGCTGTAATCTTAGAGTTTATCTGAGTTTGCAGCCTCTTTCTTTTTTTGCTAATATATTGGAAGAAGTTTGAAATACATGAGAGAGTTTTAGATGAAGCTTAGAGCATTTGCTAAAAACTCAATATTGCTTCTTATATTGTTTACCATTGTAGTAGGTGGTATTTTTTTTGATGCCCATGAAAGCCTGGAATTATCAGATTGGTTTGGCTATGGCGCAGCTGCTGAAGAGTCTCAGACATCCAGACCATTGAATGCAAACTCTTATGTAAACTATAACATCACGCATATACTGTCAGCAGCAGAGATAAAGGATGTTAGCATTCTTGGCGAAGTAATTAAAAAACTTGAAAGAAGTTCATCAAACAAGAGAATTGTCATTCTGACACTGATTCTATGCTTCTTTCTGTCTATAGGCACTTTTTTTAAGTGCAATCTACCTTCAATCTTTCCTTGGACAAGTGTCATTTGTTCAAGGAACAACATCATGCTCTATATTCATGAGCAGGATGGTCTAAAATAATTAATTCCCAAAACAACTGAATAAAAAAGTATTTGCCATATTTAATTTGAAAAAGGAGATTTAGAAATGGTTGCAGATGCGATTGTTGTGATATGCACGGTCCTGATGGTCGGTGCTATTATTTGGGTGGTTATAGCTGAGCATAATGCGCCGGATTATGATGAAGGCGAAACAAAGGAAAAAAATGATAAGAAAGATTCGGAGGATAGAAAATGAACAACTTTATAACATACATATTCATTATTTTTATGGTCATCTTTGGCGGTTTTTCTACATTATATGTTGTAGTATCACTTCCGGTAACAATCATATATAAGATTTATAGAAAGATTAAATTCGGGGAGAAGATTCTATAATATTATGAATGATGGAGAAAAAAATGATAAAAGATGTATTTATCCTGGGGTCAGGTGCAGTTCATCCAATATCAGTCAATGTAGCATCTGTAGTTGACCTGGTTGTTTTGATTTTTACAAGCCTTTTAGCGCTTATGTATTCGAGAACATCTAATAGGATAAACAGAATTGAAGGATGCTCATTGGTCCTGATATACTTGGTTTATATTGGATATGCCATTTGCAGATGACAAGTGTACGATAAAAGACAATGTAGTGGATGCTTAAGAACTTTTTGTGGCAAAACGGAGATTATTATGTTAAAAAAGAAACTATTTCGCGAGAAGATAAAGGAAGCTGTAAGTTCGGCTATGCCGATCATTATTATTGTAGCTCTACTTGCATTTTTGGCCGCACCAATAGCAACTGATGTCATGCTGTCATTTATGGTTGGGAGCATACTTTTGATAATTGGTCTGGGACTTTTTATGTATGGATCTGATAATTCGATGGTTGTTATTGGAAATCACCTCGGGAGTGTCCTTACAAAATCCAGAAAGCTGAGATTGATTATCACTGTCAGCTTTATTATAGGAGTACTCATTACCATGGCAGAGCCTGATCTTCAGGTTCTGTCGGGAAATGTGGCACATATAAATTCCTTTGTACTTGTACTCACCGTATCAATTGGCGTTGGACTGTTTTTGGTACTGTGCATGCTTAGGATTTTATTTGGAATACAGCTACGGATTTTATTATGGATTTTTTATGCTGCTGTCTTTGTACTTGCTTTTGCTGCTGATCCGGACTATATTAGTGTCGCTTTTGATTCGGGCGGTGTTACCACAGGACCCATGACAGCTCCTTTTATCATTGCGTTGGGAGTTGGAGTTGCTGCAATAAGAAGTGATAAAAATGCCGAATCAGACAGTTTTGGTCTTGTTGCATTATGTTCTATAGGTCCTATCTTGTCAGTTCTGATATTGGGATTTTTTTATCCAAGTGAATCTACTGAAATAGCTTCTGATATTGCCAGAAGCTATTCAGATACTGTAGAACTTGGATTTGCATATATAAAATCCCTTCCGACTTATGTAAAAGAAGTGTCAGTTTCCCTTTTGCCTATATTGATTATTTTTTTAGTGTTTCAGAAAATGGCCTTTCATCTTAACCGGGAATCGGTCGAGAGAATTCTGGTGGGAATGCTTTTTACATATGTAGGACTTGTGATTTTTCTCATGGGAGTAAATGTAGGATTTTCTTCTCTTGGACTTATTCTTGGTCAGACACTTGCAGGTGGATGGACAAGGTATTTACTGATACCAATATATGCTATGATAGGCTGGTTTGTTGTCTCTGCAGAACCGGCAGTGCATACACTTACCAAGCAGGTAGAGGAAATAAGTGCAGGGGCAGTTACAAGCAATGAAATGCTTCGAAGCTTGCAGGTGGCTATATCTTTTGCCATGGCTCTGTCTATGATCAGGGTTCTGACCGGGATAAGCATCCTATGGCTTGTTGTGCCAGGGTATCTTATTGCACTTATTATGTCATTTTTTGTTCCTTCAATATTTACGGCCATAGCTTTTGACTCCGGAGGCGTGGCATCAGGACCAATGTCGGCTACATTTATGCTCCCTTTTGCTATTGGCGTATGCAAGGCTGTTGGGGGAAATATATTAACAGATGCATTTGGAACAGTAGCACTTGTTGCGATGATGCCTCTTATCACTGTTCAGATCATGGGACTTCGATTTGTATACTCAGGAAAGCGTGATGCAGAGCTTTCACAGGAGCAATACTCTGATACTGACATAATTGAGCTTTGGGAGGTGGAGTGATGGACATTGGACTGATGATCACAATATTGGACAGAATAGAGCTATACGATGTCATGAAGTTTTATGAAAAAAACAATATAATTCCGGTTATTACCATGCTTGGGAGAGGAACAGCCACACAAAAACAACTCAGGATTCTAGGACTTGATAATACACAAAAAGCTCTTATTGCAGGTGTGATATCCGGCGGCGAAACTCATGACTTTTTTTCTAAGGCAAAAAGAGAGTTGATGATAGATATTCCCGGAAATGGAGTCATGATGTCTGTTCCGCTTAAAAGCGTCGGCGGAGGGAAAACACTGTCATATATCGCAAATGAAAGAAAACCTGACAAGGAGGTGCCTAAGATGGAATTTAAGCATGAACTTATAGTAGTTGTTGCTAATAGCGGATATACAGATGATGTGATGGATGTCGCAAGAGATGCCGGTGCCGGTGGTGGAACCGTTATTCATGCCAAAGGAACGGGAGCCAAGCTTGCAAACAAGTTTTTTGGAGTTTCCCTTGCAGAAGAAAAAGAGGTAATGCTTATAGCAGAAACATGCACCAAAAAGACCACAATCATGAAATCTATAGCTGAAAAAGTGGGACCAACAACACCAGCAGGGGCGATTTGTTTTTCACTCCCTATAACAGAAATTGCAGGAATAAGAATGCTGGAGGACTGAATAAACAAGTTATGAAGTTAATGCAGAAACTTCTTCAGGAGAAATATAAAGACAAATGGGAACCTATTGGATCAGAGACAGGGAAGAATAAGCTTCTCCGGATGGTGGGAGAGATTGGCGAAGTTATAGATATTGTTAAGAAAAATGGTGGGGCTAAAGCCGCTACAGATTACTTAGTTTTCAAAACAGCATTTACTGAAATGCATAATAGATATACCGCATTTTTGGTTGAGAGGAGAAGTTGGTATGGCGGGACAGATTACGCACATGGAAGTTGCGTACAGATTAATTGACAGATTGGGGATAGATGAGGGAAAAGAGGAATATATACTCGGCTCGGTAGCTCCGGATTCGGTGCATTTTGATGAAGAGTATCTGCCCAGGAAAATCCATTCACACCTCTTCGAAAACTGCGGACCATGGGGAGATACGCAGAACTACGATAATTGGATCATAAATATCAAAGCCTTTTGGAACAAATATGTGGTAAAAGAAAATGACAATATTCGAAAGGCTTTCTATATAGGAATAGCGGTGCATTGCCTAACGGATTACTGGAACGATCTGCTGATCTGGCGTGCTCTGCAAAAAGAAATGATTCCGCCAATGACTTATGACGTATTCAAGGAAGAGTATTACCCTGAAGCAAACAGAATAGACAGGTGGCTCTATCAGAACATGGATGACGCAGATGAGATAATGCGACTTCTGGAAGATTCAAAAGAAGGGGACTTTGAGGACTATGTAAAGGCTGCCTGTATGACCCGGATGAAAAGACATCTCATAGACGTGCAGTACAATCTTCCTGAACCTATTGATGTTTCCAGCCATAAATACTATCAGTCGGATATGATCCTAAAGTTTGTGAGCGATGTTCCGGACAGAATCTGCGGGCAGATAAAAGAGTTTTGCAGCGACGCTCCGGCTTTGGTACAGCTTATAAATGATGATTATCTTGGACGTGTAGAGAAACTTCGCCATGCATGCAGAGGAATATTTGTAAGGGACGGAAGAGTTCTTCTGTGCCATCGGCCAAAGAGTGGCTTATACATAATCCCGGGCGGAGGCGTAGAAGGACATGAGGGCTACACCGAGTGCTGCGAGCGAGAGATGCTTGAGGAGACCGGGTACAGGACAAAGGTCATATCAGGATATCTTGATATTGAAGAGCTCTTTGATGTATGGAGGCATATCAATCATTACTTTATTTGTGAGTTTGTAGAAGATACCGGAGTTCAACATCTTACAGAAGCGGAAAGGCTTGCAGGATACACAAATGCATGGGTACCTCTTCAGGAGGCAATAGAAATATTTGGAAAATATGAGGATTACCATGCCACGGATATAGCAGTTTTTGGGCTATACAGACGTGAATATGTTGCACTTAAAGAGTATCATGACCTTTATTCATGATTAGGATGGTCTAAAATAATCAATTCCCAAACAACTGAATAAAGAAAGTGTTTGCTATATTTATTTTTCAAAAAAGGAGATTTTGAAATAATTGCGCAATTACTGGTGAGTGTAAGGTAAAATTATAAAGAGACAGAGCTGAAGGAGATGGAAAATGAAAAAGAAAAAAATCATGGCGGTTCCCACTGTATGTTTTTGGAGTGTCATAGCCACTTGCTTTCTTGGGATAATCGTCGGATCATTTTATGATTTTGGTATCAGTGAGGCAATTGCCAATAAAACTGAGCTTGGTGCTTTCTTTGCTACTTACGGATCATACTTTTCATATTGTTTGTATCCCGCAGCCGGGTCATGTTTATTTGTGGGGCTCAAGAAGAAGGGAGATCGTTACCGTGTACTGGCATATACTTTGCTGGCGTTGAGTTTGTTTATGGCAGTGTATTATTCTAACAGTTATAACGGCAAAAATGTTCGCCAGTTGTTTGGATATTCTGCCGGACAGTCCTCCCCAATATTATCAGTTGTAAGCTGGGGGTTCTGGGTTGTGTTGTATTCCTGGATACCATTTGTGATGATACGTCTGTTGGATGACAGAAACCCTGACAGACTAATTGCCGTTGGAGCAGCAATACTTATCGCCGGTATAACTGCAGACAATGTGAACTCGTGGCTCAAGCAGGTTGCTTCAAGACCTCGTTATAAATACCTGATCACATTAGACAATCCGATAAGCCAGTTTCGCAACTGGTGGCAAATGATTCCAAACCTTGCCGGTAGTGATGACAATTTCAAATCTTGGCCCAGTGGAAATATGACTATTGCAAGTATGATGTTTTCACTTCCGATGCTTGCGGATGTAATGAAAAAAAGAAGCAACAGTAAGAATCTTATCTGCTTTATTGTCGCTTGTCTTTATGTGCTGATTTATGGTTATAACCGTATCCACATGACTAATCATTTTTTATCTGATGTATGCTTTGGAACTTTGATTACATATTTTATTTATGTCGTCGTAAGTGAAGCATTTCTATCCGCGAGTGAAAAGTCAAGCGGCTGACGGCAGATATGGAGTTAATAGAAAACATTAAGAAAAAAACACACTTTTGAAAAAGAAATTATACAAATAATAAATATTGGAGCAAGTAATGAGAAAAGCACGTACGGAAAAAGAAAACGCAATAAGAGAGAAGATGATTTCAGAGTTGTATTCAAATGAATATAACAAGTTTATTGGATTTGAGGTTTTGGAACTAAGCCCGACATATAGTAAATCAAGAGTCAAGTGTGATTCGAGATTGAACAATACCTATGGAAGTATACATGGAGGGGCACTTCTGTCCTTCGTGGATGCCATGGCAGGTGCTACCGGAAGTATGAGCGGATACTATGTCACAACTGTTTCTGCTAATCTTAATTTTCTTTTACCGGCAGTAAACACTGAATATATATACTGTGAATGCATGAAACTTAAGACCGGAAAGCATATCCTTGTATTTGATATAAGGGTTACTGATGACGAAGGAAATCTTTTGGATAGTGGCGAGTTTTCTTTCTTTGCAAGTAAAGTTCCGGTGCTGGGGGATAACTTAAGATTTTAGATCAGAAGTGGTCCTGAAAAAAAGCAAAAAAGTTGGAGATAAAAAACATGAGAACACTTTTTATTGGAAACAGTCACACTTATTACAATGACATGCCAAAGATATTCAAGGATATCTGTGCTGAAAATGGAATCGATATGCAGGTGACCATGCTGACGAAGGGTGGCATGGGACTGGATTATCATGCTGAAAATGAGCAGACAAGGTTCAACATCCTTTTTGGCGATTATGATTTTGTCATATTACAGCATGTTGCTCATCCAATGGGGGAATTTAGAGTAATGGAAGAAGCTGCAGATAAGATCATGGCATGGATCAGGCAGACAAAGGCAATACCATGTTATTACATGACTTGGACTGAAGAAAACAATGAGGAGTTTCAGCCTGAGATGTCTTCCAGATATAGGAAACTGGCAGAAAAACACAAATGTCTGGTAGCTCCTGTTGGTGAAAAATGGTGGGAAGAGATTCATAAGCATCCTGATGTTGATATGTACTTTGAGGACAGAAGACACGCGTCACCAGCCGGCTCCAACCTGGCTGCAAAGATCATATTTGAGACTTTAAAAGATAAGATTCAAAGAGATGAATAATAAGGAAATTGATAAAAATACGCCTACAGATTTAAAAGAAAAAATGTGGACATTGGAATCAGGACACTGATAGCAACAGCTTTTGGTGTGATCATTGGTCTCATATTTAATGACAATGAACTTGATATGGGTGGAAGCTTTGATTTTTTCGGAGATATAAGCCATTCCGATTACGATAATCTTACGAAGGAGCAGTTGAATAACAGGCTATATCTTAAAAATGTAATGATTGACAGTGGATTTGTTCCGTTAAGGGAAGAGTGGTGGCATTATACACTTAAGGATGAACCTTATCACTATACATACTTTACATTTCAAAACAGAAGTATATGACAAGATAAAACATTTTTGTGGGGGAAAAGTGAAAAAAGGGGAGTTTTCTGAAAATTATTTAAGTCTTAGTCAGAGTAAGCAGATTCAGGCTTTGGCATGTATTGGAATTATGGTGCACCACGTGACTCAACAGATAACTTCTTATGGAAGTCATCCAAAGGGCCCGATTACTGTATTTAATTACATAGGATTTCTGTTTACAGGTCTGTTTTTCTTTTTTTCCGGTTATGGTCTTTTATACAGCTATCGTTCAAAAGAGAATTATCTTGACAATTTTTTGCCTAAAAGACTTACAGCAGTTCTTTTGCCATTTTGGTTTATTAATCTCATTATAGTTGTTGTACAGATTTTTTATGAAAAAGAGGTGCTGAGCTTTTGCGGAGCTTTACAGAAAGTTTTTGGAGCGATTCTTGTAAATAGCAATGGCTGGTTTGTGGTTGAAATTGTTATTTTGTATTTATTGTTTTATTGTGCTTTTTTGCTTGTTAAGAATAAGGATCTGGCGCTTGGAATATTGTGTGCTGCAACATTTCTTCTTATGGGGTATAGCTTTTTTCAGGGGCATGATCCTATAGATGCAAAAGTTCACTGGTTTAGGGGAGAATGGTGGTACAATTCTACAATTTGCTTTTGTTATGGGCTGTTATATGCAAGATTCAGAGAGAAAATAGAAAGTATTCTAAAATCAGCATATGGCAGAATGACCATTATTATGGGAATTTTAACTATAATAATGATCATAACCTGTATTTATACGCTTGATAACTATGGTTATTATAGGGATTGGGTGCACAACGGAGCCGGGTACGCCGCGATAACTCTTTTGGTACAGATGATTGCGTGCGTTATTTTTACTACCTTTGTTTTGCTGCTTAATATGAGTATTACAATAAAAAGTAAAGCGCTTGATTATTTGGGAAGTATATTGCTGCCTTTGTTTCTGGTACATGGTTATGTAGTAAATGACCTGTTGCATGACATCGTAGTTGGGGATTTTTTCAGGTATGTGATCATAATTGGTGTCAGTATAGGAATATCAGCCATTATTTCACCGGCGATAAATTATATAGTCAAAAAAACGCAGAAACTCTTATCTGGAAATAGGATAGCTGGCGATACACTTGAAGCAAAGATTTTCCAAAAGAATCGAGAAAATACCAGGCGAAAACTTGGAATTGGGCTGGCAATAACCTGTGCTTTTGTATTTCTGTCAGCAATTGTTATAACAGTAATGCATTCAATTGTTATTGCAAAAGAATTTAATGAAGAACTAATAGATCTTCAAAACGCAAAAGAGGGAGATGTTCTTAAGTTTGGACGCTTTGATACGGATCCTCACAACCTCGGCAAGGAAAGACTGACCTGGATTGTATTAAAAAAACAAGGCAATAAGATGTTTCTTTTATCCGAGTATGGTATAGCGGGGAGTTACTATTATCAGCATCACAAAGAGATTACATGGGAAGAATCTGACATACGAAAGCTTATTAATTCCGAGAAATTTACCGGAATTTTTAGTGATAATGAAAAAAGTCTTATAGTAAATAGTGATGGAGATTTGTTATCTCTTTTAACTCCTCTGGAAGCACTGGAATACTTTGATTGTGATGCGGCAAGGGAAATTGCAATAACTGATACAGCTGTACGAAACGGAGTTAATATTAATACTCCGAGTAAGGCCAATAACTGGGATATGAAAGGCTACAGGTCATCATGGTGGTGGCTTAGAGGAGTGAATAGTACAGGATGTATTACGGCTCCTATTGTGACTGTTGACGGAACGGTTGTTATTGATGAAAAGGCTGTAAATAAACCGGGCGGAGCCATAAGACCTGTGATCTGCATTGAAATTCCATAGAAGTTTAAAAGCAGACACTTGGCTGTATAGCAGTTGGTAGTGTATAATGACTTTTATGCTTTTATGTAATAAGAAGGAGATTTTGTAATTTGAAACACGAACATAGAGGTTCATTTTCAGGAAAAATAGGTTTTGTATTATCAGCTGCCGGGGCGTCGGTAGGTCTGGGCAACATTTGGAGATTTCCTTATCTTTGCGCCAAGTACGGCGGAGGAATTTTCCTTATTGTTTATATTATTCTGGCACTTACATTCGGATATACCATGATCATTGCAGAGACAGCAATTGGAAGACATACAGGAAAAAGCCCTGTTGGAGCATTTAAGAGTATCAGTAACAATAAGCTGATGGAGCTTGGCGGATGGATCAATGCAATAATCCCTATTCTGATAGTTCCTTATTATTCGGTAATTGGCGGTTGGGTATGCAAATATCTTTTTGAATACATCAGGAATGATGCGAATGTAATAGCAAGTGATACTTTTTTTACCGATTTTATAACTGATGGTATAGCCTCAGAATTTTGGTTTATAGTTTTTTCTGCTCTTGTTATGATAGTAATCTTTATGGGAGTTGAGGGCGGAATAGAGCGTGTATCCAAAATGGTTATGCCTGTTCTGGTAGTGCTTGCTGTTATTATCAGTGTGTATTCAGTTACAAGACCCGGTGCTTTAGAAGGAGTAAAGTATCTCTTTGTTCCCAACTTTGAGAACTTTTCTCTTATGACCATTGTTACAGCCATGGGACAGATGTTTTATTCTTTGTCAATTGCTATGGGAATCCTTATTACATTCGGCTCATACATAAAAAAAGAAGTCAGCATTGAAGGTTCAACCAGGCAGGTTGAGATTTTTGATACTGCAATAGCAATTCTTGCCAGCCTTATGATAATACCGGCAGTATTTTCTTTTCACCATGGTGATGAGAGCATGTTAAAAGCAGGTCCTTCGCTTATGTTCATAACTATGCCGCAGATTTTTGCCGGCATGGGTTTTGGTAAGATCATAGGGATACTTTTCTTTGCGCTTGTACTTTTTGCGGCAGCAACAAGCGCCATAGCGCTTACAGAAAGCGCAGTTTCCACATTTTCCGATGAGTTTAAGTGGAGCAGGAAAAAAGGAAGCGTGATAATGATAATTGTCATGTTGGTACTTGGAAGTTTATCTTCCCTTGGAAATGGACCGCTTAGCAGCGTGACTATAATCGGAATGCAGTTTCTTGATTTCTTTGATTTCCTTACAAACTCAGTTATGATGCCGATTGCAGCCTTTGCAATCTGTATTCTCGTAACAAGGTATATGGGGATAAAAAAACTTGAAGAAGAAGTTGAGCAGGAGGGACATCCTTTCAAAAGAAAAAGAATCTTCTCTTTTATGATCAGATTCCTATGTCCGGTATTCGTTGTTATTATTCTGGTAAGTGCTGTACTTAATGTGTTTGGAATTATCAGTATGTGATAAAAATTATTGCGACATAAACAGGTGATTTATGTCGCAATTTTTATGTGAAATAATAATGATCAGTTTGTCTTTCTGTCATACATGTTGATGATGAATTTGCATATGCTGACCGTAAGCGTGTTGGGATGCTTAATGCATGTATATAGTAGTTTGTTGGATTTGGAGGTGATGTCTACTTTTGTGGACATCACTTTTTCTCTTACATCCGGTCTGAAAAAAATTGACCGTACACCCTTGGATGTGCTCATATCCGAAGTTCGTAATACGTTTTTCAAGATAATAAGGAGCATCATAACAAACTCCCGATCCATTTGCTGCTCATAATTTGGAATATCTTTTGCTGCAATAATATTTCTAAAAGTTTTATCGGTCAGCTCCAAATTTGAAAGGAGCTTTGGACTATAGGAATGTGCTATTGAACTTTTTACAAGTCTGTAGTGATAGTAGTAACCGTCTTCTACAACCACAAGACGCTTGCAGTCCAAAAGGCATGGAAGCATTATATTCACATCTTCACTCATGGAGATGTCGGTATTACAATATTTTATATTTGATATCAATAGCTTTCTGGAAATAAGCTTCATGCATCTTGACATTATAACAGGACGAACTTCATCTCCAAGAAGATGTGAATGAAGCTGTTTAAGATTATTTCCTGTGTATTCACCGGGGGCAAGAGACTGTGTTTCTTTGCGGCGTTCTCCGGCCTTTTCTACTATATAATTGCTGGATATGATTTCTGAATCGGAAAAAGACGGATTGGTATGTGACATCAATTCTTTTGCCAGACAAAGGTCTATCCAGTCATCACTATCGACATATGAAAGGTAATCGGCCGTGGCTGCTTTCGTACCTTCTATCCAGGCTGACATGAGACCACCGTTGGTTTTATGGATAACTCTGACACGGGAATCTTTTTTTGTGTATTCATCACACATGGCGGGACTCACATTGTCAGTAGAACCATCGTCAACGAGAATTACTTCAATATCTGAAAAAGTCTGGCCTAAAACAGACTGCATGCACTGATCAAGGTATTTTGCAGTGTTATATACCGGAATGATAAAACTTATTTTTGCCATTAAAATGCTCCTGGGATTATTCTTAGTTTATATTATCATACCGACTTTTTTTAACAAAGAGTAATTATGATAATGATAGCCTTTATATGCATTTTAGGTTAAAATTATAGGTATAAAAAATCTCTTTTTGGAGGTGAGGCTATGGGAAAGGTCTTTCATGTTGACAAACAGATTGCAAACAAAAATGTTGAGGATTCTGTTACAGAATGGACTAAGGTTGTTAAGTATGATGATATAAATGCAGAGGACAGGCTCTTTGGCGGTAAACTTATGAGCTGGATCGATGAGGTTGCCGGAACAGTGGCAGTAAGGCATTCAGGTAATCCGATAGCTACTGCGGCGATTGATAACATGCAGTTCAAACAGGGCGCCGTTCTTGGGGATGTTCTTGTAATGATAGGCAAGATCACTTACGTTGGAAGAACTTCAATGGAAGTCAGGGTTGATACATACGTTGAGGATGTAAAGACAGGAATGAGGCATGTTCTTAACAGAGCTTATCTTACCGAAGTATGCATTGATGATGATGGAACGCCATGTATAGTGCCTTACGGACTCAATGTAAAGACTGAAAGTGAGAAGGCAGAGTGGGAAGGTGCTGTAAAGAGACGTGAACTTCGCAAACAGCGCCGTATGGAAGGCTTCTAAATTATCATAAAATATTTATAAAGACGTTGAAATTAGTTATAGGGAGTGTTAAACTTTTGTCATATGGCGAAGTTTAACACTTTCTTTACTTATAGACAAATGGAGGTTTATTAAAATGAGTAAGAGCTTTGACGACATTCTTGCTAAACTTAAGACAGCCGGCACCAAGAAGATGTCTGTTGCGGTTGCACAGGACACACATGTGCTGGAGGCTGTTAAGATCGCTAAGGAGAGAGGAATTGTAGATTCAGTTCTTGTTGGCGACAAAGAGCTGATCGAGGAGAAGGCAAAAGAGGTTGGAATGAACCTTTCAGACTACGAGATCATTGATGTTAAGGATACTATTGAGGCTGCACGTACAGCTGTTTCACTTGTATCATCAGGCAAGGCGGATATTTACATGAAGGGTGCTCTTGAGTCAAAAGACTTCCTTAAGAGTGTGCTTGATAAGGAGGTTGGTCTTCGTACAGGTCGTCCTCTTTCCCACGTTTGTGTATTTGAGATTCCGGGCATTGATCGTCTCCTGTTCCTTACAGACGTTGCTTTTATGCCATATCCGACTCTTGAAGATAAAAAAGTTATTATTGAATATACAGTAGATGTTGCCAGAGCATGCGGCGTAGATTGTCCAAAGGTTGCTCCTCTTGCAGCAGTTGAAGTTGTTAACCCCAAGATGCCTGTTACTGTTGAGGCTGCAGAGCTTACAAGAATGTGTGAAGAGGGTGAGATCAAGAATTGTATCGTTGACGGACCTCTTTCAATGGATCTTGCTATTGATCCGGAGGCAGCCAAGCATAAGGCAGGAGCCCTTGACAGAAAGATTGTTGGCGATGCCGATATTCTTCTTTTCCCTGACATTCATGCCGGTAACCTTACATACAAGACTATCGTAAGACTTGCAACAGTTAAGAACGGTAACATTCTCACAGG
This sequence comes from Butyrivibrio sp., assembly GCF_017635265.1. GTDB lineage: Bacteria > Bacillota > Clostridia > Lachnospirales > Lachnospiraceae > Butyrivibrio. The sequence goes on from NZ_JAGBLU010000025.1 coordinate 26,655, forward strand.
TACTAAGGCTCCCGTAATCCTTACATCCAGATCTGATTCTGTTGAAGTAAAGGTTAATTCAATTGCACTTGCAGCAGTAGTAGCTGAAGACAAAAAGAAAGGAATCTTATAATTATGATAAAAAGCTTAATTATTAATCCGGGTTCTACTTCTACAAAAGTTGGTATTTTCGAGGATGAGACTCTTGTAAAAGAGGAAACGTTAAGACACAGCACAGAGGAAATCAATCAGTTTGCAAGCATTATTGATCAGAAAGATTTCCGTAAAAATATTATTCTTGATTTTCTTAAAAAGGAAAGTATCGACATTAAGTCTTTTAACGTTATCGTAGGAAGAGGCGGACTTTTAAGACCTATTCCGGGAGGCACATATGAGTGTACAGATGCTCTTTTGGAGGACCTTAAAAAAGGTGTTCAGGGGCAGCACGCTTCTAACCTCGGCGGAATCCTTGCAAGAGAGATTGGTGATGAAATCGGAGTTCCTTCTTATATTGTTGACCCCGTAGTAGTTGATGAGATGGAGCCAGTAGCCCGTATTTCAGGTGTTCCTGAGATTGAACGTGTTTCTATAGACCATCCTCTTAATCAGAAGGCTGTTGCCAGAAGATATGCAAAAGAGATTGGCAAAAAATATGATGAAATCAGTGTAATTGTTGTACATATGGGTGGTGGTACATCTACAGGCGTTCATAAGAACGGCAAGATGGTAGATGTGTATGCAGCCCTTAATGGCGATGGCGCATTCTCACCTGAAAGAGCAAACGGAATTCCTGCCAAGGCTCTTGTGGATATGTGCTTCTCAGGTAAGTACACATATGAAGAGATGAAAAAGAAGATTGTCGGAGGCGGCGGACTTAACGCATATCTTGGAACCAACGATATGAGAGAGGTTAACAAGATGTGTGATGAGGGCAACGAAAAAGCAATTCTCGTTCGTGATGCTTTCGTATATCAGATTTGTAAGAACATCGGAGCCTGCGCAACAGTTCTTAAGGGAAAGGTTGATCAGATAATTCTTACAGGTGGTATCGCTTACGGACAGGTTATCACCGATGCCATCAAGGAAAGAGTTGATTGGATATGTCCTGTAACTGTATATCCCGGAGAAGATGAACTTCTTGCTCTTGCACAGGGGGCTATCCGTGTAATGAACGGTGAAGAACAGGCTAAAGAATATTGATAGGTTATTATGGGTGTCGGTTTTTTGATCGGCACCTTTTTTATTGGAGAGGGATATATTAGGGCCTTTTTGTATGAAGGAGCTTGTTATTGAAAAGCAAACATAAATCTGCTACAATGTACAACGGACTTTTGCTAAAATATTGGGTTATTATACCCTTTTTTATGAGGAATAGAACATGAGTATTATTGATAAGATTATTGGTACACATAGTGAAAGAGAGTTAAAAAGAATCCGTGGTACAGTAGATGCTATTGAGGCTTTGAGACCTAAGATGCAGGCGCTTTCAGATGAAGAGCTTAAGGGGAAAACCGAAGAGTTTAAAAAGCGACTTGCTAATGGAGAAACGCTTGATGACATTATGCCTGAAGCTTATGCAACAGTCAGAGAAGCAGGTAAACGTGTTCTTGGAATGGAGCACTTTAGAGTTCAGCTTATTGGTGGTGTGATTCTTCATCAGGGACGAATCGCAGAGATGAGAACCGGTGAAGGTAAGACACTTGTTGCTACACTTCCGTCATATCTTGATGCTCTTGAGGGAAAAGGAGTTCATGTTGTTACGGTTAATGATTACCTTGCTAAGCGTGATGCTGAGTGGATGGGTAAGATTCATGAGTTTCTTGGTCTCTCTGTAGGTGTTGTATTAAACAGCATGAGTTCTGAAGAGAGAAGAGCAGCATATAACTGTGATATCACTTATGTTACTAACAACGAACTTGGTTTTGATTATCTTCGTGATAATATGGCTATCTATAAAGAGCAGTGCGTACTCCGTGGCCTTAACTACGCTATCATCGATGAGATTGACTCAATCCTTATTGATGAGGCCCGCACACCTCTTATTATTTCAGGTCAGTCTGATAAGTCTACCAAGCTTTACGAGGCATGCGATATTCTTGCCAAGCAGATGACCAGAGGCGAGGATATGGAAGAACTTACCAAGATGGATGCCATCATGGGAGTTGAGAGGGAAGAGACCGGTGACTTTATCGTCAATGAAAAAGACAAGATTGTAAATCTTACTGCGCAGGGTGTTGCCAAGGTTGAGAGATTCTTTAGAATAGAAAATCTTGCTGATCCGGAGAATCTTGAAATCCAGCATAACATTATCCTTGCTCTTCGTGCGAACAATCTGATGCAGAGAGATCACGACTATATCGTTAAGGATGATGAGGTTCTTATTGTCGATGAGTTTACAGGTCGTGTAATGCCCGGAAGACGTTATTCGGATGGTCTTCATCAGGCTATTGAGGCAAAAGAGCATGTTAAAGTTAAGAGAGAGTCCAAGACTCTTGCAACAATCACTTTCCAGAACTTCTTTAACAAGTTTGAAAAGAAGTGCGGTATGACAGGTACTGCTCTTACAGAGGAGAGAGAATTCCGTGATATATACGGAATGGACGTTATTGAGATTCCTACAAATGAACCTGTAATCCGTAAGGATCTTCAGGATGCCGTATATAAGACCAAAAAAGAAAAGCTAAATGCCATCTGTGATGCAGTAGAAGAGGCACATGCAAAAGGTCAGCCTGTACTTGTTGGTACTATTACAATTGAGTCTTCCGAGGAACTTAGTAAGCTCCTTAGAAAAAGAGGAATCCAGCATCAGGTACTTAATGCCAAGTTCCACGAGATGGAGGCTGAGATTGTAGCTGAAGCCGGTAAGCATGGCGCTGTTACAATTGCCACTAATATGGCAGGCCGTGGTACTGATATTAAGCTTGACGAGGAGTCAAGGGCAGCAGGTGGTCTTAAGATAATCGGTACAGAGAGACACGAGAGCAGACGTATTGATAATCAGCTCCGTGGTCGTTCAGGTCGTCAGGGAGATCCCGGTGAATCCAAGTTCTATCTTTCACTTGAGGATAACCTTATGAGACTCTTTGGTTCAGAGAGACTTATTTCAATGTTCAATGCCCTTAAGATTCCTGATGGACAGGAAATTGAGCATTCATCTCTTTCAAAGGCTATTGAGTCTGCTCAGAAGAAGATTGAGTCCAACAACTATGCAATCAGAAAGAACCTTCTTGAGTACGATCAGGTTAATAATGAACAGAGAGAAATCATCTATGCGGAGCGTAAGAAAGTTCTTGACGGGGATTCCATGAGGGATTCAATCTACAAGATGATTACAGATATTGTTGAAGGTGCGGTAGAGACAGTTATAGGAGAAGAGAATGATCCTGATAACTGGAATCTTGCTGAACTTAATGAACTTTTGCTTCCGACTGTTCCGCTTAAAAAGATTACAAGAGGTCGTATCGAGACTCTTACAAAGGCAGGACTTCTTCAGCAGCTTAAGGAAGAAGCTGTTAAGCTCTACGAGGCAAAAGAGGCAGAGTTTCCTGAACCTGAAACTATTCGTGAGATTGAGCGAGTTATCCTTCTAAAGGTTATTGATAGAAAGTGGATGGATCATATCGATGATATGGATCAGCTTCGTCAGGGTGTCGGACTTCAGGCTTATGGTCAGAGAGACCCTAAGCTTGAGTATAAGCTTGCAGGCTATGAGATGTTTGATGATATGACCAAAAATATCAAGGAAGATACAGTGAGACTTCTTTTCCATGTACACATCGAAGAGAGAGTTGAGCGTGAGCAGGTGGCTAAGGTTACCGGAACCAATAAGGATGACTCAGTGGCAAAGGCTCCTGTTAAGAGAGTTGAAGCTAAAGTTTATCCTAATGATCCATGCCCGTGCGGAAGTGGTAAAAAGTTTAAGAATTGTCATGGAAGAGTTTAAGTAATTAGAAAGGTAAGTATATGGTAGTTTTAGATCAGATGAAGGTTGAGATTCAGAATCTGCAGGATACGCTGAAAGAGGTAACTGCTTCTCTTGACCTTGAGTCTAAGAAAAAGATAATTGAAGAGCTTAGTCGTGAGATGGAAGAGCCGGGGTTCTGGGATGATGCAGAAAAGGCTAACAAAAAGACAAAAGATCTTAAGAATATGCAGGATCTTGTAGAAAACATCGAGAGACTTAACTCACAGTATGGTGACATTATCGATCTTATAGACATGCAGAATGCTGAAGGTGTGGATGATGATGATATGGCTGCCGAGATCAGATCGGAGCTTGATGATTTCGAAGAGACACTTGAAAATATCCGTATCAGTAATCTTCTTAATCAGCCTTATGATAAGTATGATGTAATTTTAAGATTAAATGCGGGAGCCGGTGGAACAGAGGCTTGTGACTGGGCAAGCATGTTGTATCGTATGTACACAAGATGGGCAGAAAGAAAGGGCTTTACAACAGAGGTTCTTGACCTTCTTGATGGTGATGAAGCCGGTATAAAGTCAGTTACTTTCCAGATTTCAGGAACAAATGCTTATGGACTTTTAAAGTCAGAACACGGCGTTCACAGACTTGTTCGTATCAGCCCGTTTAATGCTCAGGCCAAGAGACAGACTTCTTTCGTGTCATGTGATGTAATGCCTGATATAGAAGAAGATGTAGATGTAGAAATTAATCCCGATGATCTTAGAATAGATACATACCGTTCAAGTGGTGCCGGCGGACAGCATATCAACAAGACTTCATCAGCTGTTCGTATCACACATATTCCAACAGGTGTTGTTGTTGCCTGCCAGAATGAGCGTTCACAGTTCCAGAACAAGGACAAAGCCATGCAGATGTTGAAAGCTAAACTTTTCATCATGAAACAGGAAGAGCAGGCTGCGAAACTTGACGGAATTCGTGGCGAAGTCAAGGATAATGCCTGGGGAAGTCAGATCAGATCCTATGTGCTTCAGCCATACACAATGGTTAATGATACCAGAACAGGTTTTAAGGCTTCAAATGCTGACGGTGTACTTGACGGAGATCTCGATCCATTCATAAATGCATATCTTAAGTGGCTTGCAACAGGTGGAAAACCTGTTGGAGATACCTCTGAAGACTGATTTAAAGGTGCGGTTTAAAAAGCCGCATCTTTTTACTTTACATAAAAAATATTTCTTCCTTATTTCGCTTTTTCCTAGTACAATGTATTAGGGGAGTTATGACAATGAAAATTATCGAAAATGCGAAGGCACTTTGGAGCCTATTCAAGGATTATCGCTCAATGAACGAGGATGATCTGTCGGATTTTTATCAGTCTAAATGTGACTATTATCAGAATTATGTTGCTATCAGTCTAGTGGTAGGAGCATTTTTTTCAATAACTTATATTTTTTCGGATTATCTGCTTAATGGTACTTTCTTACCGACACTTATTCCACGATTTTCTATACTTATAGCATTGGCTGCTTTTTTGATCCTGATAAATTATGTCCGCGACAGCAGAATCATAACGTTTATTGATTTTGCTCTTGCACATTGCATTGTCCTTGCGACCATGTGGGCTATCTATCATCTGGATATCAAGGTCCATGCCAGTGAGGGATTCATAATCATGAATGTGGTGTTTTTGACAGTTGGGTTTGTATCAAGGCCCAGATACACATTCCTGTCCAGCGTGATTTTTATTCTTGAGATCCTTATTACCAACAATTTTAACCATTATCCCAATCTTGACATAATACTTGCTCTGCAGGTTCCGGTTGGACTTGCGGTTGTTTGTTCACATATTCTTTTGACACTGTATTATCTTGATCACTACAGAGTTGGACAAAAACTTGAACTGGCAATGGTAACAGATCCTTTGACACAGGTTTACAACAGGCATCTTCTTGAAAAGATTGTTACCAAAAACGCTTTTGTGGATGTTACAGGCCCGATTGCTATTGCGATGCTTGATATTGATTTCTTTAAACAGGTCAATGACGAACACGGACATTATACCGGTGACCTTACTCTTTTATACATAGGTAAAAAATTATCCACTGAAACCCATGATGATGATTATGTTATCAGGTTTGGCGGTGAGGAATTTATCATTATTTTCAAGAATTGCGATGTGAACAATGCCTGTGCAAGAATGGAGCAGTTCAGGCGTGACATAGAGGCTGCTACAGATACGCCTGTACCTTTTACTGTGTCGGTTGGTGTTTCCAAGTATACAGGTGATTTTGCAAAGAGTATACAGAATGTGGATTCAGCATTGTATAAGGCCAAAAATACAGGAAGAAACAAGGTAGTTGTGGTATAAATTATAAATATAACCGGATGAAGAAGGCAGCTTATGGGAAACATCAAGGATATACAGGAAAATATTTCAAAGGTCATAGTTGGAAAGGATGAGACAGTTCTTTTAACTGTGGTGGCAATGATTGCCGGGGGACATGTGCTTTTAGAGGATGTGCCCGGTACAGGTAAGACCGTGCTTGCAAAGTCTTTGGCCAGGACAGTTGATGGTACATTTAAAAGAATTCAGTTTACGCCGGATCTTCTCCCGTCTGATATTACAGGACTTAATGTATATCAGATGTCCAAGGGAGAATTTGTTTTTAACAAGGGGCCGGTTTTTTGCAACATCCTTTTGGCTGATGAGATAAACAGGGCAACTCCCAGAACTCAGGCAGGACTTCTTGAGTGTATGGAAGAGAAACAGGTGACAATCGATGGTGCTACCAGAGAACTTGAGAGACCTTTCTTTGTTATAGCGACACAGAATCCTGTTGAGACCAGTGGAACATTCCCTCTTCCGGAGGCTCAGCTTGACAGGTTTCTTATGAAGCTTTCTGTTGGTTTTCCGGACAGAGATGAAGAATTGAAGATCCTTGAGAGATTTGATGGCGGCAGCAGTTCAAAAACTTTGGAAAAATTAAGTGCGGTTGTCACTTTAAAAGAGATTGAAGATATGCACAATGAAGCTATGAAAGTTTCTGTTCATCCACATATCAGGGACTATATTGTGGATATTATCATGGCTACGAGAAACAGAAGGGATGTTGCTTCCGGAGTGAGCACAAGAGGAAGTCTTGCTCTTCTTAATTGCGCCAAGGTTTTAGCTTATGCTGAGGGCAGGGACTATGTGGTTCCTGAGGATGTTAAAAGGCTTGCAATTCCTGTACTGGCCCATAGACTTATACTTGCTTCAGGTTATGGGATAAATGCAGATGCAAGCGGAATAATTCAGAGTATTCTTGATGAAATTTCTGTGCCGACTGAGGTCTTCTGATGCCTATTATACTTATACCGATAGTTATTTTTGCGTTATACAGCTTTGAGAAATGGCTCTTTGGCAATTATTGGGACAAGGGGCTTATGGCCAGACTTGATTTTGTGGAGGAGGCTGTAAATGAGGGAGAAAAGGCTCATTTGCAGGAAGTTATTACAAACAGAAACTTTTTGCCGCTTCATATTTTGCAGGTCAGCTTCCAGACTGATAAGGGGCTTTTGTTCGGAGCAGAAACCAATTCGTCTGTTTCAGACAGAGTCAATGTGACTGATGTATTCAGTCTGGGATTATATGAAAAGATAACAAGGGTAATAGATTTTGACTGTGAAAGAAGAGGATACTACAGCATCTTAAAAACTTCTCTCAAAGCGTCAGATTTTTTTAGCCCTGATATCAGATATAACACCTTTGAACAGCACACGAATATCTATGTTTACCCTTTGTTTCTTTCGGCAGGGAAGATAGAAGTGCCTTTCAGGCAGCTTATGGGAGATGTGCTTTCAAAGCGTTTTTTGTATGAAGACAATTTTACATTTCGCGGTATCAGAGATTATTCGCAGGCAGATCCGCAAAATATGGTGAATTGGAAGGCAACGGCCAGGACTGGTGATCTGAAGGTTAACCTGCATGATCACACATCTTCTCAGGAAGTTAAGTTTATTTTAAATGTGGATGAGCCGGGCATATTGTTCGAAAGTGAGCTTTTAGAGGACTGTATAAGGCTGACAATGTCTTTGGCAGTCAGATTTATTGAGGAAAATGTACCTGTATCTCTTTTGACCAACGGAAGAGATAAGGTGACAGGAGAAAACATAAGATTGTTGGCCGGATCCTCAATGTTGCATGTTTCCAGCATCAAAAGGGCTCTTGCAAGGATAGATCTTGAAAAAATAACTCCTAATTCCATGGCGGCTATAGTAGAGGGGGAGTTGGCAGGAAGTGATATCGGAAATACAACATTTTGTTATATTTCTACCACAAGAGGGGATGACTCCCTAAAAACCGCAGATCTTTTGGCGGATAAAGCAGGGAAGCTTTTGTGGCTGTGCCCGTTAACAAAGGATATGAAGCAGGATGGGCCTGCAAATCCAAGGATAGATTTCAAAGTGGTTACACATGAATAAGAGGATAGAGGTCTTAAGGATAATAAACAACATAGTCATATTGCTGAGCCTTAACGTGCTGGGGATTATGTCAATTGGTCTTGGCGTGAAAAAAGAAGTGGTCATTGTCTTTTTGTGTATCACTTTTGTTTTGGTGATCATTACCCTTGTGCTGGAAAGAATCAGAGGTATACTTGTTTTTTATCCGGAGATATCGGAGGCGTTTTTCTTTATAGCTCTCTATGTTTTTTGCAGAATTGCCAAAATACAACAGGGAGTGATCATAGTCCTTGCAGGAGAGGCTGTTTGGGCAATTCTTGCTGTTTTTTATTACAATGCCAGACAGATTCTTGATGCGATGGCTCCTTTTAAAGATGGTTCAAGTGTTCCTTATGATTTAGTAAAAAAGAATAATGGACGAATGATGGGTATATCTGCTCTGACTGTAGCCGTGTCAATGTTCATTTGCTCATTGTTGGACTATGGAAAAGAGATAGTTTCTGCTATCAAATATGTTACATTCAGGTTTTTCAGATGGCTTTTTGGATTTTTTAAATTTAAAGAGCAGGAAGAATATGTGCCGCTTCAGGAAAGCTACAGCTTTGGACAGCGGCAGAGCCTTTTACCGGAGGATTATGAAGATAATTCCATATGGCACAGCTTGTGGGAAATACTATACTGGGTGCTTGCTGCAGCTGTTGTGATTGTGGTAATTGTCGCTTTCATCAGATGGATATTTGGGTTTTACAAAGCTCTTAAAAATTCAAAGAATGTCCTGAAAGATAAATTGTTAAGGGATAAAGTAGAGTATTTAAGCCCCTTTGATCATAAGGAAAATGGAAGGGACGTCAAGAGAAATGAATCATTTCTTCAGATGAGGCTTAGCAATGAAGGCAGAATAAGGCTTGCGTTTAGAAAGTATATAAAAAACGGAAGCGGTTACCCTGATGTAAAGCAATGTCAGACGCCCAGCGAACTTGAAAAAACATCAAAAGGAAAGGTGTCTGCGGCCATAAATATTTATGAAAAGGCCAGATATAGCAAGCATCAGATAACCGCTGAAGATTTAAGGCTTATGAAAAAAGCTGTAAAGTGACAGTTCCTAAAAAATTGATGTAACATCTGTGATTTGATTATCAGTTACCTTAAATGACCAGATTGAGTGGTCTTTTAACCTGTGCTCTGTAAGGAAAAAAGTGTCTTCAACATTTGATATATAATATGGAGTTCCGCCGCCTATGAAACACTCAGAATAAATGTCTTCATATTTTCCCTGGCTTAAATCAGAAAGCGATGCAGTCTTTATGATAGTTGCATAATCCTGAGAGCCTGTCGTGTCTGTTGAAACTGAAATATAATAGTAGTCCTGAATTTTGGAAATCTGCACCATTCCGGCAACTTCTGCGGGAACGGTGTACTTTTCTTTTACATCTAAAGTATCAAGGTCGCACATTAAAATGTTGGAAGCACCTGCAGAATCTGTGTCGGAGACTCCCGAAACAAAGTAAATATAACCATCTATAATGGAAAAAGAGCGGACATAAATACCGTTAAGCTCGTCAATTCTGCGTATATCTGTTAAATACATTCTGGTGGAATCAGCAGTATGCCTGAAGCAGTAAAGCTCACCTGTAGTAGAACTCCACACGTAGAAAGTATCGGTAACTTCGTTGTAGACAGTGTAGTGAGGCCTGTTTCCGATATCGTAGAAGGTCTGAGTATGGATGAATTTATCATTAACCTTCTCGTAAATCAGAACCCTGTTGTTTTCTGTGTCGTCAATCATATATACGGAGCCGTCACTTGCTATTGTGTGAGGCTGCGTGGCATCGCCGGACATAATGTACCATTCATCAAGCGGGGCATTAAGTTCATCTGAGTAAATTACTCTGTTGTGATAACAATCTACTATGAACCATGTATCGTCCTGTCTGGTGATGTATGTTGGAACACTAAGGGTGGTGTCATAGTTTTGTACAATCTCTATGCCTGCTATGGCATCTTCTATGTCACCGTCATCTTCTGCATCTGCCAGTTCCTGACCTACTGAAGTCAGGCTTGATTCCATAATGTATGTGTCTCCTGTAAAAGGGGTTGCAGGAGTAAGAGTTGTTGAGGCAGCAGATGCCGGATCATTGGAAGTATCATCAGCCAAAATGCCGTCTGCATCCTGTATATTGCATCCTGTCAGCAGTGATAATGCGGTAATCAGGCTTAATGTTTTATGTAAAAATGTTTTATTCATTGGAAATATGTCCTTTTCAAAACTTCTTCTAGTTTACATTATGTTTGTTTCAAGGTAAAGGATATTGAAAAATATACTATAAAACGTTACGATTATTATAATAATATCGCATATTTAGGGGGTATAGTATGGTTACGATCAGTCTCTGTATGATAGTGAAAAATGAAGAAAGCTGTCTCGAAAAGTGTTTGAATAGTTTAAAAGGTCTGGTAGATGAGATGATTGTGGTTGATACCGGCTCAACAGACAAGACAAAAGAAATAGCAGCGAGGTTTGGAGCTAAAATCTTTGATTTTAAGTGGACCGGTGATTTTAGTGAAGCAAGGAATTTCTCTTTTTCCAAGGCTACTTGTGACTATATATACACTGCTGATGCTGACGAGGAGCTGGATGAGGCAAACAGGGACAGATTTATTCAGCTGAAAAGAGATTTGGAAGAGCTTGATATTGATATCGTGCAGATGTACTATTGTAACCAGTTGTCTTTTCGCACGGTGTACAACTATGACCGGGAGCTTAGACCTAAGCTGTTTAAAAGAGTGAGATATTTTGTCTGGGAAGATCCTATCCATGAACAGGTTGTTTTGGATCCTGTTATTGTCAATTCGGAAATAGAGATCATTCATAATCCCGGTGAAAATCATGCAGCCAGAGATCTTGATTCCTTTAGAAAGGCGATTTTGGACGGAAAATATATATCCAGACGTCTTTATGGCATGTATGCCAGAGAGCTGATGATGGCAGGAAGGGATGAAGACTTTTTAAAAGCAAAAACTTTTTTTGAAGAATCGCTGAAAGATACCAATAGAAGCCTTGATGAGATTAAGGAAGGAAGCTGTATTTTGGCGCATATAGCAGTTATTGAGAATGATGCGGCAACTCTTTTGAAATATGCTCTTAAAGTCGCAATAACCGAAATGTCCAGCGAGATGTGTTATGAACTTGGCGATTTTTATTATGAAAAAGGGGACTATGATGAGGCTATAGTGTGGTATTATAATGCAGCGTACGAGTGCGAAAGTATACTGGATATTCAAAAATCAAAAGAACTTCCAAGGCTTGCGATTGCAAAGTGCTACAGAGCTTTAGGCAATGATGAAGTGGCTGCTGACTATGAAAAAGAGGCCTTGGAATCAAAAAAGGAAGAGGAATGTTAGATTTTTACAAGGGAAAAAGGGTGCTTATCACCGGCCATACGGGCTTTAAAGGCAGCTGGCTTACTAAAATTTTAAGTTTAGCGGGAGCCCAAGTATATGGCTATTCTTTACCTCCTGAAGGAGATGAAAACTTATTCGATATTTCTAAAGTGGATGAGAGCATTGAGTCATTTTTTGGAGATATCAGGGACTATGACAGTTTAAAGAAATTTTTTGACGAGGCAAAGCCTGAGATCGTGTTTCATCTTGCTGCGCAGCCTTTGGTCAGGGACTCATACGAAAGACCGCGTTACACTTATGAAACAAATGTCATGGGGACGGTGAATGTATGTGAATGCGTAAGAATGTCCGGAACTGTCAAATCTTTTCTTAATATTACCACAGACAAGGTTTATCAGAATAATGAGTGGGAATGGGGTTACAGAGAGGATGAAAAGCTTGATGGCTATGATCCCTACTCCAACAGTAAGTCCTGCTCAGAACTGGTAACTCATTCTTATATAAATTCATTTTTTGGGGATTTACAGATTGCAACATCGACTGCCAGAGCCGGCAATGTCATTGGCGGCGGCGATTTTGCCAAGGACAGGATTGTTCCTGATCTGGTTCGTGCCTGCAGAAGCGGACAAAAGATCACTTTAAGAAATCCTGACTCTACCAGGCCTTATCAGCATGTACTTGAGGCTTTGTCTGCTTATCTTTTGATTGCAGAAAAACAGTATGAAGATCCGAAGTTTGCAGGATTTTATAATGTTGGACCCAATGATGCAGATGCTGTAACTACGATTAAAATAGCAAGGTTATTCAGGGAAAAATACGGAGAGCCGGAAATTGAAATAAAACCTGATGGTGGTCCTCATGAGGCAAACTATTTAAAGCTTGACTGTTCCAAAATAAAGAGTAAATTAGGATGGGTGCCTAAGTGGGATATCAACATGGCTATTGAAAAGACTGTTGAATGGACTAAGGGCTATTTAGAGGGGCGAGCAGTAGAAATTATGGAAAAAGAAATTAAGGAGCATTTTGATGATTAACAAAGAAGCTGAAAAAGCTGCCAGAGAGAAAATTCTGGAACTTGTGGCAGATTATTACGATAAATTTTTGAAGGTAGATAATTCTGATTTTAACGAAGGTGACAGAATCCCATATTCAGGAAGAGTATTTGATGAGAAGGAAGTTAAGAACCTTGTGGATTCATCCCTTGATTTTTGGCTCACGGCAGGAAGATATACCGATGAATTTGAAAAGAGATTTGGTGAGCTTTTGGGAGTAAAGGGAGTAAGCCTTGTAAACAGCGGATCATCAGCCAATCTTATTGCTTTTATGGCTCTTACAGCACCTGAGCTTGGAGAGAGAAGGGTAAAAAGAGGTGATGAAGTCATAACAGTTGCCTGCGGATTCCCTACAACCATTGCACCGGTTATTCAGTATGGCGCAGTACCTGTATTTGTGGATGTTACAATTCCTCAATATAACATTGATGTGACAAAGCTTGAAGAAGCTTTGAGCGAAAAGACAAAGGCTGTAATGATCGCACATACCCTTGGAAATCCATTTGATCTAAAGAGTGTAAGAGAGTTTTGCGATAAGCATGAGCTTTGGCTTATTGAGGACAACTGCGATGCTTTGGGCTCTGAGTATGAAATAAACGGGGAAACCAGATTTACGGGAACCTGGGGTGATATTGGAACATCAAGCTTTTATCCTCCGCACCACATTACAATGGGCGAGGGCGGCTGTGTATATACGAACAATGGCCTTTTGCACAGACTTGTAAGAAGCTACCGTGACTGGGGAAGAGACTGTGTATGTCCTCCCGGAAAGGACAACTTCTGCGGACACAGGTTTGACGGAAAGTTTGGAGAGCTTCCTGTGGGTTATGACCACAAATATGTTTACAGTCATCTTGGCTATAATCTAAAGGCAACAGATATGCAGGCTGCGGTTGGCTGTGCTCAGCTTGATAAGCTTATTTCTTTTGCAAAAGCGCGTAGAAATAACTGGGATATTCTTAGAAAAGAACTTGAATGTGTCAGCGATCTTCTTATTCTTCCTGAGGCAGCAGACAATTCCAATCCTTCATGGTTTGGATTTATTATGTGTGTAAAAGAAAATGTCGGTGTTTCAAGAAATGACATTACAAAAGCTCTTGAAGATAACAACATTCAGACAAGACTTCTTTTCTCCGGAAATATCATAAAGCACCCTTGCTTTGCTGAGTACAAAGAAGGCGAGGACTATAGGGTAGTGGGCTCTCTTGATGTGACAGACAGAGTAATGAATAATGCATTTTGGGTTGGAGTTTATCCCGGAATGAACGAGAAAAAGATTAAATTTATGGCAGGGGTTATTAAAAAAGCCCTTGGAAGATCCGTATGAAGACCGCAGTTGTAAGTGGAGCTTTTGGTTTTGCCGGAGCCAACCTTGTGGAGCATCTTTTAGATAATAACTATGTTGTTTATGCCATAGGAAGAGCCGGTTCCTCTCACAATGACAGATTTAAGGAAAACGATAGACTTAAAATTCGTTTTGTTGACATGGATGATTATGACAAGATAGCGTCCTTGTTGGAGCCTGAAGATGTATGTGGAAAAGAGATTATTTTTTTCCACTTGTCATGGGGCGGACAAAGAGATGACTTTGATGCACAGCTTAAAAATATTGACGGTGCATTAAAGTTTATGGATAGTGCAATAAGCCTTGTGGGCAAAGCAAAAAGCATTTGCTTCGTGGGTATAGGCTCTCAGGCAGAGTACGGTGAAAAAAGTGATGAAGCTGAGCTTTATGAGCAAGCTTTACCGGAACCGTTTTCTGCCTATGGATCAGCCAAGGCAGCAGCTTTTTATCTCCTTAAGAATAAAGCAAAATTGTCCGAAATACATTTTGTGTGGGGCAGGATATTCAGTCTTATTGGAAAGTATGAGCCGGAAGGCAGAATGCTGCCGGATCTTGTCAGAAAGCTAAGAAATGGTGAGGAAGTTTATCTTAGCTCTTGCAGGCAGTACTGGGATTATATGGATGCTTTTGATGCTGCAAGGGCAATAAGGCTCCTTGGCGAAAAAGGCAGAAACGGCGAAGCTTACAATATTGCCAGTGGTATTTACAAGCCGCTTAAGGAATTTGTAAAAGAGGCTGCCCTTTATTTAAAGGCAGATGAAAAGCTTTTACATTTTGGGGATGATCCAAAACCATATGTTTCTTTTAAACCATCAGTAAAAAAACTTGTAGACGACACCGGATTTGAGGTTAGGGCTTCATTTACGGATTCAATAGAAAAGTATTTTTAAGCTGTAGGGTGAGGCATGTACGAAAGACTTCAGGAACTGATTTCAGACGGAGATTACAAAGAGGCACTCTTTGAATTTCAGGAGGAGTTCTTTCATATTGGCGAAAAAAACGATCAGGAAGCAGCAAAACTTTGCCTTCTTGAAGCTTCTTTGTGGGAAGCTCTTGGGGATAGCTGCGCTGAATTTGACGCTATAGCAAGAGGAATCAGGTATGAGCCTGATAACTACGAGCTTTTTTACATGCTGGGAATTTATTATAGGGATATAAATGTAAACAAAGCATATCTTTGTGTGCAGCAGGCACTATTGTATTGTAATGAGCCTGAGGATGCTGCAGTTATCAAAGATATGCTTTTTGAGCTTAAAAAGGATGCGGCATTTAGAGTAAAAAGCTTAAGCATCATGGTACTTTCCTATAATGATTCCAAGTTACTGGAAAAATGCATCGAGAGTATTGAAACAACATGTCCGATGGATGACACAGAGGTGGTGGTAGTGGATAATAGCTCCACTGATGAAGAAACATGTGTGTTTCTCAGAGATAAAAAGGATACTGCTCAATATGTATTTAAACTTATTGAGAGCAGCGAAAATCTTGGATTTCCGCTTGGATGTAACCTTGGGGCAAAAAACTGTGATCCGGACAGAGATATTCTCTTTCTTAATAATGATGCTGTGTTGATGAAAAATTCCGTGTTCTTTTTGCGTATGGGGCTATATGATGACAAAAATGTGGGGGCAGTGTCTGCTTTATCAAATAGCGCATCTCTTCAGGAAATCGAACCATCTGATTTTGAAAAATATGCCCGGTGTAAGCTGACGAATTTGTGGCATAAAAATATTCCTCTTGATGAAAGCTTTGAAATTTTTAAAAGGTATTCAAAAGATAACAGTATTCCGAAACGTAATTCTTATATAAGAAAGTTCAGGCTTACAGGCTTTGCTTTGATGGTTTCAAAAGAAGCTTTGGATACGGTGTCGGCTGACAGGGAAGTTTTTGACGGACTTTTTTCACCGGGGTATTTTGAGGATGATGATTTGGGAATCAGACTGGCAAGAGCGGGCTTTAGACAGTATGTCTGCGACAACAGTTTTATTTACCATCATGGCGGAGGAGGATTTGAGGGCCACAGCGATGCCATGGAAACGGGCCGTCAAAAGTTTATTGACAAGTGGGGATTTGATGTCTGGAAATACAGCCTTCAATGGGATGAGGCATGTAGGGCTGTAGGAGATATATACAAAGAGAAAAAAGAACCTTTAAGAGTCATTGATTTTACCTGTGGCTTTGGAGCCACAGCATCTTATCTGAAGCATGTCTATCCCGATATTTACGTGGCAGGGGTTTGCAGGACTGCATTTGAAGCAAGCATTGCTCAAAATATTGCCGATGATGTTGCCTGGGGAGATCTGAATTTGGCCAGACTTCCGTGGAAAGATCATTCTTTTGATGTGGCGCTCATAGACAGGAGAGATGTCTGTAAGGTGAGGGCTTCACAATTTATTAAATCAAATGGTATCATTATAGATGAGGAATCTTTAGAAGGAGTAGAATGACGATAGATGCGTTGTAATAATTGCAAGCAGATATTAAATGATAAGATTAGCGGGAAACTGAATTTTTGTCCTATATGCGGGAATAAACTGTTTGATGATGATAAGCAGTTTCTTATTCGTGTTTTTAGTGTGGGGCAAAGAGAGAACCTGCCCGGTAATATGCTGGTATTTGTTGATGAAAGAATTCTTTATGAAGCCAAACCGGGAAATGGAGTCCTTTTTAGCATAAATGGCGGATTTCATACATTTAAATTCAGATGTGGCGTAAGGAGTAAAGTAATTCAGATTCTAATTGATTCTGATTTTGAAGTGAAGTCTTATTATAATACTCTGACCGGGCTTATTGAGACCGGTTTTGCTCCTGTTGAAGGAACTTCAAACGGTCACACTTCTCAGGAAATAGATGCTGAAGAACTATCGCAGCCGATTATGGTTTCTGAAACCGGCGAAAAAGGTTTCAGAATGCTTTTGGGAGAAGATGAACCGGACTATGACATAGTGGCAACAAGTGGACTTTTGGAGGGAAAACTTAAGATATATGGTGATAGGATTGAGTTTTCTCCTGACAATATGAACAAGCCTGACATTACAGATTATATTAATATCGTCTCAGTTAGGCGTAAAATGGGCGCTGTAGACGTTCAATGTGAGGGAAATGTTCATAAAATTTATAGTATTCCGAAAGATATCTACAATGAAGTTATGGTATATTTGACCAATCGGATAGATTCAATAAAGGGCTAGAAGGAAATCAGTTATAATCTCAAAACATAATTACACATATTTTATGATGAAAAACAGCACTTCGGTGCTGTTTGTTTTTTCGTCAATTGTTCAAATAATTCCTGCGGTAAACGAAAGTGCGATAATGTTAGATTGACGTAAAAAAGTGATTATTGTAACAATGAATTGTGAAAAAAGTGTGAACACTTTCGCAAATTCTTGTTATCATATGTATTTTCGTTAAAATGCCAAAAAACAGTCGTCAATCTTGATAAAAATTTATTAGAAAATTCCCTCAAAAAGTGAATGACGAAAAAACGTTAATGTGGTAGACTTTACTTTGCCAAAAGAATGAATATTCACAAGATGAAAAATAAATAGGAGGTATGACATGACAAAGGCAGAAATTTTAAAAAGAGAAATCTTACAGCAGTATAAGAGTGTCAGACAGTTCGCAATAGATATGTCTATTCCATATAGCACACTTGTTACAGCACTTGATAGGGGAATCGAAGGTATGGCTTACGGTACAGTTATTAAAATGTGTGATCGTCTTAACTTGAATCCGGTTGATTTTTCAACACTTGAGCAGGGTACAGACCTTGGCAAGAAGATTGTTGAAAATCGTGTTATGCAGCAGTACGTTAAGCTTAACAAGGCTGGACGTAAGAAAATCCTTGATATGATGGGAGATTTTTCACAGCTTGACAAGTACCAGGCTGACTGATTAATTTAATAACGATATTAAAAAGCTCGCAGATTTGATATAATTAAGTCTGCGAGTTTTTTTATTGTGTTTTTTTGGAGGTCTATATGAAATATGATTATCTGGTAGTCGGTGCGGGGCTTTTTGGAGCAGTATTCGCACATGAAATGGCAGTGAAAGGAAAAAATATTCTTGTAATAGACAGGCGTAACCACATTGCAGGCAATATATATACTGAGAGTAAAATGGGAATAAATGTGCATAAATATGGAGCGCACATTTTTCACACGTCTGATAAAGAAGTATGGGAGTATGTCAACAGATTTGCCGAGTTTAACAACTATATCAACTGCCCTGTAGCATCATATAAGGATGAACTCTACAATCTTCCTTTTAATATGAATACGTTTAGTAAGATGTGGGGAATCAAGACTCCTGCAGAAGCTAAGGCTATTATAGAAAAACAGGCCGGTGAAGAAATTGAGCGAATGAACAGAGAAAAGGGAACTACAGAGTTTGTGGCTGACAATCTTGAGGAACAGGCTCTTTCACTGGCGGGAAGAGATATTTATGAGAAGCTTGTAAAGGGCTATACTGAGAAGCAGTGGGGAAGAGATTGCAAAGATCTTCCGGCCTTTATTATTAAGAGGCTTCCTATGAGATATATCTATGACAACAATTACTTCAATGACAGATATCAGGGAATTCCGATAGGAGGCTACACAGCTCTTGTCAGCAAACTTCTTTTGATCGGACAGGATGGGGAGTTGCCGTTTGTTTCAGGCAGTATTACGGTAAAGACAGATACGGACTATTACGATTTTGTCAAGATGAATGGAAATGTTCCTGCTAAACCTTTTGAGTCAGTAAATGGTGACAGTTTTGATAAAATTCTTTTCACAGGAATGATTGATGAGTTTTTTGGATATAAGCTCGGAACTCTTGAGTACAGATCACTTAGATTTGAAACTGAGGAACTTCCTGATGTTGACAACTATCAGGGAAATGCAGTTGTTAATTATACAGAAAGAGATATTCCTTATACACGTATCATTGAACATAAGCATTTTGAATATGGTACAGGAAAGGGAACTATTGTAACAAGGGAGTATCCTGCCAATTGGAAGCACGGCGATGAGCCGTATTATCCAATGAATGATGAAAAGAATAATAAGCTCTTTTCACAATATACTGAAATGGCTTCTGAATATGACGATATCCTATTTGGCGGCAGACTTGGTCAGTACAAATATTACAATATGGATCAAGTGGTCAGGGCAGCTCTCGACATGGTTTCGGAACAGGTGTAACTTAACAATAATTTATATTTTTTTAATTTTTATTTTGAATATCTTTATTGACTTATTTGCATTTTTAGGTGAATATATAAGTAACTAAAGGTGGCTAGATGTGCCCTCGTGCGATAGATGCCAAAGGAATGGCAGAGGAAAGGACTCGTACGTTATCACGGAAGAAAGGAGGGGCTACATATGGCAGGCGTTTCTTTGAATGGTGTTTATAACCATTTCATACAGGATTATGTATCTAAAGATGTGACACAGGCTGATGCCCATCGTAAGGATGAGCTTCGGGATGTGTATAAGTCTATTGCGAAAATCAATAAAAAGTCCCCTCTTTACTTGCTGACGGATGATGATACCAGCCGCAATGATGCGATTGATATAAAAGAAAGGGCAAGACTACTTCAGGGTAATATTTTTGGATTAAGTAATCAGGAAGATAAATCCTCGCTTAATCATACTTCTGCATATACAAGTGATGATGATAAGGTCAATGCAGCTTATATAGGTAAAACACCGGATGATGATGTTGGCAGTGCAGGATTTGATATTGAGATTTCCCAGCTTGCAACGGGACAAATCAATACAGGGCGTTATGTATCCAAGGATTCATCATCGCTTCTTGCGCCGGATAACTATGCATTTGATGTAAAAATTGACAGACAGGAGTACGAATTCCAATTCAGTATTTATAGGTCGGACAAGAATATAGATGTTCTGCAGAAACTCGAAAAACTTGTAAACAGGGCGGGAATAGGTCTTAGAGCGGAAATCGTTGAGGATGGAACTGACAGGGCTGCACTTCAGATTTCAAGTACTCATACAGGTATAAAGGCCGGAGAAAACAGCCAGTTTGAAATTTATGAATCCAGCGGGGAACTTTCAACCGGTTCGGTTGAAGCCTATGGTCTTGATAAGATTTCGTCACCGGCAACTAATGCGCACTTTACCTTGAACGGTGAAGATCGAATGGCTATATCCAATCACTTTACGGTTGGCGGCAAATTTGATATTCAGATAAAAGATATTACATCCTCTCCTATAAATGTCGGAGTAAAAAGGGATAACGAGGCGCTTGTAAAGCATATCGCGTCTTTGGTTGATAATTACAACAGCTTCGTACTTGATGCTTCCGGCAAGCAGGATGAAAAGTTTAAGAGTGACAAACTAAAGAGCGAAGCAATCGCCATTGCAAGGCAGTACATGTCAGGTATTGAAGATATGGGAATAAAACTTGAAGGCAATGGAACAATCTCAATAGATGATGAGATGTTGAGACAGGCAGTAGCCGGACTTCAGAATGATGAAATGCTTTCTCCCATAAAAAGCTTTACTGATGCGCTTATAAGCAAAGCAAAAGAAATAGCGGTTGATCCTATGAAATATGTTGACAGACCTGTAGTCAATTACAAGAATCCTGACAGCAAGGACAATACAGCATCTCCATATATTACAAGCGAATACTCGGGAATGATGTTTAATAATTATTGCTGAGAATGCGCTTAAGTTACCTTTTCTGCAGGAAGGTGACTTGAAATAATATATAGAAGCGGCACGCGTTATATGTGTGCCGCTTCTTTGCGTGCAGGTATTATATTTGTGGGAGACGGATGTATCGTGTATAATGCATGAGTGAGGTAAAAATGCATGATATTTGTGGTAACAATCACAGCAATGCTGCTTATTGGTATAGCTGCTGCTGAAAAATATAAGGTAAATATCGGAGATGGAATTGCGGTTTCCGGGGCGACGATTATTCTGTTGCTTTATGTTTTAGCGTTTTTTAGAGGAATGAAGCTTATAGGAGTGGTATCGATTGTGCTTGCCGGTGCAATTTTTTTGTTACCGCTTTTGAGACAAAAGAGCATCGGTGCATCGGGAGAAGCTGATACCCGGATAAAAAAATATACTAAATATTTGTTGAATCCGACATTTATTATGCTTGTAATCAGCGTAGCTGTTGTGAGTGTGTTGACTAGGGAAGAAATTTTTTCGTGGTGGGATGATATAAATTTTTGGTCATCTGATGCCAAACAGCTCTATTTTCTTAATGGTTTCCCGGGAAAGTATGGCAATGTTTCTCCTGAGTTTGGCGATTATCCGCCTGTAACCTCGATTTTTAAATGGCTCTTTTTGCAGATAAATGCTCAAAACTATAATGAGAGTTTGCAGTTTGCCGGTTATTTTGCGCTTAATATGGTATTCCTTATGCCGCTTGCGGGCATGGCCCAAGAGTGGATAAATGATGGCTGTGGACTGAAAAGCTTGAAAAGATACCAGGCATCTGTGGTTTGTTTTGCAGCGATAGCTCTGTTGCCGGGAGTATTTAATGGAATCATTTATTACGGAACTCCTGCGGATATTACGACGGGAATTATCTATGGTGCGTTGCTTTTGGCAATAAGTCAGCAGAACGTTGAGAGTGAGTTCTTTTATTACCTGCGTATTGCGCTGTATTCGTCTGTCCTTTTTTTGACTAAGTCTGTGGGAATTGAGTGGGCGGTATTTGCTTTGTTTTTTTACTTTATATATGGGAAAAAGAATCGGAAAATACTCATTCCGGTTTTTGTATCCGGAGGATTTTACGGAAGCTGGCTGCTTTTTTGTTTTATAAACAGGAGAGTGGCAAAGCTTACCGGAGCAGGGCTGAGAATGGCTACATCCGGAACATATACGGCACCTCAGAATACATTGGAAAAAGCGGGATATTTTATTGAGGGCTTTTTGACAATGCCTATGCATGCGGATTCCAATGTTACATTTGACATTTCAACAGGGGCAGCAGTACTTTTTCTGGCTGTATTTCTTTTATTGCTGAGAAAAAATAATGTTATTACAGCGGATAAAAGCAGGAGATTGTCTGTATTTCTTTTGATTTCAGGGGTGCTGTGCTATGGAATTATATTCCTTGCACATATTTCTATATTTCAGACTGAAGATCAGTATCTTGATGCATATGCCATGGCGGTATCAATTGCCAGATATGCATGCCCTTTTGCGTTAGGCGGATTTTATCTTTTGATGGGGATTTTTTATGACAATTGTGGAAAACTGTCATTCAAAACTAGAAAGAGACTTGGAACAGCATTTATTTTATTTATTCTTTTGACTGCCGATTATTCAGGTGCATATAAGCATTTGTGGGGCTATAGGAAAAATGTAGAGGAAATCGCAAATTACTGTTATGATATGGTTGGTGATGAGGGAAGAATTCTGGTGAATACCGTCGTAAATGAGAAAGGCCTTTGGGGAAAACGAGTGCTTGTTATGAGAGACGGACATACATATACCTGGGTTCATGATGCTTATATCAGTAAAGAAGCATCTCCCGTTGCCCTTGTTTATGATGGATACCTTGCTGAGCAGGAAACATCTGATGATATGGTGCAAAAGATACTTACAAGCCATGCCTCTTATATATATGTGGAGGATGCGGATGGTGTGATAGCAGGTCTTTTTGGACCGCTGGTCAAGGATGGGGCTGAATTTAAAGCCTGCACAGTCTATAAGATAGAGATTACCGATGGAGGAGTAGAGCTTACTTCAATATGAATATACCAATAATAATTCCGGCTTATGAACCAGATGAAAAACTGGTAAAGCTTGTGGAAGAACTTAATAGAGCAGAACTTAAGCCAATCGTTGTTGTAAATGATGGCTCTGATAAAGATAAGTTCGGAGGAATTTTTTCTAAGGTCAGAGAAAACGGGGCAGTTGTGCTGGAACATGCTGTCAACATGGGAAAGGGCAGAGCTCTTAAGACGGCTTTTAACTATTGTCTGAACAGGTATGAGGATCTTAAAGGGGTTATTACCGCAGACTCTGATGGACAGCATACTTTGGAAGATATCAGGAAGTGTATTGATGTTCTTTTAAGGAATCCTGACACTCTTGTTCTTGGAGTGAGAAATTTTGATGAGAGCGGAATCCCTGCCAGATCTGTGT
Organism: Butyrivibrio sp.; assembly: GCF_017635265.1. Classification (GTDB taxonomy): domain Bacteria; phylum Bacillota; class Clostridia; order Lachnospirales; family Lachnospiraceae; genus Butyrivibrio. The sequence goes on from NZ_JAGBLU010000025.1 coordinate 49,923, forward strand.
TTGGCAATAAGGTCACAAGAAGAATTATGAAGCTTCTTGTTGGAATAGCCATAACAGATACGCAAACCGGGCTTCGTGGAATCGGACCTGATTTTATGAGATATCTTTTGACTGAGGATGGAGAAAGATTCGAATTTGAAACTAATATGCTTATAGCAACAAAGGATCAGGGAATAAAAATAATAGAGGTTCCGATAAGAACTATTTATTTAGAAGAAAACAAATCAAGTCATTTTAATCCGATTGTGGACTCTGTAAGGATTTATGCAATTTTTCTTAAGTTTTTGTTTTCGTCATTATCGTCGAGCGTTGTTGATATGGTAATGTTCAGCATATTTTGTGCGGTATTCAGAAATGTTCCGCTGGCCATAGGCTATATCATGGTGGCAACAATATTGGCAAGAGTTATTTCTGCAGTGTATAATTTCCTTATAAATTACAAAATTGTATTTAAGGGCAAGGGCGATACGGCTATGGCTGCGGTCAAATATTTTTTACTGGCAGTTTGCATAATGCTTCTAAGTGGTCTGTTTGTGACGGTAGGACATGGACTGTTTAGCGGCTTGCCGGAGATAGTTGTAAAGGTGCCGGTTGATTGCCTGCTGTTTTTACTTAGTTTTATAGTGCAAAGGGAAGTTGTCTATAAATAAAAAAAGTAATTGACTAAGATTAGTTACTATGATATATTAGACAAGCGACTAAAGATTTACGTCTTTTTTTTATGCAAAAAAATGATGATAAAAGGCGCAAAGTTAAGATATTTAGAACACGCCGGAGGTGAGATTATGCGTACAAGAATTACATTAGCATGTACAGATTGCAAGAATCGTAACTATGACACAACCAAGGATAAGAAGACACATCCTGATCGTGTTGAGATGAAGAAGTACTGCCCATTCTGCAAGAAGCATACTTTGCATAAAGAAACAAAGTAATTTCATCCTTATTAGGAGGGAGACTACGGGTATGGAAGAGACCAAGGTAGTAGATAACAAGTCTGAGCAGACTAAGACCTCTTCTGCCAGGAAAGCAAAGAAATCCAAGATTGCAGTATTGGCTGGCAAGATTTCAGATTTCTTTTCCGGAGTTAAGGCAGAGTTCGGCAAGATTATCTGGCCGACCAAGGACGATGTGATTAAGCAGACAACTGCAGTTGTTGTTGTTTCAATCATATGCTGTGCTCTTATTGCTGTCTTAGACTATGCGTTTGAATATGGTATGAATTTCATAACATCTATATTCTAATTTAAAGGAGATAATATGTCAGAAGAAATGGAAAAGTCTTTTGAATCTGATGAGCAGTTAACAAATGCTGAAGCTCCTGTTGGTGAAGAAGTAGAAGCACCTGTTGCTGAGCCTGTCAATGAGAATGCTCATTGGTATGTTGTTCATACATATTCCGGATATGAGAACAAAGTAAAGGCTAATCTTGAGAGCGCTATTATTAATAGGCATCTTGAGAATCAGATTTTTGAGGTTAGAGTTCCTCTGCAGGATGTTGTTGAAGTTAAGAA
>NZ_JAGBLU010000026.1 GCF_017635265.1 Butyrivibrio sp.
CAAGGCGCCAATAAAACAGGTATGGGTTTATTTGCAGGAATGTCAAGGCTGGATGCCAAAGAAGAAGCGCCTTCCAAGCCTGTTGAGATAACAGAAGATATTGTAAAGGAAGAAAAACCGACCAAAACAGTCAACGAAACAAAGAAAGAATCTGTGCAGGTAAAAGTTGTGGAAGTGCCTGTTGAGGAGCCTGTAGTGGAAGCCCCTGTAATGCCGCAGCCACAAGTTCAAACACCTGTTATTGAAGAAATTCCTGAGCAGCCTGAAGTTATTAATGAGAGAATTAATAAAGCTGAAAAAACAGATAAAACAGAAGCATCTGCTAAGAGCAACAGCAGATACGAGAAGGAGAAGTTCCTCCTTCTGGATATCAGAGGTTACAGAGACTATGTTGAACATATGGCTAAGGCTGCCAATATGTCAGCAACAAAATACATAAGAAACCTTATCCAGCAGGACATGGACAAAAATAACGATATTTACCTTGCTCACAAGGCTTTAGAGGAAAAGCTTAGAGGAAGATCGGGAAACTAAGAAAAACGTCTAAAATCGCCTTTAAATGCATTTTAAAAGCCCCCGGACATAAGTCCGAGGGCTAAAATATTGTCTATTAAATTATTTCTTCTTTCCGTTTACAGCATCCTTAAGTGCCTTACCAGCTTTGAATTTAGGAACAGTAGCTGCAGGAATCTTGATAGCTGCGCCAGTCTGAGGATTCTTACCTGTTCTAGCTGCTCTCTTAGCTGTCTCGAATGTTCCGAATCCAACAAGCTGAACTTTGCCTTTTTTCTTAAGCTCTTTTGATACAGCGTCTGTGAAAGCCTTAACAGCCTTCTCTGAATCCTTTTTTGAAAGACCAGTCTCTTTTGCGATAGCATCAACAAGTTCTGTCTTATTCATGGTATAATACCTCCCTCAAAATGAGTAATTTTTACTACAATGAAAATTTTACACCTTGTTTTGGGCATTCTCAATAGATTAAACACGAAAAAATGCCAAAATTCGTTGTGTTTTTTAGTGCAGAATTCTGAAAAAGCGCTAAACTATTGACTTTTTACAAAAAGAGTATTATAAATTCACAGTTTTGCTACTGTTTGGCGGTATACTTTGATGAAATAGCAGGCAGATAGGGCAAGTGAAGATACTTCGGCGATAGGAAATGAGAGCCAAACGAGGTTTATGTTTCCGGTCTTAGATAAGAGCCATGCAGCCGGTATAAGCACAACAAGCTGTCTGCCTACGGATATGATCAGAGAGTAGATACTCTTTGAAAGGGCCTGAAATATGGATCCCATGGTTATGCACAGGCCTGCTACAGGGAATGAGAGGCATATTGTGCGAAGCGCCGGAATACCTATACTGAGCATGTTTTCGTCTGCATTGAATATTCCCAGGAGCTTATCAGGAATGGTGAAGAATACAATTGCTCCTATAAACATTATGGAAAGAGCAAGTGCAAGTGAAAACCTGAGAGCTTCAATGATACGGGACTTCTTTTTGGCACCGTAGTTATATGCCAGTACAGGTATAAGTCCGTTGTTTAAGCCAAATACAGGCATAAAGATAAAGCTCTGCAGTTTGAAATAGATTCCGAATACCGCTGTTGCAATAGGTGATAGCATGATCAGTATCTTATTCAGCAGATAAGTCATAATTGAGCCGATGGACATCATAAGTATCGAAGGGACACCAACGTAGTATATTTCTCTGATGGTCTCAAGCTCAGGGTGAAGTATCTTTTCCCGGGAAAAGACAATTTCCTTATTGAACTTCAGATTACAGGTGAGCCCGATCGCAGCTCCGATAAACTGACCCAAAACGGTTGCATAAGCAGCTCCAGCGACGCCAAGTTCGGGGAAAGGTCCGATTCCGAAGATGAGCAACGGGTCGAAAATGATATTGATAATTGCACCGGTTGCCTGTGAAATCATGCTGAATATGGTCTTACCCGTGGACTGAAGAAGCCTTTCAAAGGTCATCTGGAAGAATATTCCGGCGGAAAACAGGCAGATAATTCTGAGATATTTTGTGCCGAACTCCATGATTATTCCACTGCTGTACTGGGATGCAATAAAAGGACGGGCAAAGAAAATACCTATGATAAAAAAGAGTACGAAATTGAGGAATGTCAGAAACAGACCATTATTGGCTGCTGCATTGGATTTATCAAATCTCTTTTCACCAAGTGAGCGTGACAAAAGGGCATTAATACCGACTCCTGTTCCTGAGCCCATGGCGATCATCAGGTTTTGCATGGGAAACGCTAAAGTAACGGCAGTGATGGCTTCGGTTGCATGATTGGGAATACGGGCTACGAAGGCACTATCTACTACGTTATAAAGAGCCTGCACCAGCATGGAGATCATCATGGGCAGGGACATGGAAATGATAAGTTCTTTTATGGGCATTACGCCCATTTTGTTTTCTTGATTCATGGATTTTCCTTTGGATTCTTCTTTTTTTCATTTATTATACATGATAATATAATAAAAAGACCTTTTTAGTGATATGTATTGATGTGAAGGAGACTATATGCGTAAAAGAGTGCTTATTGCTGATGATACTACACTGATGAGAGAAATGATAAGAGGAGCGCTTCCGGCTGAGGATTACCAGATAGTCGGGGAGGCAACTTCCGGTGATAAGGCAATTGAACTTTATCAGGAGACTAAGCCGGATGTGATGATTCTTGATATAAATATGCCTAAGATGAACGGTATTGACGCACTTACAGAGATAATGAAGATTGATCCCAATGCCAAAGTTATCATGTGTTCAGATCAGAAGTATGAGTCTATGATAATGATGGCCCTCAAAAAGGGAGCAAAGGACTTTGTAATAAAGCCTTTTACATCGTATGATGTGCTTCTTGCGGTCAAGAAGCTCTTCGATGGGGAATAAATACAGAAAGAGAGACAGTTATGTTAGACCAGGTTTCAATTTACGCAGAGAACAAGAAAGGTTGCTTTCAGAGCATCACAGGACTTCTTAATTCCAATGGAATCAATATTTTAGGTTCTGTAACCAATGATTCGGCAGAATACGGAATTATCAGAATGGTGGTTTCGGATCCGGCAAAGTGTATTGAGGTCCTTAGAGGAGATGGCTATATTTGCAAAACTACGCCGGTTTTAGCCGTTGAATGTCCGGATGAGGTCGGAGCCCTCGACAAGATATTAAAGACGCTGTATTCCAGCAATATTAACGTTAATTACATATATCTTTCATTCAACAGAGAATCGGGACTTCCGATCATGGTGATGCACACCGATGACATTTATCAGGTGGAGAACATCCTTACAAACAAAGGATATAACTGCATTTGATCCTGATAAAGCATGAATATGGATATAACAAATAAGTCATAGATGTTATATAACATCTATGACTTTTCTTTTAGTTATTTAATGTCCAACCATCAACCTTGGCAGTGTGAATAACCAGTCTTTTTCCACTTCCGGATCTACCGCTACAGGTTGAGAGAGTAAGGATAGAAGGAAACTCGTCAAGGTTTAGATCTGATGGCTTTTCGTACAGATTGTTGCTTGCTATATATTTAATGAAATCGTTGTACTCCTGCTCGGAGGTTACAACCGAATATGAGTCACTTCCAACGGTTGTTACATAATAGGCGAAAACGCGGTATTTATAAACGGCATTTTCTGTGTAGATATAGACATAAGGATTTGAATCGATAATTTCCCTGCCACCCTCCTGGATGAGCTGTTTGAATTTACCGAACATTGAACCGTTTCTCATGTTGTGGCCGAAAATGATATCGTGCATTCCGGTGAAATCCGTAGTGCTGAGAACATCGGTGAAAAGACATCCTGAGCTGTTGTACTTGCCTTCAAAGGTCTTTTTGATGTACTCATCAATCTCTTTTTCGTGAACAACAGGATAGCTTAAGTCAAAGCAAGGCATGTAGATCCAGGCGACAAAGTCACTGTTTATGCTCTTTAACTGGGCATAATCAATCTGAAGAGGCGGATATGTGGCGCCATCGGGCATTTCGGCCTTATCTGCCACGGATATGGAATCCTCAACCAGCTCCTCGTACTCAGTGCCTGCTATGTTATATTCCTGCTTTTCTCTGTAAATACCTATGGACTCATATATTATTATCGCAATACAGATTAGGATTACTATGAGCCTGAAGGGTTTACTGCGAATAATCTTCATGACAATCCCTCATAAAAAATAATAGTCTTCTATTTCATTCTATTACCCAAATATCGCTAAATCAAGAAAAATGCACTATAATTGATATTGTTATGTCGGTTCATTTTACAGGGAGGATGAAGCATGCCAAGAAGTGCTAATCAGAAATTAAAACTATATTATCTCTACCGGATTTTACTTGAAAAGACCGATGATAACCACACTATAACCATGCCCGAGATACAGCAGCATCTGGAGAGTCGCGGAATTGCAGCTGACAGAAAGAGCCTTTATGACGATATGGATGCTCTGAGGACGCTGGGATTTGACGTTATCGGAGAAAAAGACGGAAGAAATTTCTGTTATCATCTTGGCAGCAAGGAGTTTGAGATAGCAGAGCTTAAGCTTTTGGTGGATGCTATTCAATCTTCCAAGTTTATTACAGAGAGGAAGTCCAGTGAACTGATAAAGAAGCTTACTGGGCTTGTAAGTGACTACGAGGCGCTTCAACTTAAGCGCCAGGTGGTGGTTCAGGGCCGAATAAAGACCATGAACGAGAGCATTTATTACGTGGTCGATGAGATCCATAGTGCAATTAGTAACAACAATAAGATCCGTTTCAATTACTTTAAATGGAATATCAATAAAGAGATGGTTCCGAGAAAAGAGGGAAAATATGAGGTAAGTCCCTGGGCGCTGACCTGGGATGACGAGAATTATTACCTTATAGCATTTGACTCAGAAGCAGGAATCATCAAGCATTACAGAGTTGATAAGATGCGCGATATTGATATTATCGAGGAGAAGAGAGAGGGAAGAAGCCACTTCGAGGAATTTGATATGGCGACCTACGCCAGGATGAATTTCGGAATGTTCGGCGGAAAAGAGGTCAAGGTTAAGCTTAAGTTCAAGAAGGACCTGGTAGGAGTTTTACTGGACAGATTCGGAAAAGATATTGCTATTCGTTCTACAGACGATGAAGAATGGGCGGAAGCAAACGTTGATGTGGCCCTCAGTGAACAGTTTTTGGGATGGATCTTTTCCCTTGGCTCAAGCATAAAGATTGTTGGACCGGATGAGGTTGTAAAGCGCTTTACAGAGGATCTTGGCGCAATTGAAAAGCTATATAAATAACAGATGTTATCTAAGGAGGATAAGGTTTTGAACAGGGAAAGCGGAGTGCTGATGCCTATTTTTTCACTGGCATCAAGATTTGGGATTGGATGTTTTTCAAAAGAGGCATTCGAATTTGTGGATTTTTTAGAGAAGTCCGGACAGGGTTACTGGCAGGTTTTGCCACTTGGTCCTACGGGCTATGGCAATTCTCCGTATCAGCCACTTTCGGCCTTTGCAGGTAATCCCTATTTTATTTCGCCTGAAAAGCTTATAGAAGAGGGGCTTTTGTCCTGGGATGATGTAAACTGCATGGATTTTGGCAGTAATCAGGAGTGCGTGGATTACGGAAAACTCTACGAAAACAGATACACGGTACTTAAGAAGGCCTATGATAATTTCCTGGAAAAGGGCGACAAGAAGGAACTTGAGAAGTATTTTAAGGAAAATGCATACTGGCTTGAGGATTATGCATTATACCTTGTTATCAAGGAGCTTCAGGGCGGAAAATCCTGGACAGACTGGGATAAAGAGCTAAGAAGCCGCGATAAAAAGGTTATCGACGAGATAAAAAAGAACAACAAAAAGGAAATGGAATTCATCTATTTCCAGCAGTTTAAGTTTGATGAGCAGTGGAAGGCACTTCTTGAATATGCACACAAACACAATGTGAAGATCATCGGCGATCTTCCCTTTTATGTTGCCATGGACAGCGCAGACAGCTGGTCACATCCGGAAGTTTTTGAGATGGATAAAGACTTTAAGCCCAAATCAGTGGCAGGATGCCCTCCGGATGCTTTTTCGCCTACAGGCCAGCTTTGGGGAAATCCTATTTATGACTGGGATGCGCTCAAAAAAGACGGCTATTTATGGTGGATAAAGAGAATTGAGCGCAATTATCAGTGGTTTGACGTGATCCGTATTGACCATTTCCATGGATTTTCCGAGTACTACGAGATTCCTTTCGGGGATGAGACTGCAAAGAACGGCAAAATGAAGAAGGGTCCGGGAATGGATCTTTTCGATGCGCTTAAAAAGAGCCTCGGAGAGCTTGATATGATCGCAGAAGATCTGGGTAATAACACAGAGGAGAATGTTAAACTTCTTAAGGATTCAGGTTTTCCGGGAATGAAGGTGCTTCAATACGGCTTCACCAGCTGGGACAGTTGCTATGTAAATCACAGACATGAGAAAAACTCTGTTGTTTATACCGGCACCCATGATAACACACCGACTTTTGCCTGGGTTCAGGAGATTAACGAGGGCGAAAGGTCTTTTACCAGAAGATACGTAAACTCCATGAATACGGACTATGGTGCCTTTGTGTGGGATATTATCAGGGAGGCATATCGCTCCGTGGCGGATTTGTGTATAATTCCTTTACAGGATTATCTGTGTAAGGGAAAGGAAGCCAGGATCAATACCCCCGGAACAGCAGAGGGAAACTGGCAGTGGCGTCTTACACCGAACTATCTCTCGGAGGATCTGGCAAGAAGCATCAGACTTTTGAGTGAGACCTATAGTCGCCTGCCCAAGGTTTCCGAGGAATAAATTATATTTGGGAGAGAGAAAAGATATGAGAAAAATACTTATTGTCATCGACATGCAAAAGGACTTTGTTGATGGGGCACTGGGAACAAAAGAGGCAGTAGCCATCGTGCCAAACGTGGTAGAAAAAATCAAGCGTTATGATATAAAGGACGTATTTGCCACAAGAGACACACATCAGCCAAACTATATGGAGACTCAGGAGGGAAAGAATCTTCCGGTTGTTCACTGCGTAGAGGGAACGGAAGGATGGGAAATAAATAAAGCCGTTGCAGCCGTACTTGATGGGGCAACAATCTTTGACAAGCCTACCTTCGGCTCAACAGCTCTCTGCGATGCAATATTAAAGCTCTCCAAGGAAGAAGAGCTGGAAATTGAGATGGTCGGACTTTGCACCGACATCTGCGTTGTATCAAATGCGCTCATGCTCAAGGCCTTTATGCCTGAAGTAAAGATCAGCGTTGATTCCTCATGCTGCGCGGGTGTTACCGTGGAAAAGCACGAAGCAGCGCTTGAAACCATGAGATCTTGTCAGATCAATGTCATCTGATCAGCCAAGAAGCAGGATGATAAAAGTAATAAATGAAGCAGCAAATACGGAAGTTGTGGTGGCAGTGATGATTTTTTGAGTGAAAACTTCTTTATCCACGTACTTTCCGCCGATGTTTATTGCTTCCACTATTTTCGTGCCATTTGATTTTGAATAAAAATTTGAATTGCCCATTGGTATAGTCTCCATGTGATTTGACAACAACCGATATAGCTATAATACCCTATAATTCTGTATTTCCCGTAATCAGTCGCTAAAGAAAGTATAAAAAGAGTCTGTAATTTTTGTGGATTGTTGTTACGGTACGTGCAGAGGGGGAAAAATATACGGCTATAATTCACGGAATGTAATATTTTTGTGGACAGTATCTCCGGATATAATCATATCATCAGCAAAACACATAGCTGATTTCGAGATAGATCACAAAGATTAGAGGAGGGACTTAAAATGGAAATCACATTAGAAGCTATCGAGAAAGTAATGGAGGCAACAGGAGTTGAATACAAGACTGCCAAAGAAGCCCTTACAAAGACAAACGGAAATGCTGATGAGGCTATCAAACTGATCCGTCCCGATACAATAGACATCGGAGAAGAGGCTAAGGCAGCTGTAGAAAAGCTCAAAAAGAAAGTGGAAGAGGGCAATGTAGACAGGATCCAGATTCGCAAGAATGATGAGATCGTGCTCAGTGTTCCTGTAAATGTAGGAATCATCGGAGGATTTCTTGGACGTGCTGCAGCACCCTGGGCTATGATCGCCGGTTCCGTGGCAGCATTCGGACTTGGATGCAAGCTTGAAGTAGTAAAAAAAGACGGAACTACCGATGAAGTAAAGTAATAAAAAACTGAATACTAAATATGACCGGGCCATTATTCATCGCTGATGGATAGTGGCCCTTTCTGTTGCACTTTTTATCTGCCACGCGAGGGAATGAGTCCAATAAAGTTCCCACCACAACATCTAGC
>NZ_JAGBLU010000011.1 GCF_017635265.1 Butyrivibrio sp.
CAGGAGAGGATCTTCGGAACGGAATATATTGTCAATACGATCAGCCGTGACGGGATCCCGGCTCTCACCTCATGCTTCAGGTATTACAAAAAGCGCATGCCCTCCGGTGCAATCATCTACAGTGGGGAAAAATCCATTAATAAACCGGACGAAAAAGAAAGTGAGCTTATCGACTATGCGCTCAAAACAGTGTGCGCTCTCGGTATCACTGACGGTCCGGTTCACGGGGAATATATGATTGACAAAGACGGGCCTGTATTGATTGAGGCCAACTATCGCGTCATGGGAGGAAGTGCGCCTTCAGGCTGGCTGGACAGGGTCTTCGGGTACCATGAAACAGAGGTGATCCTTAACAGCATGCTTGACAAGGAGTATCATGATAAATTCCGTCAGAGAGCATACAGGCCTCTGCGTCAGGGCTATATTAAAGATTTTTCTTCGGCTGTGGATCAGTCGATCTCTTCATCCGGGATCATTCCTATCCTGTTGGGCATGAAGAGCTTCTACTCGGGATGGGTTGACAATGCAGGCAAAACCGATATGCTGTATGAAACCAAGGATCTGGAGACTGAGACCGGATGTATTTTTATGGTTCATGACGATCCTGAGGTAGTAAAAAAAGAATTTGAACTGCTTGTGTACATAGAAGAGAATTACCCCAGGCTTTTGCAGTCTGACGGACCCTTCTTAGACCCTCCGGAGGATGCATCAGTGATTACTCCAGAGGTTCTAAGTGTACTTAATGAGGATCCGGAGGTTCTGGCACACAGGATCATGGAATATTATAGAGACGGTGCAACCGACGAGCCTGTCGTGCCGGAAATGCTGCTTGAAGCCTCACCGTATAATCGCCGTATTCTGGAGCTGTTCCGGAGCTTTTGCTGATTTTATATCTTATTCGTTAAGCTGTTTCCGCATTTTTTTTGCGGCCTCTTCTCTCTGTTTTGGGAGCAATATATGAAAAGTATATTTCCTTCTAAGATCATCGACTTCTATAAAAAAGAAACCGAGCTCAATATTATCTTTTTTAAGCTTCTGGGGACTGCGGGCATTATCATAAGTTTCGCAGGGGCTATTTCATCATTTTTTACGGGGTCAGATCCTGCAAATATTTTTATTAATATGGGGGCTGCCATTGCCAGTGCTGCGCTGATCATGTTTGTAGACCGGACGGGGCACTATCTGACAGGGTATCTCATAACATCTTTTACTATATTCATGGGACTTTTTGGCATGCTTTTTTTTGAAAGCGGCGGTCTATATGGTTCCATGCCATATTTCTTTTCATTCGGAGTATTATTCACTCTTTTAATGTATAAGGGAAAACTCCTTGTTTTCATGGAGATCCTGCACGTGTCATTTTATGTGGTCATAGCCCTTATCGCACATATGCATCCTGAGACTGTCAAAACATTTGATACTCCGGAAGGGCAGTTTTTTGATCAGGTTTCCGGAATCGTCATATCAAGTGTCGGTATAGGGATCATTTTTATGATGTATTTAAAAGAGTACCAGAAGCAGCAAAAGATTGCCCAGGAATCCAGCAACGCAAAGAGTATACTTCTGGCCAATATCAGCCACGAGATAAGAACCCCTATCAATATGCTCCTTGGCATGAATGAGATGATCTATAGAGAAGCTGAGAACAGGCAGATAATCGAATATTCTCAGAACGTTGATACTGCGGGCAGACAGCTTCTTTTTATGATAAACCAGTTTCTGGATCTGTCCAGGATAGATATGGGCAAAGAAGAGATATTTGAAGAGAACTTTAATATAACAAATCTCATAGAGTCTCTCAGGAGCTATTACAAAAAAGAAGCTGATAACAAGCACCTGGACTTTGTTACCGATGCAGATAAGGAACTGCCCGGATTTGTTATAGGCGATGCGAGAAAGCTAACGCAGATACTGATGAATCTTTTATCCAACGCCATCAAGTATACAAACGAGGGAATTATAGTATTTGGCATACAGAAGCTGGCTGAGGATGCGGAGAGCGTAACTATCCATTTTGAAGTGTCAGATACCGGAGTGGGTATCAGCAAAGAGGATCAGCAAAAGATATTTGAAAGCTTTGAAAGGTCGGCTATAGTCAGGCAGCGTGGTATCGAAGGAACAGGGCTGGGACTTGCAATTTCCGGCAATCTGGCAAAGCTGTTGGGAACAGAGATCAAGGTCAAGAGTAAGTTTGGTGAAGGAAGCCTTTTCTGGTTTGACCTTAAACTTAAAAAGGGCGTTGATACGGGATATGACAAGGCCACAGGAGAGACCTTTATCGCTCCGGATGCCAGAATTCTTGCCGTTGATGATAACAGTATGAATCTGACAGTTCTTAAATCACTTCTTAGGCGTACGCTTGTCCGCGTAGATACGGCCCAGTCTGCCCTGGAGAGCTACGAAATGTATGAAAAGGGGAACTATGACCTTGTTCTTATGGATTACATGATGCCTGATATTGACGGAATAGCGGCCATGGAAGAGCTAAGACGCATTGACAAACGCAAGGGGAAAAACACACCGATCATTGTGCTTACGGCGGATGCAACGCCTGAACGCAAAAAGCTCTTTAATGAAAAAGGCTTTGATGACTATCTGCTAAAGCCCATTGACGTCATGCTTCTTGAAACCGTGCTGATAAGGCATCTTCCAAAAGAGCTTGTGACAATCGTTGAAAAGACTGATCAGATAGATATTCCGGAAGAGACTTTGGTGCAGTTTAAAAAGATACTGGAAAAATATGATATTTCTTTTGACATGGCCATGAAGCATCTAAGCGGCGACATCATGCAGTTTGTGAGAATAGCAGAAGTTTTCGTGGAAAGAGCAGAGGGCAGTATATGTGAGCTAAAAGAGCTGATCAGAAGTAAAGAATATGCTAAAGCCGCGTATATTATACATTCAGTTAAGGGAAACTCAGGCAACGTAGGAGCGCAGGATCTGTACTACAACGCCAGAAGACTGGAAAAACGCGCCAAGGACGGAGATGGGAAATACGTAGATGCCGCATCGGAGCTCTTTTTCATGGAATGGGAGAGGGCAAAAGAGGGACTCACTAAATTCCTTGATGAATTTGAAAAAGTCGGAGTAAGCTTTAAACCTGCAAAGTCGGAGGAAGTACTTGATGAGAATGTACTTATGGAGAAACTTCTTGAAGCCGTAAGGAACGGTAACCAGTCCCCGGCCCTTAAAACTATTGATGAGATAGAGGCTATCAGAGGAAAAATGCCAGAGATTAGCGCTATCAGGGAGGCTGTAAAAGATATTGATTTTGACAGAGCAGAAAAACTTATAGAAGAACTAAAGAGGTAACCAAAAGATACTTTTTTATTGGGAAATAATTGTTATGATGGAATCAGTAGAGGGATTTGATCACGAAAATATGGAAAAAAGTACGGAGGAATGGATGGAAGGTTACCGGATTCTCTGTGTTGATGACGATATCAATATGCTCAATACCGTAGAAGACATATTGATTAATACCGGATATAGCGTAAGCCTTGCCAAGTCGGGGAAACAGGCACTTGAGTACATCAAAAAAGGCATACAGTATCAGCTTGTGCTTTTGGATGTGGACATGCCTGGTATGGATGGGTATGAAACCTTCAGGGCAATCAGAGAGCTTGACAATGGAAATGGCGTTCCTATTATCTTCCTCACATCCATGGACGATCCTGATTTCGAGATAAAGGGCTTTGAATATGGCGCTGCAGACTACATTACCAAACCCTTTGTTAAGAGCGTGTTCCTTGCAAGAATAAAGAACAGGATCACATCACCGCTTAAAGGCAAGGACATTGAAACAAAGAGATTAAAGGACCTTGCAGGAGTATTATCACCCCTTGAGCTAACAGTTGCAGAGTACATAGCAGGCGGTTTTTCCAATCATGAGATAGCAGAAAAGACCAATTATTCCTATGGCTATATAAAGCGCGTAGTATCCGGCATCCTGGAAAAGACCGAAATGAGCAACAGATCAGATATAAGGCATTTCCTCAAAACGAATTAAGTCATGGGGCGGTTCTTTTGACTTATGAATAATTTGTGAAACGGTTGACCCGTTAAATCTATTCTGATAACATCAAATCCACTGTGTAAAACTTTTTACGCAGTGGATTTTTTTAGAATAGGATTTATTGTTCATGGCTATTAATCATAGGCGTCTCTGCATGAACTGCGGCAGATCATTTATGCCAAGAGACGGCAGCGGAGTATTTTGCTCTGCAAGTTGTAAAAAGATGTACAGTTATCACACTACATTCAGATGCATTGACTGCAGGAACGCAAGCTGCACAGTAAGGAATAACACCCTTATCAACGCTCCTTGTAATTGTGAGAATCTATTAAATAAAAACAGGGTAGGATGAATCCTGAATGCAATTTTGAGCGTATAATGGCTATAAAGATATAGCGCCCAATATAAATGACTGGAGTATTTCAGTGAAATTAAATCCTTTGAATATCCATGAGATAAAACAGATCTATGAGACAAGGATGGTCATAGATTTCCCAAAGGCAGAGCTCAAACCTCTAAAAAACATAATCGAGGCAGTAAATTCTGGGATATATGAATGCCTTGGATTATTTGAGGGCGGAGCGTGCATTGGCTATACATTTCTCATAAAACAGGGCGAAAGCTTCCTGATCGATTACATAGCTATCTACCCGGATAAGAGAAATAACGGAGCCGGAAGTCAGTTGCTACGGCTGTTAAATGCGTATTTAGCTGCTGCTAAAGTTGTGATCCTGGAAGTTGAGGATCCTGAATATGCCAAAAGCCCTGAAGAAAAAGACTTGCAGACAAGGCGCCTAGGCTTCTACATGAGAAACGGATGTATTGATACAGGGCTTCGCGTAAGGTGTTTTGGTGTTCCTTTTATAATCTTGTCACTGGGAAAAGAAAATGGTGGCGAGCCGGATTTTCTTTGGGACTTGTACAATTTATATTATAAGGCAGTGCTGCCTAAAGAGATGTATGAGAAAAATATTGAAAGAATATGATTGAAAAATCAGAGAAGAAAGCACTTCTTAGAGAGTACGCACGACTTGATAGATTATAATGGCAACGCTCTACTTTTCTTTCACATTAAAATCAGCGTTTGAAGAGATTGCTTTGGTATAGCATAGATTAAAGCTCTTTTCTCCATCAATGAAATTATTATTCCATATAAAACTGCTATTTTCATTTTGCATATATACGTTGTATTTAACGGTTCCGTCAGAAAGTAGCTGAAGGTCCTTAATGTAGTAGAATACATAGGTTTCAATTGAATCAGAGTTCTTGTGCCAGGTGTCTTTATACACAAAGACCAGGCGGTTGCCGGCTCCCTCTTTGGCTGTAAGAAGATAGCTGGCGCATAACTCAGGGATGTCTGCGGTTAATCCGTTTATTGTACTGATGTCGATTCCTTTTTGAGCAGCGTCCATGGCAAGATTTTGCATTTCATCAAATTGATCATCCGGTATTTCTGAAAAATCTGACACATAGGTTATTGATGCAGCTTTTCTTTCCTCAAAAGAAGCCGAATCTTCCTGATTTTTCTGTTCCTCTTTGGAATTGATAATATAGGCAGCAACGATAACAAAGATGACGATCAGAAGAGTAAAACAGGCTATGAGCCTGGATTTTTTCGCATCTTTTCTTATTTTATCCTGATGCTCGAACTTTTCTCTTTGCATCTGGAGTTCGATGCGGCTTTTGTCCATTGCAGCATCTTCTTCATCATAATCAATCGCAAAGGTTGTCTGACAGTAGCGGCATTTCATCAGTCCTTCTCCTGCAGCTTCTATGTCAGAACCCATACAATTTGGGCATTTTATTTCATTTAATTTCATTGCTTGATTCCCCACATTCCCAACATTTTCAATCCTGTAAAAGATCTAATGTATCAGATCCAATCATAATCTCCGCCGGTTACAGCTAAGGATAGAAGTGCATCCATGCGCTCAACTTCTTCTTTTCCCTCAACAACCTGCAAAAGCTTGGCTGTTTCTTTTACGACCGGCATTTCCTCATCAGGACCTATTTCCATGTCGGGCTCTTTACCACAGTATGGACAAACGATACTTGGGCCAATCTTTGTTGATAAGAATCTATTAGCACATTCGCTGCATTCATAGAATCCAGCAAGTGTAGTTCCCTCTGGTACGTAATACATATTTTTCCTCCTATATATGAAAAGAATGCTTTTCCTGAATGAGTATACCACAAATAGGGGTGCCAATAACTTGCAAAAGATTAAAACAGGATAAATGTTTTAGCACTAAATCTGCCACAAAGTAAGTTCATTCGTATAATTAATTATCAAACAATTGAGGAGGAAAAAAGATGAATACATTGTTTAAAATCCTAATGATGATTAAATTAAGAAATAGAAGATACATTACTTGTTCTTTTCACAGATGAACAAAGGTAAGGGGAGACATTTCTCCTCTTATTTTTTTTGTATTGCCATTTTGATGAGATAATTACCCTAAAAATGTATATAATTAATACTGTTGATTGAAAATTACTGCAATTTTAGGGGAATAAAGATGAAAAAAGGAAAGATGGGAAAAGTATTGAGTTGCGTTATTATCGCAGCGTTGTTGATGGCGGGATGTTCTAATGCCGGTGAGCCTACCGGTAAACAAAGTAGCACGTTAGAAGAATCGGCACAAATTCTAAGTAGTGAAGAAGAGAATTCTTCCATTGATACTTCTGAAAACACTGAATCTGAAACAGACTGGAAAACGGCAATCAAAGATCTTCCTGAGGACTTTATATTAGGAATGGATGCATCTTCTGTTCTTGTAGAGGAAAACAGTGGTGTGAAATACTACGGATTTGACGGTCAGGAGCAGGATGTATTCAAGACTTTGTCGGAAGCGGGGATAAATTATATTCGTTTGCGCGTGTGGAATGATCCATATGATTCAGACGGTAATGGCTACGGGGGAGGTAACAATGATGTTCCTACAGCCATTGAACTTGGAAAAAGAGCTACCAAATACGGAATGAAGGTTTGTATTGATTTCCACTATTCAGATTTCTGGGCAGATCCCAAAAGGCAGCATGCTCCTAAAGCGTGGGAGGGCATGGAACTTGAGGAAAAAAGCGAGGCGCTCTATGACTTTACTAAAGAATCCTTGAGCCAGATGCTTGATGCTGGTGTCGATGTAGGAATGGTTCAAGTTGGAAATGAGATAAACTATGGAATGTCCGGAGAAACCAAACTGGAAAATGTCATTACTCTTCTTAAATCCGGAAGTAAGGCGGTCAGGGAAGTTTCTAAAGAATATGATAACGACATGAGTATAGTCGTCCATTATACGAGAATAACAGATAAAGCAGATGTCCTTGATCTTGTGTCCAAGCTTGTTGATAATGACCTTGATTTTGACATGATTGGAATGTCTTATTATCCATTTTGGGATGGAAGTATGGAAAATATGAGCCGCGTACTGGAATTGATACAGGAGAGATATGGAAAGAAGGCTTTTTTGGCTGAAACATCATATGCTTATACAACAGAAGATGGAGATGGATCCGGAAATAGTTTTGGTTCAAATGATGCAGTAGAGGGCTATGAAGTATCTGTTGATGGACAAGCATCTATTTTGTATGATATCTGTAAGCATGTAAATGAAGCTGGAGCCGCAGGAATATTCTACTGGGAAGGCACTTGGATTCCGGTAGGTCCTGCTTCTTTGGACAATTCGTCAATCTGGGAAAAATATGGCAGTGGCTGGGCTAGCAGCTTTGCTTCAGACTATGATCCTGAAGATGCCGGAAAATACTATGGAGGTTGTTCATGGGATAATCAGGCTATGTTTGATTTTGAAGGAAATCCGCTTGAATCACTGAAAGTGTTTAAGTATATGAGAGAATGACAGTTAGCAGATGTGTAACGAATAGGAGGAATATATGGAAAATTTCAAGTTTTACGCACCAACCGAGGTGATTTTTGGAAAAGATGTAGAAAACCAGACCGGTGAAACTGCATGTAAATATGGAAAGAAAGCACTTCTTGTATATGGCAAGGGAAGCGTTATAAAGAGCGGACTTCTTGGCAGAGTAGAAAAGTCTTTGGCCGATGCCGGCGTTGAATACAAAGAATTTGGAGGCGCTAAGCCCAATCCTACATTGGCACATGCAAAAGATGGCATAAAAGAGGCATTATCTTTTGGCGCAGATATGATAATCGGCGTAGGCGGCGGAAGTGCCATAGATACGGCAAAGGCAATTGCACATGGAACTGCCAATAGCGATCAGGATCTGTGGTCATTATGGACAAGGAAGGTTCCACTTACCAAGTCTCTTCCGGTGGGCGCTGTCCTTACAATTGCAGCTGCAGGCAGCGAAATGAGCGATTCTGCAGTTTTGACCAATGAAGAGCTGGGTAAGAAAGCGGGCATCAACACTGATTTCAACAGATGCAGATTTGCAATCGTAAATCCTGCCCTTGGAATGACTCTTCCAAAAAACCAGCTGTCAGCCGGCGTAACAGATATAATGATGCACACAATGGAGAGATACTTTATTCCGGATATTCAGTGTGATATGACAGACGAGATCGCTGAGGGACTTATACGCACAGTTATTAAGAATGGTAAGAAAATAGTGGAAGATCCATCTGACTATAATGCTATGTGTGAAGTTTTCTGGGCATCAAGCCTTTCTCATAACAATCTTACGGAATGCGGAAGAGGAAAGGATTTTTCTGTTCATAAGCTGGGACATGCCCTTTCTGCCCGCTATGATGTGACACACGGTGATTCCCTTTCAGCAGTCTGGGGTTCCTGGGCAAAAGAACTGTATAAGGGTGCAGTGCCTCGTTTTGCAAGATTTGCCGAAAAGGTTTGGGAAATCTGTGAAAGCGACGAAGAAAAGGCAGCTCTTTTAGGCATAGAAAAAACAGTAGATTTCTTTAAGAGCATTGGAATGCCTGTAAGTTTGAAGGACCTTGGAATAGATCCTTCCGATGCAGATCTGGAGGCTCTATCTCTTGACGCAACCATGCAGGGAACAGTTAAGCTTTCAAGAATAAGGCCACTTGATGCAAACGATGTTAAAAAGATCTACGAAGCCGCTAGGGAATGATCATACGGAAGGAAACTCAAGTCAATTTATGTGCCCGATTATCAAATCTTTCGTATAAAGTATTGTGATTCATATAGTGAATAATTACTGAGGGGGAATTATGGATAACAATGTAAAAATGGTTCCAGCGATCTGTACACAGTGTGGCGGAACAGTTGAGGTGGACAAGACGAAAGAGGAGGCTAAGTGCCCTTTTTGCGGGACTTCTTTTGTGATTGAAAAGGCCATAAACAATTACAATGTGAAATATGCAAATATCGAGCACGCTGATAATGTAAATATCGATGTTACCGGAGCTGTTAAGGAAGTTCTTGATTTTGCGGGCACTCAGATGAGTGAGTCCAGAAAGGAAAGATCGGAACAAAGAAAGATAGATTCTGAGCTGCACAGCAAGAATACCATTGCATTTTTTAAGTTTTTCGGCTTTATGTTTGCAGGGATGCTTGTCTTTGGACTGATCGCATTCATAATCATGCAGTTTACCGGTAATACCGGAGATGATGAACAGGTTGAAGAAGCCGGAACATCTGTTATCGAGTGCCAGGTTAAAGAGGGAGCTCTTTTTACTGATATAGACATAAGCGATGATCTTGAATGGAAATACCAGGATTTTGAGAGCATTTAAGCAAGGGATTTTTTCTTCTTGCCTAAATGCTCTTTTTTGCATATGCGTAAGTGCTTTGGATTCGTACGCCACCATCTAAATTTATCAAAGTAAGTAGGGTAACAGTTCAAGTGCCTTATGTTTAATTGTTAACTTCCGAGACTTTTGTGCAACTAGCGTCAGATTGTGAACAATCAAAAGGCTATAAGATCTATATTTCCTACGATTCCACAAACAAAAACAGCGAGGCTGGAGACATTGATATAGTTGAGTATGGAAAAGCCAAGGTCGATACAGGTGAACCTGTATTTAACTATTCCGTGGGGTATGACATAAATAACCGTGAACCTCTTCTGTATGAGCAGTATCCGGGGAGCATAAATGACGTATCTCAGCTCAAATACATGGTTTCCAAAGTTAAGAGTTATAGCTATAAGGATATCGGTTTTATACTTGATCGTGGTTATTTCAGCCATGATAACCTGAAGTGTCTTGATGAAAACGGCTATGACTTTATCATCATGGTCAAAGGCATCAAAGATGTAGTGCATGAGATCATCAAGAAACATAAGGGGACTTTTGAGAGTGAATGGGGAAGCTATGTTTCAGAATTTGGAGTATATGGAAAAACAGTACAGAGCTTTATCTATGCATCCGATAGTAAGAAACGCTATTTCCATTTGTTTTACAATTCAGGCAAGGCTGCCGGGGAGAGAAGCCGCTTTGAAGAAAACATACAGAGCATGCAGGAATGGCTGGACAGACAGAGGAACCAGGAACGTGAGTTTAACAAGACGTTCCACCATTACTTTTATATACACTATGACAAGGACGTATTTGTTTATGCAGAGCCTAAGCTTGATGTGATACGTGAGGAGCTGGAGATGTGCGGATACTTTGCGATCATTTCATCAGAGGAAATTGGCTTCAAGAAAGCGATAGAACTGTATAAGAGCCGTGATGCATCTGAGAAACTGTTCCGTGCAGACAAATCATATTTGGGTAACAATACGCTGCGTGTAGCATCTTCAGAAACGGCGGCAAATAAGATCTTTGTGGCATTTATTGCGCTTATCATAAGATCTCGCCTATATACTGCTCTTAAGGACAAGGCGAAGGAAATGACCAGGAAACCGAATTATCTCACTGTTCCTGCAGCAATAAGGGAATTGGAAAAGATCGAGATGACAAGACAGATTGACGGAGAATACAGACTGGATCGTGCAGTGACAAAAACACAGGCAGAGGTCCTGAGTGCATTCAACATTGAGGTGAGTCATGTAAAGTATAAAGTTGCATATATAAATGATGCACTGAAGGGGGCATAAGATGGCGCGTACAGTCAACAAGGATGCATTGAACGACAAGATAACTAAACTCGAAAAAGCAATCAGTAAAAACAGACAGCAATACGAAAAGATGACGGCTGAGATGAAGAGGCTGCTGGATATGAGAAAATCTATTCAGAGTGATGAGCTGTTTAAAGCATATGTTTCGAGTAAGAGAAGCTTTGAAGACATCATGAGATACATACAAAGTGATCCTGACAAGGATGGTTCAGATGTTCAGTAAAGAAAAACAATAGCCGGAGGATATCAAAGACGGAACTATAGGCAAGGATCAAAGAATTGGAAAAATATCTAATATTCATCGAAAACTACCTCACGGAAAAAGGCCTCTATGACGAGGCCTTGGATTATGTCGAGGATGCGATGGAAGCATACGAGGAGCTACCGTTTGAGTGAATTGTGAGGGCGTGTAGTCGTGAAATTTCTGGAAGTTAACACTAAACCATAACCTGAAAATATTGCCGCTTTACTTAAGTGGTTAATTCCGGCTTTATAGCCATCATGAACAGCATTCCTGCGATAAGAACGGACACAATGTCGGCAGCAAGCTGGGCTGATATGACTCCGTAATAGCCAAACAGCGCGGCTAAGACATTGATCACAACAGCATATACTATACCCTGTCTGCAAAGTGACAGAATCAGTGCAGGCAACCCCTTTCCCATGGACTGGAAGGTGCATATAGACACCAGACCGAACCCCATGAGGACCATTCCCGGCATCTGAAGTCTCAGCATCAGAACGCCTTCATTTACCAGAGCTTCGTTGTCAAGGAAAGCGAGTACCAGCGGTCTTGCAAAAATCCCCACAGCGAGAGCCATCACCAGTGCAACTCCTCCGACTATTTGATAGGCAAAGGCCAGAACCTTCCTGAGACGCTCTTTATTGCCCGATCCGAAAACATAACCGGTAAGAGGCTGCCCCCCAAAGGCAAGACCTACGATCACCAGCATTACTATATTGACGATCTTTAATACTATTCCCATTACGGCGATAGAGTCACTGCTGTAAACAGAAAGACTTCTGTTGGTGAGAGTCATTCCCACAGTCTGCATGAAATTTGTAACTGAAGCAGGAAGTCCCACTGCAAAGATCATCTGAAGCTCCCCTGCATGAATTCCGAAATCCTTTGGGCTAATGGAAAGACCTTCACATTTTGTTGTTATGTACCAGATTGAGTAAACTGTAGAGCATATGTATCCGATGATGGTGGCTATAGCTGCGCCGGCTGCCCCCATTCCCAGTGTGAAGATAAATATCGGGTCAAGTATCATATTTACAACAGCGCCAAGTATGGTTGTCACCATGGAGGCATTGGGATGCCCGACTGTTCTCATAAGGTTTGTGGGAACCATGGTGAATATAATAAAGGCACAGCCCAAAACTATGTATCTGTAATACTGCATGGCATAAGGCATTACCTCCCCTGACGCTCCAAGGAAACGGAGAATAGGTTGGGCAAATATCATCATTATGATGGTCACAACTATGCCGAAGGCTGCGGATGAATACATACAGAATACGCTAAGTCTTTTTCCATCTTCAGCTCTTCCGGCACCAAGGAATCTTGAGATAACAGAGCTTCCGCCCAATGCAAACATATCTCCAAAGGCAAGGAACAGTGTAAACAGTGGAGTACATATGGATACACCTGCGATCAGGTCAATGTTTTTGGTAAGTGCTATGAAATAGGTATCCACCATGCTATATATAAGCTGAACCACCATGCTGAGTACAACAGGTATCGCAAGTTTAAGATACGCTGTTTTTATCGGGGCCTTTTCAAAAAGTTCGTTTGACATTAATTTTCCTCCTCAAAACAATCTACCATCGAAGATGTTCAATTGATGGCTTTATCGCAAAAAAGACACCCATAAACCTTTATTCGGATTATGGATGTCCTTACCGTGGTCCGGACGATATCTCGACCAGACCCTACTGTTTTTTTCGATTGTTGTTCATTATAAGGCACGGGTTTGAAAATGTCAACTGCCTGGAATTACGATATACAAATCACCTTACCCCATTCTTCGCATTTTTTCACCTGTTTCTATTTCTTTATGATTCTGTAGTATCCGATAACCCTTCTGATTTGTCAGTACTCACAACTTCTGCTGCGTCTCTTAAATCATCATTTGTTTCTTTATTTATCTGTCCATGGGTAATATCAGCGCAAGTATAACGTACAATTACCCTCTTGAAGGCTCCATCGCAAAAAAATAACAGGTCCTCCTCTGGTATGAGAAGAACCTGTTTTCTATCTGATTACTTTTGACACTCGATGTTCTACTATTGAACTCTTAGTGTCTTCAAGTTGATTTAATTTTATTCTGATTGATCTGTTTTACTTTGCAGCATACTTTGCAGCATTCTCACCTGAAATGAAGCCCATGTAAGCTCCTACGCCGAGCGCCTCACGACCAGGATAGTAATCACCGAAGAAGCCTGCGGAACTGATGATACCTGCAGCATAGAGACCCGGAATAGCATTGCCATCCTTGTCAGTTACCTCACCTTCAAGGTTTGTCTCGATTCCACCGTAGTTTCCTCTTGTAAGATCATACTCCTTAACTGCATAGAAAGGACCTGCATCGATAGCTGAAAGATACTGTGCATCATTACCGTTGTCTGTATCCTCTCCTGCCTCGCACATCTTGTGTTATAGTAGAAATTGAAAATAATGCTTATATATCGTTTTAAGGAGTTTTTATGCGGTTAGAAAGACTTACCAAAGGGCAGGTAGAGGATATCTATAAGAATAAAATGACAGTAGATTTCCCAAAGTCAGAATTAAAACCTCTTGATGCAATTCTAAAAGCTATTGATAAAGATATATACGAGCCCCTGGGACTTGTATCAGGAGTTTTATCGTATAGTGTTGCCCAAGGAAATGTTTGATAAAAATATGGTAAGAATGTGAAGTTTATCCTGCTGTGTATTCAGTTCAAGATAGCAATTATTTATAAATCAGGATGGTTACATTGATGAGCGTTACGAAAATTGCAATAGTAGAAGATTCTCAGGACGATCTTAAGCGTTTTATGGACGCTTTTTCCTCATGCTATGGGGATGAAATGAGCAGATTTGAACTTTCTACATTTGGAACAGGCGAAGAATTTCTTGGGCAGTATAAAGGACAATATGATCTTATTTTCCTGGATATAGAACTTCCCGATACTAATGGAATAGAGCTTAGCAAATGCGTGAGAGTAATAGATGAACAGGTTGTTCTGGTCTTTATTACCCAGATGGGACAATATGCTATTCACGGCTACGATGTAAACGCAACAGATTACATCTTAAAACCGCTTGATGAGAAAATCTTTTCTCTGAAGATGAAGAAGATTATGAGATTTGTGTCTAAGAATCAGTCTACCGGAGAAACTATTATACTAGGCAATGGTAAAAGAATTCTTAATTCAGACGCAATCATATATACAGAAGTCTACAAGCACGATGTAACATACCACACTACAGAAGGCAATTTCACAATGAGAAGTTCCCTTAAGGATGTGGAGACCTCTTTAAAAGGAGCAACCTTTGAGCGAATAAGCAACAGCTATCTCGTAAATCTCAAGCATATAGTAGGAATCTCCGGATATGAGCTTACGCTGGATAATGGAGAAGTTTTGCAGATCAGTCGCAGTCGAAGAAAAGAGCTTTGGGATAATCTCAACAGGTTCCTTGGAGGTTCATTATGATATTGGGATATATCAATCTTATAAATCTTGTCATATATTTGGAAGTAACAATAATAGCACATCTTTTGAGCGCATATCTTCCAAGATGTTCACATTATGTGTTGAGAGTAGTTTTATCCACGGCGCTTGGAGGACTGCTTACATATTTTTTACCGGTTTTTCTCCTGGATTCTTTTTTGGCAACTTTTGCCTACTCGTTTTTCATGTATATATGCATCTTGGTCTTTGTAATACTTACAATTGTAGTATGTATTGATGCAAAATGGATCAATTATCTGTTCTGTGCTGTTGGAGGCTATGCTTTCCATCATTTGTCAAGTACCCTTCAGGCAATGATTGAAAGAATACTTTGGAAGGGTGAATCAGGTTCAATATTTCAAGCACCTTACATATTTGCGTATATCATACCTATAGCAATAATTCTCACATTTGTTATCACTCTTACTTACAAGAGGAAAGACATGCAGGCGCTTGTAAACAGAAAAGGAGTAGTCGGGTTTTCAGCCCTGATCGTTCTGCTCAATATAGCACTCAGTTCCCTTGTAATGCTCTCAAATTATTATGCAAAAAACAGCATTATCGCTGCCATTCCCACACTTTATAATTTAGTTACCAGTATTCTTGCTATCGTCTTTCTTTTTGGAATACTCGAAAGAGGGCAGCTTGAGCATGAAGTAGAAGTTATAAACCAGCTTTATAAGGAAAACATTCGCCAGTATGAGCTTTCCAAGGCAACAATGGAGTCTCTTCATGACCTTAAACATCGCGTAAATGCCATGATGGCAGGGCAGATGCAACTTACAGATGAAGAGAAGAAAGAAATATCAGACAAGATCTTTATCTTTGATAACATGATAAAGACAGGAAATGATACCCTTGACATAATCCTTGCAGAAAAAAGAATGCTTTGTCATCAATATGACATCCAGTTAAATTGCATGGTAGATGGTGAAGGCCTGTCTTTCATGGAAGTTTATGACATATATCCCTACTGACGAGATATTAGAGAGGTTTCCTGACCAGGAAGATCTTTTTCATAAGCCAGATTTCCTTTTGATTAAGGCGAAAAAGTGAATCTTTCAGAATAAAAGAGAGAGGAAAGATTCTATCTGCAGGAACGGCCTTTTTTGCTCCTGCTAAATATTTCCGTTTTAAAGATCCTGATCTTAAGATAACGGTTGTTTCTGAAAAAGAACTGATGGTTGAGGCAAAAACTTTTGCAAAGAATGTAGAAATCAGAAACAAAAATGATGATCTTGTCCTTGAAGATATCTTCTTTGATATGGATCCGGGACAGAGGATCATAAAAGTTAAGAGAGGCCAGACGGATGAGCTGAATGTAAGAAGTGTTTATGATATACATTAGTGGTACATAAAATGGAAATGGGGAGTAAAAAGGTATTATGGGGAACAATAGTATTTTTTATGAGAAGCCGGCCGAGAGCTGGAATGAAGCCTTGCCTATAGGAAATGGAAGGCTTGGAGCAATGATATTTGGCAGGGTGGAAAAAGAGCTTATTCAGATGAATGAAGATTCCATCTGGCTGGGAGGCTATAAAAACAGGAATAATCCTGATGCACTGAAGAACCTTCCAAAAGTAAGAAAGCTTTTGATGGATGGAAATATAAAAGAAGGAGAGAAACTTTTAAAGAGAGCATTCTCTGGAATTCCTCAGAGTATGCAGCCTTATCAGACACTGGGGAATCTTGAGATATTTTTTGACTATAGAGATGGTGAGGTGACAAATTATCGCAGATCATTGGACCTTGAACATGCAGTTGCAACTACAGAGTTTAAAGTTGGAGACATAAACTATAAGCGAGAAATATTTTCCAGCTACCCTGACAATTGTATGTTTATGCGTATCTCAGCTTCAGAAGCAGGAGGTATATCTTTTGATGCATTACTGACAAGAGGGCGGGAGTATCAGGCAGTTAAGAAAATAAATGACCATACTATTTATCTTTATGGCAAACTTGGCAGTGATGGAATGGACTTTGGAGTAGTAGTTACTGCAAATGCCGTAGGAGGTCAGGCTGCTGTAATAGGTGAGAGTCTTGTTGTTAAAGAAGCAGACGAAGTGATTTTGAACATAGACGGTGGATCTACATTCAGATATAAAGAGCTTGAAAACGAGCTTTGTGAAGAGTGCAGTTTAACTTTGCCATATGAAGAATTAAAGAAAAGACATATAGCCGATTACAGAAAGCTCTTTGACAGAGTATCTTTTTCATTGGAATCAGAGGACAGAAGCTATGAAGAAATGCCGACAGATAAAAGGCTTGAGCTTGTAAGAGAATGCGTTGATAAGGGGAATGAAGTAAAAGATCTTGGTATTTATGTTCTATATTTCAATTTCGGAAGATATTTGATGATTTCCGGAAGCAGACCAGGATCCCTGCCACTAAATCTTCAGGGAATATGGAATGACAGCTTCACTCCCGCCTGGGACAGCAAATATACCATAAATATCAATACAGAAATGAATTATTGGCCTGTTGAAATCTGCAATCTTTCGGAGTGCCATCTTCCGCTTTTTGATCTGATGGAAAGAATGTATGAGCATGGAAAAGAAACTGCAGCTTCAATGTACGGTTGCAGAGGAATAGTTGCTCATCACAACACAAACATATGGGGTGATACTGCGCCTCAGGATCAATGGATTCCAGGGACTTACTGGGTAATGGGCTTTGCATGGTTGTCTACTCATATCTGGAACCACTACGAGTATACTTATGACATGGATTTCCTGAAAGAGCACTATTATCTGATGCTTGAAGCAGCCAGATTCTTTTTGGATTTCCTTATTGAAGATAAGGATGGATACCTCGTTACCTGCCCTTCTGTATCCCCTGAGAATACATATATAATTGACACATTCCATAAAGGCTGCAATGGATATGGTGTAACAATGGACAACATGATCTTAAGAGATCTTTTCACACAATGTATTGCAGCTTCTGATGTTCTTGGCAGGCATGATGAAGAAATTGATGAAATGCAAAAAGCCAAAGATAGGCTACGTCCAACAAATATCGGGAAGCATGGTCAGATAATGGAATGGGCAAAAGACTATCAGGAGGAAGAGCCGGGACACAGGCATATTTCACAGCTATATGGTCTTTTCCCATCAGATCAGATTTCGGTTCAGTCCACAAAAGAGCTTGCAAATGCTGCCAGAGTCACAATTGACAGAAGACTTCAAAATGGCGGCGGACATACCGGATGGAGCAGGGCGTGGATAATTAATTTCTATGCAAGGCTACATGATGGAGAGAAGGCCCTTGAGCACTTAAATATGCTTCTGACCAGATCTACTCTGAATAACTTGTTTGATAATCATCCACCTTTTCAGATTGATGGTAACTTTGGCGCTACTGCAGCGATTGCCAATATGCTTTTACATGACACTTCAGACGGACCGGTTGTGCTTCCGGCACTTCCAAAAGAATGGAAAAGCGGAAGTATAAAAGGCCTTAAGCTAAAAGGGAATAAAACCATAGATATAGTCTGGAAAGACGGAAAAATAATTAGTAAATGAAAGGAGAATGCTATGGAAAACTTTACTTTTTACTCACCAACTTTTTTTGCCTTTGGAAAAGACACAGAGAATGACGCCGGGAAATATGTTAAGCGTTTTGGCGGAAGCAAAGTTCTTATCCATTATGGCGGCGGCAGTGTAGTGCGTTCAGGACTTTTGGACAGAGTAAAAAAATCTCTTGAGGAAGCCGGAATTTCTTTTGTCACACTTGGAGGAGTTAAGCCCAATCCAAGAAGCGGCCTTGTATATGATGGAATAGAGCTCTGCAGAAAGGAAAAAGTGGATTTTGTCCTTGCTGTGGGCGGCGGCAGTGTAATCGATTCATCTAAAGCTATTGCAGCCGGTACAATCTATGATGGCGATTTTTGGGATTTCTATACAGGAAAAAGAATTGAAGAAGCACTGCCTATTGGAACAATTCTTACAATTGCAGCAGCAGGAAGTGAAGGAAGCCCTGATTCCGTAATAACTAAAGAAGAAGGAATGTTTAAAAGAGGAGCTTCAGGAGACGCAATAAGACCTAAATTCAGCATACTTAATCCAGCACTTACACAGACTCTTCCTGCTTATCAGACTGCAGCCGGTATAACTGATATCATGGCTCATTTGCATGAGAGATATCTCACCAATTCAAAAGACGTTGAAGTAACAGACAGACTTATAGAGGGACTGCTTCTTACTATGATCCATGAGGGACCAAGAGTAATTGAGAATCCTGACAATTATGAAGCAAGGGCAAATATTATGTGGGCAGGAATGATGGCACATAACAATTCTTGCGGAGTTGGCAGAAGCCAGGATTGGAACAGTCACAATATTGAGCATGAGCTTTCAGCTCTTTATGACTGTGCCCATGGAGCAGGGCTTGCTGTCACTATGCCTGCTGTATTTAAATATGTTTACAAGCATGATGTTTCCCGCTTCGCAAAGCTTGCAACCCGCGTCTGGGGCTGTCAGATGGATTTTGATGATCCTGAAAGAACTGCTCTGGAAGGGATTGCGGCACTTGAGAATTTCCTAAAAAGCATAGGAATGCCCCTTAATTTTGCTGAACTTGGAGCAAAAGAGGAAGATATTCCAACTCTTGTTAAGGCTCTATGCTATGGAGATGGAAGAACAGGAAGCATTTCAGGTTTCGTAACTCTTGATGAAGAAGATTGTACAAAGATATATAAAATGATGATTTAAAAACGGTTATATCTGTTTCAAATCAGTGCAGAACAAGCCCAAATCAGTGTAAGGGCTTGTTCTGATTCGGAGCATATGCTACCATATTTTTATAAAAGAAAGGGCGAATTTTCGTTAGGGTGAAGGAATGATTATTAGATAATTTGATTTAGGTGAACATGTTATTGTTACTGCTATGTCTGATAGCAGTGTTATGTGTACGCTTAAATTGGATTATCATGCATTCTAAGCCTGTGTTATATATAGGTCTTTTTTGTATGAGTCTATTTTGCGTACGCAGGATAGGCTTTTTGTTTAGTTTTTTTACTAAAAAGCCGACAAGGGAGGCTTGTATATGTCTAAGAGAATATTGATCAAAGCAGAGAATATAGCACATTCATTTGGTGAGCAGACAGTTTTGTATTTTGACAGATTTTATCTGTATGAAGGAGAGAAAGTGGGGCTTGTTGGAATGAATGGTGCTGGAAAGACTACGCTCCTTAAAATCCTTTCAGGTGAATTAGAGCCAACTAAAGGCTTCGTTTCAAGAGACTGTGAGCCTTTCTGTTTTGAACAGTTTGGCGGGAGCGACGCATACTACGAGACAGACTTTAGCGAAGCAGGAAAAATGGGTGTAAGCCAAAAGCTTTGGCAGGATAATGTAAGTGGCGGTGAAGATACAAGGATCAGGCTTGCTCAGTTATTTTCATGTCCTCATGCAGTAGCTTTTTTAGATGAGCCGACATCAAACCTTGATTATGAAGGTGTGGAGATGCTAAAGAAGCGATTAAAAGAAATAGAAACGCTGGTAATGATCAGTCATGATAGATCGGTATTGAATGATATATGTGATCGGATAGTAGAGATTTCTTTTGGAAAGCTTAATTGTTATTCAGGTAATTATGATGACTACGTTATTCAAAAAGAAGAACAGTTTAAAGCCATGCAGTCAGAGTATGAGAACTACCAGGCAGAGAAAAAGCGGCTTCAGAGGGTTTATACTCAGAAAAAAGCAAAGGCAAAAACTGTTGAGAAAAAACCAAGGAATCTTACTTCAAGCGAGGCAAAGGCCATCAGCCTATGCGGCAACAGGAAGCCTGAAGACAAAGCGCGAGGAATAGAAAAAAGTGCCGCAAATGTGCTCAAACGAATTGAACATATGGAGGTTAAAGAAAAACCGAAGGAAGAGCCCACGGCCAGACCGGATTTCAGACTGACCAATCCACCAAGGAATCCTATTGTCATTAGAGGAGAGCATATATCTTTTCAATATGATGACCATATCATATTTGATGATGCTGACTTTATTATCAGAAATGGTAGCAAGGTAGCTCTTCTTGGTGGAAATGGTGTGGGAAAGACTACTCTTCTGGAACTGATAAATGGTCATAATGAGGGGATACATATTGTTCCCGGAGCGAAAATTGGATATGCCAGGCAGAACATGTCACAGATTGATCTTGAACAGACAGTGCTTGAAAATGTGCGCAGAGTCAGTATCCAAAGCGAGAGCCTTTCTAGGACAGTACTTGCCCGTCTCTTATTATCAGAAAGAGATATGAATAAAAAGGCATCTGAGCTTTCCGGTGGCGAGCGCATGAAACTCTCTTTTGCCATGCTGTTTGTGTCAGATGTTAATCTGTTGATATTTGATGAACCTACTAACTATCTGGATATTCCATCGGTCGAAGCACTTGAGAAAATGTTAATGGAGTACGAGGGGACGCTTTTGTTTACGTCCCACGATAAGATCTTTGTGGATAGGATAGCAACAGATATATATCGTATAGAATCAGGAAAAATTATGTCTGTACTGGCTTGATTGGAGCATGTTATGAAATTATCAAAACTTGGTATTTGTGGAATTATCAGTCTGCTTTCATACACGGCAATGGTTGTGTTTTCGCCTCTTGCCTATCCGGGGTATGACTGGCTCAGCATGGCGGTAAGCGATCTAACTGCAGTTGGAGCTCCATCTGCGGAGCTTGCCGGACAGCTGAATGCCTTGTATGGACCATGCGGACTGGTTTCTATCATGGCCGTTTGCGTGGCAGCTCAGAATCTTAAGACTAAGATTTTGAGGC
The DNA here is from genome assembly GCF_017635265.1 of Butyrivibrio sp. Lineage (GTDB taxonomy): Bacteria > Bacillota > Clostridia > Lachnospirales > Lachnospiraceae > Butyrivibrio. Next base: position 21,530 of record NZ_JAGBLU010000011.1, read on the forward strand.
TGGGAATATATTTCTTTGCTGCTATGGAATGGATTTCTGATATTGGCTATAAACTCTTTCCGTGGGTGGCAGATGCTGATAGTAGTCACCCTCAGAATGTTATGCACCTTATAGTAACGGCTCTAGTGGTGATCTTTTCTTTGGCAGCACTTATCCTGTCAATAATCGGAGCTAAAAAAGAGGGGATGAAGTCTCTTTTCATCTGGGCATGTGTGTGCTTTACTGCGATGCTCCTTGGGCCCATCGGAACGGGAATCATGCCAAAGGCAGTATTTGGGTTATTTGAGAGATTAAGTACTTTTTCAGCGGTAACATTCAATGCGGTACTGGGAACGTTATTGCTTCGTGGTAAATTTGGATATAATTATTTAAACTCTTAGGGGATCATATGGAAAATAAGGACTTTATCGAGGATTCTGAATTACGTATAGCTATAGTTATATGGACTTTAGGCTGTAAGAACCTAGCGAAGTACTTTTGAGCTTGGTTCGCGCGTCTTCCGGCGAGCGAATGCGAGAGCGGAAGATCATTATAAGGAGAGTTACTTTTAATGGATAACAAAACAATTATGATATTCCCAAGAGAGACGGAAGTGTGTGGCCAGAGGATATCTGTCCTGCATACACTCCAAGAGAGGATGCAATTCCAAGCTTGAAAGGCTGCTGGTACTGTAAATATGCAGATTTTCATCTAAAGGAAGAAAGAGCTCTTGAGGTGGGAATCTGCAAATGGCAAAAAAAATAATTGATTAGCATGAATGATTTAAGGATGACGTTATGAGAATAGGAATAATTCAAGCGAGCTCTCAGGCTGAAAAAAAGAGCTTATTTTCAATACAGTAAAAAAATATGCCCCTGAAGGTGCTGAGGTCATCAACTTTGGCTGTACATTAGAAGAGCAGGAAAAGTAGGAATACACTTATTTCACTAGGTTTTACACCGGAATTAAATTACTAAGGAGATTGACGTATTAGGCAAATATAGATACACTATAATTATAAATATAGTGTATCTATATTTGCCAAGGAGATCATATATGGGAGCAATCTACACAGAAGCACAGAAAGAAGCCACGAAAAGATATGTTAATTCCACTGATCAAATCAGGGTTCGAACAGATAAGGGGAATCTTGATTTTATCAAAGAACATGCTAAGACTATGGGTGAAACCATGGGAGAGTTCGTTAACAGGGCAATCATGGAGGCTATCTACCGTGATAGGGGAGAAATCCTTATCGAGATGGTGCACAGCGATGAGTATGACATTTCAGGACGACTTCTTTTATCCGGCGATGATCACTACGAAATAGACTATATTGTAGGTGGTGTCCGAAAGATTAAGAAACTGGATGAGCAGAAAGATGTACCAAGTAGTTTTGTATCTGACTATGCATGGATGTCTCTCGAGAATGAATATGAGAATGAACTGTTAGGCGGTGAATGAAATGGCAATGTTTACTTTGATGCGTAAAAATGAAGAAGTGATGATACTTCAGATGGGTGAAGACGGAAATATAGTTAAGCTTGGTAAAAAGGAGAATACAGCTCTTTTACCATTGCAAAACAGGACTAGTTACAGAGGCGTTATTGAGTGGTGGCGTGACAGAGCTATTCCGATAAAACAGGGAAAGATAGAAAAGATGTTAAGGGACAATGGCATTGAAACAACAGGTCTTTTCCTGACGCAAAATCTTGGACTCAGCCTTACTGATTATTACTGGATCAGGCCTTTGGGATCAGACCTTACCTGGGAAAAGGTAAATCTGTTTGACAATGACTTTAAAGAGAATCTGTTGTTGGGAAAGATCAAGATGGGGGATGATGAAGTTGAGGAATATCACCCCAATTCATCGCTCCAGGGTAATCTGGAAAAGACATGGATCATTGACCGGGGAACTCGGAAACTTGTGAAGGGAAACCATGATATATATTCAAGTGAAAGTATCAATGAGGTTATCGTAAGCGAAGCAATAAAGGCACAGGGAAGGGATGCAGTACAATACTCACTTTTGCACATTGATGGCAAGGAATATGATTACGGATGCGTTTCAGATCTTTTTACAACACAAAAAAAGGAACTGGTTTCTGCTTATGCTGTTATGACGAGTGAGCAAAGGCCAAATAATCTTTCCAGATATGAGCATTTTATAAATGTATGCGATAAAAATGGTCTTGATAGAAATACGGTCAGAGAGTATCTGGAATTCGAGATCCTTATAGATTTTATCTTTAGTAACCGCGACAGACATCTGACTAATATAGCTGTCCTGCGAGATGCAGATACTCTAAAGTTCATATCCATGGCGCCTATTTATGATAATGGAAAGAGTATGTTGGTTGGCAGGGATATTGTTCCGGTAACAGATAAGTATGTACTCTCTCAGGATGCTCAGGGCTTTAAGGAAAAGGAACTGGAACTTTTAAAGTATGTCCAGAACAAAAAGCTTATTGATATCAGCCTGCTTCCAAGCCAGGAATATATTAGGGAGATGTATCATAAGGATTCGCTGGTGAGCGAAGACAGGATTTCTTTTGTACTTGAAATGTACAAGAGAAAAATCGATATGTACGAGAGATTTGCCTCGGGTGAGAATTTGAGCAGCATAAGATTCTGAAAATAATTATCGATAATAAATCAGTGAAAAACAGACCTAAATCAGTGTGATTTGGGTATGTTTTCTTTAGCCATGATAAAGTATGGTCACTACTGCATAGAAATGTACAGAGGCTAAATTGAAGGCCCTAATATGAGAGATGATCAACAATGGATAGCAATTGTCTACTGTATATATCTTGGAAAGCTCGGTTGGCAACGGCAAAAAATGATAATGAACTTCGGATAAAGGTGGCTAAAGAATGGCCAGCGCTTAATGGAGTGGAGATCACACCGGAAATGATCAACTTTAAGGAGGATAGATCGGAAGAATAAAAGAACTATTGTTCTGCAAACGTTTGTTTGCTATAATCTGAATATACTTTTTTAGGAGAGATACTTATGTTGGAATTATTAGAGAATCTCAACGAAGCCCAAAAAGAGGCTGTGAGCACTACAGAAGGTTATGTTCGGGTTGTAGCAGGTGCGGGAAGTGGTAAGACAAGAGCCATTTCATATAGATTTGCTTATCTGGTTAATGCCCTGGGAATACTTCCAGGGCATATTCTTTGTGTTACTTTCACCAACAAATCAGCAGCTGAGATGAGGCAGAGAATACATCTTTTGACAGGGGACAATGATACAGGATATATAAATACATTTCATGGATTCTGTGTTTCTGTCCTACAGGAGGATTCTCATGCCATTCAGTATCCCAAGAGCTTTCTGGTTCTTGATAATTCCGATATTGACGATATTCTTTCAATTATATATGAGGAGCGAGGACTGACACTTCGCGACAAGACTTTTAGTGCAGCAAGGGATATGTTTGAGACGAGAAAGTGCGTTACAGAGCCCAAGTATTACAAGGATATGCTGAATATGTCCATTGATGCGTTAAAAGAGAAATATGACAGCGCTGACAATGTGGATGATATTCTCTTTTACGGATATCTTTATCAGGAGAAAAAGTGTTTTGGCCTTGATTATAATGACCTTATTAACTTTACACTCCACATTTTCCGTGAGCATGAGGATATCAAGATTAAATGGCAAAAGCGCCTTGAGTACATCATGATAGATGAGTTTCAGGATATTGATGCTCTGCAGTATGAACTTATGGAAGTGCTGTCATCCTACCACAAGAATCTCTTTATCGTGGGAGATCCTGACCAGACCATATATACCTGGCGCGGAGCAAGTGTCGGATTTTTGCTTAATTTCGATGAACATTTTAGAAATGTTAAGACCATATATATGAATGACAACTATAGGTCAACACCGCAGGTAATAGCTGCTTGTAACAGCCTCATTGATAAAAATGTCCATAGGCTTAAAAAGGAACTGGTGTCTATGAATGAAGGCGGGGACAGTGTATTGTGCCATCTTGCGCCAGACACTGCAGATGAAGCAGACTGGATAACCGGGCAGATGCTTGTGCTAAAGGGAATGGGCGTGCCATACAGGGATATGGCTGTGCTTTACAGAGCTCACTACGTCACACGTACTATTGAAACAGGACTTATCAAAGAGAAGATACCTTACACTATTTATTCCGGAGTCCAGTTTTATGGACGGATGGAGATAAAAGACGCTCTTTGTTACCTTCGTATGATCCTGTACAAGGATGATGTATCATTCAGGCGAATAGTTAATGTTCCCAAGAGAAATCTTGGTAAAAGACGAATGGCATTTCTGGAAGAATACGCAAGAAATAACAACTGCAGTCTTTACATGGCTCTTTATGAGAATCTTGAGCATGAGACTATTAAGGGTACCAGGGCAAAAGAGTTCATTGATATAATTGAGAGATTTTCAGAAAATTATGAGGATGTGCCGGTATCAGAGCTTTTGACAAAAGTCCTTCAGGACAGTAGATACGAAGAAATGCTTAGGACTGAAGGTGCCCAGGACAGGCTGGATAACCTGGCTGAACTTAAACAGTCCATCTTTGAATATGAGACTACCTGCGGAGAAGAGACCAATTTGGAGAGTTACCTTCGTCACATAGCTCTTTTCACCAATGCAGATTCTGATGTTCAGAGTGAAGACAAAGTAAGGCTCATGACAGTACATGCTGCCAAGGGACTGGAGTTTCCATATGTATTCCTGTGCGGTATGAATGAAGGTATATTCCCATCAAGGAAGGTTCATACTCTTGAGGGCATGGAAGAGGAGAGACGCCTTGCCTTCGTTGCCATGACCAGAGCGCAAAAGCGCCTTTTTATCAGTGAAGCAGGAGGCAAGACCTTTGAAGGAATACCAAGATATCCATCACGTTTTATCATGGATATCGACAGAGAACTTCTGGAATTTACACAGGAGCCCGACGAGAACATGATGGCGGCTGTTCGCAAGTTCATAGATAACGATTCAAGGCATCTTAAAGGTGCATCAAAGCTCAACCTACTAGAGCCCGGCACCCGCGTTTCACATGCCATCCTTGGAGAAGGAACTATTCTTTCGCTGAATATGGACGATGAGACCTATAGCATCAAGTTTGACGAGATGGAAACTCCAAGAGAGATATCATTTAAGATGAGACTAACGATTGTGTGACAAAACGGCTTAATAAAAATGCTGTAAAGTGTTATACGCATATATCTAATGGGCATATACTTGCACAATTATATGATGAAAATTATGGTATAGTATCTAGTGTAGCTGTTTTATATTAACTCGACTATATGCTTGCTATAATTTGAATCTACTGCGTTGTCATCAGTCGTCGATGGACGCCCATCGACTCCATCTTCCGCCTTGTAGATTGCAAATTATATCTAAGCAATATAGTCG
>NZ_JAGBLU010000027.1 GCF_017635265.1 Butyrivibrio sp.
CGTTTATATTATATACCATAACGATGTAAAATGCAATAGAAAAACCCAGAAAAAGCAAGATTTTTTCTGGGTTTGAGACAATTTTAATATGTGATTTTTAATCGTTAGGGTTGTGCGTCAAGCTAGGGTCTGAACTGTAACCATATTCGTGGCAGGCGCAGTTTTCACTGCATATTTCCCTTGATATGGAAGTTACTAAAATTTATAATTAAAGGAGATTTAACTTGACTAACGATGTAGTTATAAGCGCCACCAGGGAGCATAAAGACAGACTCTTTAACTTTATCTTTGGGCGTGAAGAAAACAAAAAATGGACACTCGCACTTTACAATGCAGTAAATGGCTCAAACCATGAGGATGAATCACAGATAGAGTTCAACACCCTTGAAAACTATCTGTATGTCAGCATGAAAAATGACACTTCTTTTTTATTTGCTGATTACGTGAGCCTCTATGAGCACCAGTCCACCTTTAATCCGAACATGCCTCTTAGGATGATGCAGTATATCTCTGCCATGTATGAGCGGTATGTAACTGCCAATGATCTGAATAAGTATGGAAGTGATTTATTGCTCCTCCCAACTCCCAGATTGGTTGTATTTTATAACGGCTCAAAGAAGCAGCCTGACGAAAAGATTCTTAAATTGAGCGATTCTTTTTCAAAAGAAACGAAAAGCAAGGCGGATATTGAAGTAAGGGTAAAAATGCTAAATATAAACCAGGGGCATAATACTAATCTCATGGAAGCATGCAGACCTCTTTATGAGTACTCATGGTTTGTTGACAAAGTCAGGACTCAAAAAGGAAGTACTGATGACCTTGAGAATACTGTAAGCAGAGCTGTACAGACTATGCCTGAGGAATTTATACTTAAGCCATTTCTTAAAAAGCACATGTCGGAGGTAGCAATTATGTTATCAGAAGAATTACAGGAACTTAATGCTAAAGAGCTTATTGCAAGAGCAAGCAAAAAGGAAGGCATAAAGAAAGGTATCGCCGATACAAACTCGCTTTACTCATGGTTATTTGCGCAGGATCGCGCCAATGATGTAAAGAAAGCAGCTTCTGATATTAACTATATGGAAAAACTCATGGCAGAATATAACAACATAACCAAGGAGGAATAATCAGGAATAAATCCTGTTCAGGCAGATGATAGCAATAAAAATAACACAGCAAAAAGATTTCATGGGAAAGCTTCTTACCACTGATGTTTTTGATTCTTTTCTAGTAAATGATGCCACCATAGAGACATTTAATACATTTCACATAGATGGCAAAATCCATAAAAATTTTTATTCTGAAGATGATAAAGAAATTATTGATAACAAGGAATATTCATCATGGAAAACTCTTCGTCCCACCTGTTTTGATCTTATAAAAGGTAAAAGAACTCCCCTTGGATTCAAATTCGTTTTCTATCTCAATGATGAAGAAAAAAACAAGCTTATAAGTGAACACGATAATTCTATACTCCCCCAGCAGGTGAGTCTCGGGCTTAACATCAAATATTCAAATGGAGAAATGATTCTTACTACCGGAACAGCCTTTAACATCTTCACCCTGGACAAAGAAATAGAAAAAGCCTGGGATAGCTATATCCCAAGCTTTCTTGACAAGAATAATATAGAATACGAAATTATGACCTAATATACTGTCATTGGAAAAAAACCGTAAATGACGTCCCTTTTCCAAGCTTTTGGAACTTATGAACAATTCAACGCATTAGTCTAAAATAAAAATAAAATAGCCCTCTCTTTAATTGAAGTGGAAAAATAAAAGGTGTAGAATTGTTGTATATAGTTGATAAGTATCTTTATAAACGTACATTTTTAGGATGGATTGGAGTTTTATGGACACTAATTTTAAGGCTGAGTTAATCGAATGGGGTGTTGATTGGGACGAAATATTGGATAGGTTCATGGGTAACGAGGATCTGATTGCGAAGTTTATGTTCAAGTTCTTAAATGACCAGAGCATGAACGACTTAACCAAATACCTTGCCGAAGAAAATGTTTCGGAAGCATTCAAGGCTGTTCATACGCTTAAAGGCGTTGGAGCAAATTTAGGGCTTAAAGGCTTCTTAACACCTGTTTGCGAGCTCACTGAAATTTTAAGAGCCGGTTCAATGGAAGGCTACAAAGAAAAATACGACCAGATCAAACCAAAATACGACGACCTCATAGCCATCCTCAACAAATATAATGCTTGATCTAACATACGTTGCCAATCCGCCCATAGTTTTGTCTATAACTCGGGTAGTATTTGCAAAGACACAGTAAATATAACAGCATGAGTAGAAATAATTAAGTGAACATTTTTTGAACGATTTATCTAGAGCAGATGATGTATGACAATAATTAAAAGAGCTTTGACTTGTGTTTTGAATAACATGAAACAAGGCAAAGCTCTTTCAATTATTGTCATATACATCACTGCGAAAGATACCCGAGTGAAAAAAATTCTCTTAATTATTTCTACTCATGCGTCCATTCTAAATAATGCATATTTTATTGTTCTGACAGCTTGGCGGCCTGATCTGCGGCGATGAGGGAATCAATTATCTCATCGAGGTCACCGTCCATTATCTGGTCAATTTTGTAAAGAGTTAAGTTAATGCGATGATCTGTAACCCTTCCCTGATGGAAATTGTACGTTCTTATTTTATCGGAACGGTCTCCGCTTCCAACCTGAGACTTTCTAAGGGCAGCTTCACTGTTGTGTTTTTTCTGTTCCTCAAGCTCATAGAGCTTGGCTCTAAGGACTTTCAGTGCCTTGGCCTTATTCTGCTGCTGGCTCTTCTCATCCTGACAGGATATTACGATTCCGGTAGGAAGGTGTGTAAGTCTTACAGCTGAGTCTGTGGTATTTACACACTGACCGCCATTTCCCGAAGCTCTAAATACGTCGAACTTACAGTCATTCATATCAATCTCAACTTCAACGTCCTCTACTTCAGGCATAATAGCAACTGTTATTGCCGAAGTATGGATTCTACCGCCTGATTCTGTAGCCGGTATTCTCTGGACACGATGAACTCCACCTTCAAATTTAAGTCTTGAATAAGCTCCGTTTCCCTTTATCATAAAGCTTACATCCTTGATACCACCTATACCTGTATCTTCCAGACTCATGGTTTCTACCTGCCAGTTCTGTCTCTCCGCATATCTGGTGTAGAGTCTGTACATATCTGATGCAAAAAGAGCTGCTTCTTCTCCACCAACTCCCGCGCGTATTTCGACGATAACATTTTTTTCATCATTGGGGTCTTTGGGCAAAAGAAGTATCTTAAGCTTCTCTTCCAGTTCCGGAATCCTATCCTTGGCATCTGAAAGTTCTTCTCTAAGCATTTCCTTCATCTCCGGGTCTGACTCTTCATCCAAAAGCTGCAAGCTCTCATCAATAGTCTGCTTATATTTTTTATATTCCTGATAGCACTCCACAAGAGCCTCAAGACTCTTTTGCTCCTTCATAAGGCTTCTGAACTTATTCTGATCAGATACAACAGATGGATCATTAAGCTCCATAGTTATATCCTCATACCGTCTTAATATATCTTCTATCTTATCAAACATAGTATCCTCAACCAAATCACATAATAAAAATATCATATTCTCACGAAATCCGCAGTTTATGCGGATTTCTGAAATTTAGTTCAAAAAGTCATACTTTTTTACATAAACCTTATGAGCATTGCTAATAAAAACACGCCCTTACAACTCTGTCATTTTCTGAATAGTCTTTTATTACCTCTATGTCGTGATATCTTTTATCCTGCTTAAGTAGGCTGACCACAGCCTCTCCCTGATCATATCCGATTTCCATAACAAGATAACCATTTGAAAAAAGATAATCAGGAACACTTTTTATAATCCGTCTGTAAAAAACAAGACCATCCTCTGCTCCATCAAGGGCAAGCCTGGGTTCATAATCCTTAACTTCAGGTGCAAGAGTCTCAATTATACCGCTTGCTATGTACGGAGGATTAGATACTATCAAATCAAATTTTGCACCGTTATTTTCAGGAAAAAGATCTGTGCAGAAAAAATCAGCTCTGTTGTCAAGTCCCAAAGTAACCGCATTTTCCCTTGCAACATTTAGAGCTTTTTCAGAAATATCCGTGCATACAGCCTTTGTTTCATTGGTAAAATTCAGAATACTAAGTGCAATGCATCCAGAGCCTGTACAAAGATCAAGAACCCTCATTCCATCCTCACAATACCTAAGAGCCTCTTCTACAAGTATCTCCGTATCCTGTTCAGGAATCAGTACATTTTCATTAACCTTAAACGTAAGTCCCATAAAATCCCAGTTGCCTAATATATATGCAAGTGGCTCTCTTTGTGCCCTCCGCGAAATAAGCTCCATATAGCTTCTTTCTTCCAAATCTGATATTTCCCTGTCAGGATGGGCAAAAAGAGTACTGTGATCTGTCTTACAAACATATTCCAAAAGGAGTCGGGCATCCAGCCTGTCATCCCGGATTCCGACTCTTTTTAATATATCTGTTCCTTTTTCATAGATTTCTTTATAAATCATAATATTACACCAAACGGAGTATCAGTTACCTCAGGTACTGAGCAGTAACCAAAATTATGCTTCTTCAGTTTCCTCGTCATCTTTAAGCCAGCTGTCATCTATTTCATAGCCAAATGAATCTTTAAGATAATCCTTCCAGTCAAATACTGCTTCAACCGACTTGATTGCTACTTCAATCATACTATCATCTGGCTCTTTGGTTGTAAGTTTCTGAAGCCACAGACCGGGAGCTGAAATAATTCTTATCAAAAAGAAATTACTTCTTCCGGCAAGTCTTATAATCTCATAAGAGATTCCCGATATAACCGGTATAAGAAGAATTCTTACCACTATTCTCCATAAATATGAATCTACTCTTATAAAGAAAAACAAGACAATACTTACAAGCATTACAAATAATATAAAGCTGCTGCCGCATCTTCTGTGAAGTCTTGAACTTCTTCTTACATTCTTAACCGTAAGAGGCCTTCCTTTTTCAATACAGTTGATACATTTATGCTCAGCTCCGTGATACATGAAAAGTCTCTTAATATCCTTCATCCTGGATATCAAAAGGATATAAAGGATAAATATCAATATTCTCAAAACACCTTCAATAATAGCAACCAGCGAAGTATTTCTCACAAATTTACTGATAACTTCCGAAAGCGCATAGGGAAGTACCATAAAAAGCGCAATTGCAAACACAAAGGACAGTGCTGTCGTCAGAATCATAAGGAACGTATCCTCATGTCCACCTGAAACCTGATCAATTCCTTCATCAAGCTTTGAAGGCTTTTCTTTTTCCTCTTCATAAAATGTAGAAGAATAGTTAAGGGATTTAAGCCCTAAAATCAACGAATCAATAAATACAAATACTCCCCTGACAAAAGGAATGCTAAGAAGCTTACTCCCATATGCAATGCCATGATATTCATCCACCTCAACAGCAATATCACCATCAGGCTTTCTTACTGCAACGGCATACATATCCTTATTTCTCATCATAACGCCTTCAAGAACAGCCTGACCACCTATTCCTGAATAATGCTTTACTTTTCTTTTCTTCATATTTACCTCGAAAAAAAGAGGTCAAGGCCAAAAGCCTCAACCTCTCAACTCTACACTTTATGAATTACTGATTGTTCATGCCGTACTTCTTATTGAACTTATCAATACGTCCACGAGCAGTTGTAGCCTTCTGCTGACCAGTATAGAATGGATGGCACTTTGAGCAGATTTCTACGTGAATCTCACTCTTTGTTGATCCAACTGTAAATGTGTTACCGCAGTTGCAAGTAACAGTTGCCTGATGGAATTCTGGCTGAATATCCTGTCTCATCTCTTCTCACCTCTCTATATACAAAAAATCTTCATAATTAACTATAGTTACTACTGTTTGCACAGCTATATCAATATAACATAATAAAGTTACTTTCGCAAGTATTTTTTTAATTTCTTTCTAATGCGCTGCATTGCATTATCCGTGGACTTAAGATCTCTGGAAAGCACAGCGGAAATCTGCCTTACACTCATTCCGGTTATATAAAGATCCAGAATCTGTCTTTCAAGAGCACTTAATTCTCTGTCAATTGCATCTTCAAGATCCTTTATATTCTCCTGCTCAATAACATGCTCTTCAGGAATCGAACTTGAATCGGATTCCAAGATACTCTCAATAGCACTTCCACTACTATCCTCGCCCTCCCTACTCGAATATATGGAAATATAAGAATTAAGAGGCGCATGCTTTTTTCTGGCTGAAGATGCTATAGCCGAATACATCTGCCTTGAAATACATAGATCTGCGAATGTCATAAAGCTGGCATCTCTACCAATGTCATAATCTCTTACAGCCTTAAAAAGACCAATCATGCCCTCCTGGATCAGATCATCTCTGTCTGCCCCAAGAATATACATTGATCCTGCTTTTTTTCTCACAAGATCCTTGTATTTATTCATGATATAGTCAACAGCTTCGGATTCGTTGTCATCGTGAATCTTTAGTACTATCTGTTCATCAGTATAGTCTTTATAATTCTTCATTTACTTAAGTCTCTGTCTCACTATTTCAAAAGCCAGTACACCGGTAGCCACAGAAGCATTAAGAGAATCAATATCACCCTTCATCGGAATAGAAGCTATCATATCACATTTTTCCCTGACAAGTCTGGAAACACCGCTTCCTTCATTACCAATCACAAGACCAATGGCTCCTTTAAGATTCAGGTCATACATTGTGGTTCCGCCCATATCGGCACAAACAAACCATAGTCCCTTGTCTTTAAGTTCTTCAATTGTCTGTGCAATATTCGTAACCTTTGCAACAGGTGTATAATTAATGGCTCCTGCAGAAGCCTTGGCAACAGTAGCAGTAAGTGAAGCTGCCCTGTGTTTTGGAATAATAACTCCATGAGCTCCCGAAAGATTAGCTGTACGAATGATTGCTCCAAGATTATGCGGATCTTCTATATTATCCAGAATAATAATGAATGGATCCTCGCCTTTTTTTCTGGCCATCTCCAGAATATCATCCACCCCGGCATATTCATAAGCAGCTGCATATGCTATAACCCCCTGATGCTTACCGGTTTCCGATAACTGATCCAGCCTTTCCTTTTTAACAAAAGAGATAACAGTATCCTTGTGCTTTTTAGCTTCACGCATAATGCTTTGAACCGGCCCGTCTTTGCAGCCGTCAAGTACAAACAGTCTGTCTATTACCTTGCCTGATCTAAAAGCCTCAAGGACAGCGTTTCGTCCCTCTACTATCCTGCTTTCTGTTTTTTCTTCCATATCTTTCCTCATTACTTTAATAAATCCAAATTAGCTTTTTCGATAGCAATCTTTACAATATCACACACCCTGTCCATATCTCCCTTAAGATAAAGGAATCCTATAACAGCTTCAAATCCTGTGGCATCAAGATAGTCCATAGTCGTAGCATTTTTGGCCTTGGTGTGCGGTTTGGAATTGCGGCCTCTTCTGTATATGTCTTTTTCTTCGTCAGTAAGATCATCCATAACCGTCTTGATGATCATAGCCTGAGTTCCCGCTTTAACAATGGAGCTGGCTCTTACATGGAGCTTATTAACTGCTGTGTTGCCCTTATTGACCAAAATTGAGCGCACAATAACATCAAAAACAGCATCTCCTATGTAAGCCAGTGTCAAGGGCGAAAAAGTTCTTATATCCTGTTCTTTAATTCCAAACTGTTCATTAAAATATTCATTTAGCGAAGCTGCCATTTAACACCTTCCCTGGTATCTTTAATCTCAACACCCTTCTCAAGAAGCTCATTTCTGATAGAATCGGCAAGCGCAAAATCTTTTGCCTTCTTGGCATTGGCACGACGCTCAATAGCATCAAGTACATAAGCCTCAAGTTCAGGATCAATTTCAGAAACAGATTCTTTCATGTTTTTGGCATGACCAATAAGATCAAGAGAAAGAACCTTATCAAAACTCTCGATAATTGCAAGCTTTGTAGTATCATTGGTATCTGCCTTAAGAGCATCATACAAAACTGTTATAGCCATTGATGTATTAAGGTCTCCGCAAACAGCATCCGCAAAACTTTCTTCAAATTTTTTTAGTACGGCTTCATCCACTGTTCCATCATTTTTAAGTTCCGCTACTCTTTTGATGAGCTTATCAAATACTGTCGCTGCATTATCCAAAGCATCAAATGAAAACTCCAGAGGCTTGCGATAATGTGACTGAAGGCAAAAGAACCTGTAAACTAAAGGATCGTATCCTTTTTCTTTTAGCACGGAAACAGTAAGAACCGCACCCTTGGATTTACTCATTTTTCCTGCTCTGTCATTTAAATGATTGCTGTGGAACCAGTATTTGCACCACTCATGGCCAAGATAGCTCTCTGACTGGGCAATTTCGTTTGTGTGGTGTGGGAAGATATTATCCACGCCGCCGCAGTGAATATCAATATATTCTCCAAGGTGTTTCATTGAAATGCATGAACATTCAATATGCCACCCCGGATATCCTACTCCCCATGGGCTTTCCCATTTAAGGGCCTGATCCTCAAATTTGGATTTGGTAAACCACAGAACAAAGTCCGTTTTATTTCTCTTGTTTACATCCTCTTCAACATCATCACGAACACCAACCTGAAGCTGTTCTTTTTCTATGTCTGATGAAAAGACATAATAATCTTTTAACTTACTTGTATCAAAATATACATTGCCGCCTGCAACGTATGCAAAGCCCTTCTTAAGAAGAACTTCCACCATATTTATAAACTCAGGTATGCAGTTTGTTGCCGGTTCAACCACATCAGGGCGCTTATTTCCAACAGCATCAAAGTCTGTAAAGAAAGCATCTGTATAAAACTTTGCAATTTCCATTACTGTCTTGTGCTCTCTTTTTGCTCCTGCTAGCATCTTGTCTTCGCCTGTATCAGCATCTGATGAAAGGTGTCCGACATCGGTGATGTTCATAACTCTTTTCACATCATATCCCGCATATTCAAGGGACTTAATGAGGACATCCTGCATGATATATGTTCTGATATTACCGATATGAGCGTAATGATATACAGTAGGTCCGCAGGTATACATTGATACCTTGCCTTCCTCTCTTGGTATGAAATCTTCAACTTTTCTTGATAAAGTATTATAAAAAGTAAACGAATGTGCCATCTTTTCTCTCCAATTATTCTCTCAATTTTTGGGGCATCCGGCGCAGCCTGCGCACTTTGCCTCACTGTCATATACAGTAGCTCCTTTTTCAAAAAAGCTACTGATCATACAGACTGCCTGAGAGGATATTCCTTCACCGGTTCCAGTAAATCCAAGGCCTTCCTCTGTTGTAGCCTTAACATTGACCTGGGAAATATCAATATCCAGCGCACCGGCTATATTCTCTCTCATGGCATCAATATGTGGTCTCATCTTGGGCGCCTGAGCTATGATTGTAGCATCAATATTCTCTACCATAAAGCATTTTTCCGAAAGCATTTCCCCCACTGCCTTTAAAAGAGCAAGTGAATCAGCTCCTTTGTAATCAGGATCAGTATCGGGAAAGTGTTTTCCTATATCTCCGAGAGCCGCAGCTCCCAAAAGTGCATCCATTATGGCATGCAGAAGTACATCTGCATCTGAATGGCCTAAAAGTCCCTTTTCATACGGAATCTTAACTCCACCAATGATCAAATCTCTATTTTCAACCAGGCGGTGGACATCATATCCCATTCCAACTCGCATGTCTAATTACCCCGTTCTTTTAGTCTATGAACTATATAATAATCTCAATGAAGAAATATTTCCACTACAAATGCTACAGCGCAGGCAGCACCTGCAACCGTAAGAAGACTTTTTTTGTTAAGAGCAAGTATCAAAGCCACTATAAAGCCCATGACTGAGGATACAACATAATCTGTAGCATGAAGTATCGCCGGGAAAGTCATGGCTGCAAGAGTAGCATAAGGCACATAATGTAAAAAAGATTTAATGAACCTGCTCTTTATTTCTTTTCTGATAAGAGTTAGCGGAAGCGCCCTGATAAGGTATGTTACAAGCGCCATAACAATGATATAAGAAAAAACATTATTCATGGCTTTCCTCCTTTACAGGCGCTATTACAGCCGCGGCGGCAGCTACAACAATAGTTACTATTATAATTCTGAAGCCGGATGATATTTCTTTTAACAAAGGAGCATAAGTAAATACGGTGCTAAGTGTCATCGCTGATATCACCACATACATGATTGCTTTACTTGTCTTTGTATCAGGTATGATAATAGCTATGAACATACCATAAATAGCAAGTCCCAGGCAGCTGATAATACGTGCGGGCATGACTGCTCCCGCAGTAGCCCCAAGACCTGTTCCCAGAACCCATCCAAACACTGATGTAACAATAAGCCCATAGGAATACATTGGATAAAGATTTCCCTGTTTTAATATACTGACACCAAAGATCTCATCGGTAACTCCGTAAGATATCCCCAGTCTGTGAAGAGTTCCAAGTCCGGTATCCAGTTTTTGTGAAAGCGCTGTGGACATAAGGCTGTAGCGCAGATTGATAATAAGCTGAAGCATGATAAGTTCAATGTAGCTTCCATTTCTTGCAATAACGTCAAGAGCCGAAAACTGCCCTGCACTGGTGACATTTAACAGTGAAGTCATTATAGCTTGAAAAACAGACATTCCGATTTTGGAACTCTCAATTCCAAAAGCAAACGAAACCGCCAAATAGCCAAGGCAGATTGGAATGGCATCCCTGCATCCATCCCTGAAATCCTTTATTGTTCCAGCACTCATTTTTTCATAATCCCCGTAATGTGAAGCAGACAAACTCTCCATTACAACTCCTCTATTTTTTCTATTACATCTGTTATTTTTGTCCCCGGTAAACTTCCCTGAACCATCAGGGCATTTCCTCCGCCCTTTGCAAGGAAGCTTTCTCTTAAGACTTTCATAACTTCATTTAGATCTTTTTTCTTTTGACCGGATGAAAAGACAAATTTATAGCCCTTTTCATCGGATCCGGCAAACACTCCGCAAAAGCCATCATGACTCTGCACAAGGCAGTTGACAATTTTTCTCATGGAATTTCCATCGGTAGCTGCATCTTTTACCAGAATAACATTTTCCTTGTCCGAAGGAATTTCTTTTAGCTCATACTCTATTAAACTGTCTTTTGCACAAGACAGCTCAGCTTTGAGGTCTGCATTTTCAGACAAAAGCTTATTTACAGAAGAAATTATATTATCGGAAGATGTCGTAAAGCTTCTCGACAGTTCATCTACTATTTGCTGCCAAAAAGTCATATACTCAAGCGCACGCCTTCCGCACAAAATATTGACTCTGACACCGCCCTTATAATTCTGAAGTCCTATGACCTTAAGGATTCCTATTTCTCCTGTTCTTTCAACATGGGGAGCACAGCAGGCGCAGACATCGTAGCCTTTGACTGTGACAATACGGACATCTCCTGACAGTTCTTTTTTACTCCTATAGTCTAATGACTTAAGAGTCTGTTCATCCGGAAACTCACATATAACGGGGACATTCTCCCAGATAGCTCTGTTTACCTTAAATTCAATATCTCTGATATTTTCTTCAGTAAGAATCCCGTTGTAATCCATGGTAACTTCTGAGTCGCTCAGGTGAAATCCCACGTTGTCATATCCATACTCGGAAGAAACAACTCCCGAAAAAATGTGTTCTCCGGTGTGCTGCTGCATATTGGAAAACCTGTGATTCCAATCAATAACGCCATGGACTTTATCCCCTTTATTTAAGGGCTTGTCAATCACATGCCTTATCACAGCGGTAAAGCCACCTGCATCTTCTGACTCATTTTTTATTGAGACATGATTAACTTCGTGCTTTACTCCGTTTTCATCCAATATAACTCCCACATCAGAACCCTGTCCGCCCTGTTCGGGGAAAAAAGCCGTTCTATCAAGGATAACATCATAATTCCCGTCTTTTCGTGCCTCACAGGACAGTACACTTGCGTCAAATTCTTTAATATATGCACTTTCATAATATATTTCTACTATTTTTTTCATAGCCCCAATTTTAGCACATTAAAGTACAGAAAAAAAGAGACTGCTTCATGCAGTCTCCAGTGGTAAATGTGATAACTCTTCGAGTACACGGCTCTTGACTACATCCTTCTCGGTTTCAAGTGCAAAAGCCATCTCGGTATAAAGAAGTTTCTCAGCAATATTCAAGTATTTTTCATTCAGCGCGGCGAACTTCTTGCCTTCAGCTTCACGAACCGCTTTAATCTTGTGAAGTGTCTTTACAAGGCTCATCATTTCATCCACAACGTTCCTCTTGACAATACTCATGATCATGGGTTCAGCCTTCTTGCCCTCAAGCAGTTCAATTTCAGGAGTATCCTCAATCTCATCTATAAGTCCCATAGCCTCATCAGCGCTCATAACATCACGAACCTTATCCTCAGCTCCATCAACCGGAACATAAAGGACACTGCCCGCATCTACAGCAGAAATCATCATGTAATATTCCTTTTCATTTCCCCTCTCAAGAAACGACGGTACGAGAATCTCACGTACCTTACATAAACCATGACTACCGTAAATAACGCACTCTCCTACATTTAACATATTGTTCCTCCTTCTGAAAAAAACAACCTGCTGTATCTGTTTGAAAGCGCTTTCATCTATGGGCTTTTAAAAAGTGCCGGCGGCACTTCTTGAACGTGGTTAAATTATAACATATTATTACATTTTTTGTAATACTTAATCGTTTGATTTTTATGACTTTTTTGTGTCCTAATCTCAGTATCCATGCCGTTCCCAATCAGAAGCGGATATTACATTTACATACTCTTTTCTGGTTTCCTTAAGCATTGCTATGTATGTTTTTTCGTTAATTTTATAATGAGTGAAACCACACTTTTCCTGAACCCGTTTTGACTTCACATTTCCATCAAAATAACAGCAAAATATGCGATCAAGCTTTAAATCCACAAATCCCCGTCTAAGCATTTCCATAGCCGCTTCAGATGCTATGCCTCTGCCCCAGAACGGCACTCCGACCCAATATCCCAGCTCGGCTTCACCGCTTTTTATCGGCCTTTCTTTACTTCCATCCAAAGTAAGACCAATACTTCCTATCGGCTCATTATTACCACCTTTAAGGCAAATAGCATAAACTTCTTTTTTATTAAAAATGGTTCTGATCACAGCTCTGCTGTAACCAACACTCTCATGGGGAAGCCACCCCGCAGCAGGTCCTATTCTCTCATCACTTGCATACTTAAAAAGGCTGGCAGCATCGCTATCCTGCCAGCCCCTAAGTATTAGTCTTTTTGTCTCAAGTACCGTTCCCATATCAGTGACTCATATATGAAAATCCGGTCTTTTCCGTAAAAATATCAAACGCTTTTTTAAAGAGAATAAAGTAGGCTTCCTCTTTATACAGCGCATCATGTGCAAGGAAAAAAATAACCTGCCCGCTCTTAATATCCCACTCAATATCATGCTGAGGATCAAGTGCGTCTATATCCTTAAATGAAAGCCCATATTTTTCTCTGCAAAAATCATCCCTGTTCTCAAGATCCATGGTTGCTTCAATAATGCCGGCCTTGATCTTAAGCAGATGATCAAGCTGTTCCAACATGATCTGCTGTACAATATTCAAGGAAGAAATCTCATATCCTACAAGACGCATATCCGATATAATCCTGTCAAAATCCACCTGTGCCTTTGCGAATGGATCCACCTTTTTCTCACCATAGCCAAATACCGCATCATACAACGCCTCGTTCATAGTCATTCTCCTTTCATATTAGGCTCAAACAGCCCTTTTTGTGCATTTAAAAACTCCAGATACTCTTTTTCCGGAACAGGTCGTGAATAATAAAATCCCTGAAGATACTCAACTCCGTTATCGATAAGTATTTTGGCCTGCTCCATCGTTTCCACGCCTTCAGCCAGAATATGAAGTCCATATTCCTTAAGGAAATTTATGGTATACTGCAGCATCTTCATATTATCGGGTTTATCCTTATCAAGACACTGCCACACAAATTCTTTATCCATTTTCACCAGAATATAATCCATCTTTAGAATTTCCAATAGATTTGAATATCCCGATCCAAAATCATCCATTGAAAATGTGCTTCCCATTTCCTTTAATCTTCGCACATTTTCTTTGAACGCATCATCATTGTTTATATAAGATGTCTCTGTTATTTCAAAATTGATGAACTTCGGTGGTATGTGGTATTTTTCCATTTTGCGGCTCAGTCTGTCAAAAGCCTGAAAATCCACCACTTCATTTCCGGAAAGGTTAACTTCGATTGTTTTTACTCCAAAGCTTTCAAGGTTCTCTTTGGCAATAAATGAACACACCTTTTCAAATACCAAGTCATCGATCTGCTGTATCAGTCCGCATTTTTCGGCGATAGGAATAAAATCTTCCGGAGATATATAATTCTCTGAATCCGGTCTTTTTAGTCGTACAAGTGCTTCGGCAGAAGAGAATTTTCCGTCTGCCACCGAAAGAATCGGCTGATAGTACACTTCAAATGCCTTATTCTTTACCGAATCCCTCACAACATCTTCTATAGTATTTCTGTAAATCATCTTATCGATGACTCTTTCATCGATTACAAGATTTGGGGCAGACTGTTTATAAATATATTCACCTGAAACATAGGTCAGAATCTGAAGTGCTTCATTGGCATCTCTTGCACACTTAAGTCCATCAATCACAGTAAATGTCAATCTGTAATTACTGGAATCGTCTTTATAGTTATTTACAATTGTCATACACTTTTCGATTTTTTCCGGCGAAGATGTAACAAAACTCAAGGCATTCCAATTTGAAAGAAATCCATCCAGGTCAATCCTATCCTGAACAATTTTTGCCACATTTCCCTGAAGCCTGTACAATTCATCTCTGTTAGCCGCAGTCTGAACACTGGTCTTTCCGGTAAAAATAACAGATATTATGTAAAAAAGCTTTCCATTACCATATTTTTCCAGAAGAAGCATTGTAAAAGCATCCTTATTCTTAACATTGGGAATGGCTCTTTCAAATAGTTCTTTTGGATTTTCTATAATAATAAAAATTATGAGAGCCATGAGCATCATGGCTATAGACGACACCTGAATACCCTTATTGATATACTGGTAACCGGCAAAGAACACCCATATCAGTGTACCAATAATAAGAGAAAAAAAATCCTCTCTTCTTAACCTGCTCCTATATATGACAAGTCCTGCCACCATACCGATAAGGTAAATAAAGCCCACAGCATAACAAATCTTTATCATTGAACCGATGTTATAGTAAAAACCGCTTTCAGTTCTGCCATAGCTTGCTTTTCCAATAATCAATGAAACAATTCCCACAATCAGTGGTATGGCAAAAATTGCGCTTACTTTCGCTGATACAGACCTTCTTACTGTAAGCTTGGAATATACATATATGGAAATAGTGTAAGTACATAGCAAAAGTGAACCAATATAGAAGTTCTGAACCCCGTGTCTTAAAGTATTATATGCGCTGCCTAAATATACAAATACATAGCATTCTGTTATTTCACTGAGTATGTTTACAAATGCCAATATCAGAAATGCGAAAAAAACACGCGAAGAACTAAGCTGCGGCCTAGTCTTTCGCAGGTAAATCACAATCAGTGTAGTTAATACTAAAATTGCAACAATAGGTGTACGAATTTCCATATATCGATTATAATATATTTTTATTGCGACAACAACTTATTTGCTTTAACCAATTGTGTATAAAAATATGCAAGAGGTAAGAACCCTTGAGCAAACGCCTTTGGAGCTCCCACTCCGACTATCACGCTGTCTTCAATAATCTTTTTTTGTCCCAGACTAAAGCCTGATGATGCCATGTGCTTTCTAAAAGTTTTTATCCCTTTTTCAAGATACTCATCATTTCCGGTAAGCTCGTAAGCTATTGCCATAGCTTCCAGCAAAAGAGGATTGTTTCCGTTTCTTGATAAGCTCGGTAGTTCTTTGTAATAGAAAAGTCCATAGGGAGTCATCTGATTTTCAACAAGATCGTCAATGGCACCTATAATCATCTTTTTTAGCTCATCAGAAGGAAATACCCTGTAATATCTCATAAGCGAACCTACAGCCACCGAAATCATAAATCCAACACGTATTGTTGTATTATCCGTATATGGTGCAAGCCAGTGACCGTATTTATCATTCCAGCTCTCAAACTGTGAGACAATCCAACTGCACTTTTTTGTCCACTTTGCATCACCTGTCTCAAGGAAAAGCGCCGTAAGACTTCTCAAGGCCCAGCCTGTCTCTCTTGCGTTTGCCTCTCCGGGAGTTTTAAACATAGGTGTATCAAGCAGTTTCAGAACATTATCGCCAATTCCAAGGGCAGTTTCCAAAGCTCTCTCATCACCACTAAAATGATAGTAGTCCAAAAGCCCTTCTACCCACTCATGACTGCAGGCAAGTACGCCTGCACAGCCATTTCCATCCTTAGAACCACCGGTGTGACCGTTTATATGTTCCCACTGGCCTCCTATCTGAAGCTCATCTTTACTGTAATGACAAACATCCACATCCATCCAGTGCATAGCTGCCACATTGGCATAATCAAGAAATCTTCGTATACCACTTCTGGCATACATCATGTACATGGCGTGAGGGTAGTCGTACTCGTTATTGGTCCAGACAAGTCTTCCACCGCCTCTGCCCTGACTTGTATATCCGGGGTCCGGTCCATCGCCCCAGTTTAGCATTCCGTAACATCTCACATGATTGTCAGCTTTATCAATAAGCGATATCTCATAGTCATCAACCTTTTTATCTTCAGGTAAAAAAATATCCGGCATAACACCTGCTTTTTCAAAAACTTCAGGGGATATAATTCCAACATCAGGCATCTGATAAATAAGGCTCCTGTTATTTATCTCATAGGTATCAAGGTCTGCGCTGTGAAAATGAAGTAAAAATTTCTGTTCTCTTGCCATTCCGGAACTGAAGATTACAGGTTCACTCTTTGATTCCTTTTCCATTTCATTCTGATCAGGAATAAGAAAAACACTAATTCCATCTCTTCCTGCCTTTACTGCCTTTGGATAGTTTTGCTGCGCCTGATATACTGTTGCACAGATTCCCACTCCTGACGAAAAATTCGTCCGATCAGCAAAAAATGTTCCGTAAAAGACTTCCGCAAAGTGCTCATTTGCTTCCTTTTCAAGCATTTCAGCAGTTATTTTTAAAGATACATCACTGCCATCATCACTACTTGTAAAGTTTGTTCTGTAATTGGATTTTGCGACCATAGTTCTGATTTTGTCATTTTTATCATCGGAAGATGTCTTTATCTCAAATAAAAGAGAATCCGGCTTAAAATCAGCATCTGTACAGTTAAACAGTCTGACTGCACACTCTATCCACGGCTTACCTGCAGTGACATATATTCTAAATGTAAATCTAATACCTTCGCCTGTAAGCTTATTCTTTTCTTCGATAAATCTGCCATCAGCCTCCAGGCAGGAGAAAATTTCACTTTTTTCGACTACTCTGAACCTGTCAAAGATGGTTTCATATTTTTCCCCATATGCACTTAAAACAGGACCTGAAAATTCGTCTTTTGCATACTTTCGGCCCTCATATGTCAATTCTTCAAATACATTCTTAGTGTTATTTTTTACCTTAAAGCTAAGATTCCCGTTAGAGACACAAATGCAGTCGCCATCCTCACTTATCGTGACATTTTCATTTATATCCGCTTTTTTTCCCGAAAACTCAAGCTCAAAGTCCTTGTCTGCGTTACCCGGAAGATTGGCAAGAAATCTGGCAAAAACATACCGTATACTGCCATCATTCCATTTGGAAGTAATCTTAAACTGCGAAGGCATCGCTTTCTCACCATCCATTATGCATATGGATTCAAACTCAGAGGCAGTAACTTCCCCCTTTGCAAAAGGAATACCAATGCCGCATAACTCACTGTTTCTGTCATCTTTATAGAGCTTGTCGAAATGGATTTTCATATAGCAACATACCTCCAGGAAATTTTTAGTAGATTAGTATAATACGATTCTACCTTATAATTTCTCTTAAAAAGTATTTTCTTATGTGCCATGCCGATTCAAAATACTTATCATTTGCCAAATACATTTCAGACCTGAATCAAATAACCTGTATATGGAGGGATATCAAGTCCGCCGCCAAAATCAATGTCAGCGCCCGTAATCAGATCTTTTCCCCTGCCGGCTCTTGCATTAAAGTCCGCGTGAAATCCATTTTCATCGGCATTTATCACCACTATCACCCTATCCCCATCAGCTTCTCTCTCAAATATGCACTGTCTGTTAGTCAAAAGAAGTGACGCAAAGCCTCCGTAGCTTAGTGCCTTTGAACCGTTTCTTGCCTTACAAAGAGAGGATACGGTATCTGTAAGTTCATTCCATTTTGGCTCATCAAAACAAGGTCGTAGTGCCGGATCTCCCTGAGATTTGTCTGCTTTTTCACCCCATTCACTGCCATAGTAGATTGTGGGAATACCGGGTATTCCAAACATAAGTATATAAATAAGCTTTAAATGCTCCGGCTTTGAAAGAATGCTGGCGATTCTGCTTACATCATGATTATCGACAAAGGATAACAGGTGCTTTTCTTTATAGAGAGTCCAATTCTCCGGGCCAAACTGACGCAAAAGTGAATGAACTATTTCAAACATGTTCATACTGTTAAAAGATGAATACATTCCCTTGTAGCACTCGTAGTTTGTTGCGGAATGGCAAAGTTCATCGGACATGATACGGTTATAATCGCCGCCTATCATCTCCCCCATCAAAAAGAAATCTTCTTTCCAGCCTGAAGTTTTTTGCCTTAAGCTTCTTAAAAAATCCGTATCGACGCAGTACGCCACATCAAGCCTGAGTCCATCTATTCCGAACTCATCTATCCAGTATTTAACACTTTCAAAAAGATAATCTGTAACTGCAGGATTTTTTAAATTAAGCTTTACAAGGTCATAATTGCCTTCCCATCCTTCATACCAAAAACCGTCATTATAATTACTGTTCCCGTCAAAGCTGATATTAAACCAATCTTTGTAGGGTGAATCCCACTTTTTTTGACGTACATCTTCAAATCCAAAAAAGCCTCTTCCGGCATGATTAAACACGCCGTCCAGTACGATCTTTATTTTTTCCTTATGCAGTGCTTTGCAAACCTTTTTAAAATCAGCATTTGTTCCCAGGCGAGAGTCTATTTTTTTATAATCTCGTGTGTTGTATCCATGGGTATCCGACTCAAATAGCGGGTTAAAAATAACCGCTCCAACCCCAAGTTTTTTAAGGTGCGGAATCCAATCAATCACTTTGAGTATTCTGTGCTGAAGTACCCCGTCATTTTCAAAAGGCGCTCCGCAAAATCCCAATGGATAAATCTGATAAAAAGAAGTTTCATAAGCCCACATATTTTACCTCCTTACCTCACCAAAAGCCTTCAGTAATTTTTTTTCAAATCTAAATACATACGGGTATAATCCAATAGCCGCAAAAGAAACAAAGAAATACCTGATGCTTCTTACAACTCCGGACATAAATACTCCGGAGTTTAAGAAATCCTTATCAAACGGAAGCTTCAAAAGTGTATTTATGGCAAAATATACTACAACACCACCAATAATCCTCGTCACACAAAACAGCGGATTTTTTGTATTTTCAAAATTGATATATTTCTTTTCAAATAATAAGGAAACAAAAAATCCTCCCATAAGTCCCAAGGAAGTGAAATAATCTGAAGTTTTACAGTAAAATAAACCCAGACAGGAAAATACAAATATTACAAGATATACGATCCAATGTCTGTTTTCATCTACTTTATTTAAAGCAACCGGAACTATAAAGATTATGGCAAGTCCCAAGAGCCAGCCGCACAAAACATCTGTAGGATAATGAACCCCAACCGAAACTCTTGAAAATCCTACAAGTAGCGGTATTATAAACCCCGCCACCGTTAAAATCTTATTCTTTTTATACCTTGCTATTGAACCGTAAGCTGTAACCGAGTTTGTAGAATGTCCGCTGGGAAAAGAAAATCCCTGAGCAGCTATATCGTAAATATCAGCATTCTTTTCCACAGGTCTGAAGCACTTAATTGCTTCATGATCAAAATAAGGCCTTCTTCTCCAGAATATATTCTTAATAAGCGGATTAAATACAAGTCCAACCATTACGTTTATTCCCACGTAAGAACCATATTTTTTGTCATAACACCAAAACAAAAATCCCAATATCGCAATAAGTATCATCTCTTCCCCAAAAGCTGAAAACATTGATATAATCCCTATACTCTTCTCTCCCAAAACGCTTTGAAGCCACTCCATAACAGCCACTTCAAAATCAAAATAAAATGTTTTTCCTACTACTGCTCCCATTACAATCCTCTTTCATACATAAATTAAGCCGGCCGGGCATAATTGTCACTTAAATCATGCATTCTTGAATCAACAATTCAAGAATGCATCAACCAAGCCAATTTGAATCGACTTCGTCGATGAGGCTTGGTTGACTCTTTACTCATATTCTCACGAAATCCGCAGTATATGCGGATTTCTGATATTTAGTTCAAGATGTCATCTTTTCATGCATCCTCATCGCAATGCCGGAGGTGCCACTCAAATAGTAACAATGCGACCGCTACTTATATCTTAACACAAATGCATATTCGGTGTTTGGATAACTTATGTTTGAGCAAGCATAAACTTCGAATTTTATGGAATTTTTTTTAAAATTATGTTGACAACTAATGCTCCTCTGGAGTATATTATACAAGTCGGCTGCGACAGACAGTTCGATAGAAACCTTATGGCGAGATAGCTCAGTTGGCTAGAGCACGCGGTTCATACCCGCGGTGTCGAGGGTTCGAATCCCCCTCTCGCTACTAATAATAACTCTGAAATGCAGATAATTACTGCGTTTCGGAGTTTTTTGTTTTAAGTCAAAAGCAATGTCTTAAAAATGTCTTAACCTATGCATTCTTGAATCTACAATTCAAGAATGCATCAACCAAGCCATTTTAAATCAACTTTGTCAATGAGGCTTGGTTGACTCTTGACTCATATCCCACGAAATCCGCAGTTTATGCGGATTTCTGAGATTTAGTTCAAGATGTCATACATGCTTAAATTAAAAATTTAAGCATGTATCAACCAAGCCATTTTAAATCGACTTCGTCGATGAGACTTGGTTGACTCTTCACTCATATTCTCACGAAATCCGCTGTATATGCGGATTTCTGATATTTAGTTCAAGATGTCATACTATAGAAAGGGGTTATACCCTGCTTTTTACCCAATGTTCCGGCCAGCCATTGGGTAATTCGACAATTCTCCACATATTTACCCAAGCTTACTCAATATTCATTGGTAAATAACTGTTTTTTGCTTTCTTTACCCATGGCATTCCTTTTTCAAGAGCATCGCGGGTAAAAAGAACAAAATGCAGGTTTTTACCCATGAGTTAGTGAATGATTTGGGTAAAGGAATAAAAAGAGTTATTTTTACCCGAGAATTATTAAAAAGCTTGGGCAAATATGAAAAAAATAATAGATTTACCCAATGAATGTTTTGATAACTCGGGTAAAAGTCAGAGAAAATTAAATATTGCCCATGGGCACTATGAAAATACGGGCAAAAGGTCAGAAAATTAAAAAATTACCCGGAGGTAGAAAAGTGTCCGTCACAACTGTTCCTAGATTCGGAACCTGAGGCAGAAAAAAAGCCACACCGCAGGTGCTTGCCCTTTACTGGTTCTGATGGAAACGCTACAATGCTGTGTCAGACGGTGTGCGAAAATCTACTGTTCCAATCATCCTCGCCGTCGGCAAGATGGCTGCTGCGCTTCCATCAGGTTCAGTCAAGGGTGGCGTACGCAACCGATTCACTTACAACCATACAAAGTTTGAATTCTTTTGCTTATAATAATACTTTCGCACATATAAAGGGATAGTATTTTGACGTAAGCTAAATGCTTCATTTGCATTTCGCTTTTTGATCATCCTACCTTCTTAAGTACCATATCATTTGACCATGTATAACTCTCTGTGTTTGATCTTCTTCCAAGATAACGTTTGGTCGTGAAAAGTACAAACTGAACAATTCCACAGATCAAAAGCTCTATCGCCGAAAACGCAAGAGCAAAGCCCTGTTCTTCAACGCAAAGCTCTCTGATCATCCCAATCACAACGATAGCTATAGATAATGATGATAGTGAAAAAAGAATATTCACTTTAACTCTGCTTACTGCAGAGAGAGTTGACATAATGCATAGGAACACGAGCATACTTCCATTTAAAGCAAGAGCACTTCCGTGAATAAAAGCATCTATCATTATATTTGTAATAAATATATCCCTGCTAAAGCTAATTACACCTGCCACAAGCATAGCCATTCCAAATATCAGTTCTGCAAGACCAAGCATCATAAATGCTAAAGTTATATCGTTAATTTCCCTCATACGAACAATCTTCTTCATACAAACCTCCCGTTTTCTTCTGTTTTTGGTTCCGATATTTTATACGAACCAAAATAAGAAAAGTCAAAAAATCTATATTTAGTATAGTCGGGATATCGTACGAAAACGATTAAGAAAGTATAAATTATAGTAAATATTTAATAATAAATCTTAAGCAAAATACTATATCTAGTGTGGCTGTTTTTATATTTCTCGACTATATTGCTTAGATATAATTTGCAATCTACAAGGCGGAAGATGGAGTCGATGGGCGTCCATCGACGACTGATGACAACGCAGTAGATTCAAATTATAGCAAGCATATAGTCGAGTTAATATAAAACAGCTACACCAGCCACACCGCTAGGTGCTTGCCCTTTACGGGTTCTGATGGAAACGCTAAAATGCGGTACCCGACGGTGAGTGAAAATTCACTGTTCCCATCATCCTCACCGTCGGCAAGATGGCTACTGTGTTTCCATCAGGTTCAGTCAAGAGTGGCGTACGCAGCCAATCCACTTACGTACATACAAAAAGAGAGCATTCTGTCCGAAGCTAAATGCTTACGTCAAAATACTCTCCTAAGTCTTTTACAGCAACGTCTCTGCTCTGTGTTCTATATTCTGTCTAAAATTGATAACGTCATGATCATACTCTTCATCCATATATGATGAATGAAGCAAAAAGTCTGCTGTAGCTTTATTGTTAGCAAAAGGAATATCATAAACCTGCGCAATCCTCATAAGCGCCTTAACGTCGGGATCGTGAGGAGCAGCAGTTAAAGGATCAGAGAAAAAGATTACGAAGTCCACTTTTCCTTCTACAATTTTGGCTCCAATCTGCTGGTCTCCGCCAAGTGGACCTGAATTGTAGCCCCTTACAGGAAGTCCTGTTGCATCTGTTATCATACGAGCCGTAGTTCCTGTACCGCACAAAAAGTGCTTATTCAGTATTTCAGCATTATCCTTGCACCATTTTATAAGTTCAGCCTTTTTTCCATCATGTGCAATAAGTGCTATGTTTTTTTGCTTTTTAATAGTCAGAGTAATTGTTTCTGCCATATTTCCCTCCAGGTATTTTACTGATATCCATTATATATCAATGATTATTCCAGTAAAATACACAAAAGTTCATAATTTCCATATTTTCGGTGTGTTATAATTATTTTATGAAAAAATCTAATACAAATCTTAATCGAACAATGACAAATATGATAGAAGGGACTCTTTTAGACAAAATAGTCCTGTTCGCACTTCCTCTTGCCATGACAAGTATCCTGCAGCAGCTTTTTAATGCAGCTGATCTTGCTGTGGTAGGACGTTTTGCTTCCCCCCAGGCCATGGCCGCTGTAGGAAGTAATTCCTCTGTAATAAATCTTATAATCAGTTTTTTTGTGGGACTGTCGGTAGGAGCCAACGCCCTGATTGCCATGGAAATAGGCGGCGGTCATAAGGAAAGGATCAATGAGACCGTACACACCGTTATTACAGTTTCTCTCATCGCCGGATGTTCGCTTATTGTAATTGGCTTTTTTGTGTCTAAGCCTCTTTTGATACTGATGGCTGCACCAACAGAGGTTTTAAGCCTCGCAATCCTTTATCTTCGGATTTATTTTTTTGCCATGCCTGCACTTATGATATACAACTATGGCTCTGCAATACTCAGAAGTAAAGGTGATTCCAAAAGACCTCTCTATGCCATGATTCTTTCAGGCATCATCAATATCATATTGAATCTGATATTTGTAATTATCTTCCATCTTCATGTAATAGGAGTTGCCCTTGCTACCGTTTTTTCAAACATGTTTGGTGCAGGACTTGTTTTATACTTCCTTATGACAGAAGATGCTACTTTCAGATTAAGCTTTAAAAAACTTAGTGTAAACAAAAATTACCTTCTTAAGATGATGCAGATTGGACTTCCGGCAGGATTACAGGGCGCTGTTTTCTCTTTGTCAAACGTAGTCATTCAATCTACGGTAAACAGCTTTGGTGCTGATGCTATAGCAGGTGCTACAGCGGCAGCCAATTTTGACTTCATATCCTACTGCGCCATGAGTGGATTTGCTCAGGCGGCTGTAACCTTCACCAGTCAGAATTATGGTGCCAAAAGATATGACAGATGTAAGAAGGTTTTCAGAATATGCATGAGTTGCGGAATTGGAGCATCGGTTGTTGTAGTCATCATTCTTAGCCTGTTAAGATATCAGGTAATAAATCTTTTTACTACTGATCCGGCCGTTATAGAATATGCCATGATAAGAATTAACAGTGCTTTCTTATTCCACTATCTTATCGGAACCTATGAAATAAGCGGAGGGTGCCTTAGAGGTATGAACCGCTCACTTTTCCCGGCACTTATTTCAATATTTGGAACCTGCATATTCAGACTGATATATGTTTTTACCTATATTCCAACCCATCACACCTTCAGTTCTCTGTTCCATGTATATCCACTTTCATGGCTCCTTACAGGTGCCGTAACTATAAGTGTATACTTCATAGTAAGAACAAAGGTTTTTAAAGAGTAATAAAAAATATCCCGGTCTGGACCTTAGATCCATGACCAGGAATCTTTTTATTCTCATGCAGCATTATATGCAGTTTTTTGTCTCCGGTTCTAAATCCATATTCTCAATTATTATTTGCACTCTTTTTTTAATACGATTGGCCATACACACATAGCAAAAAGAAGCATTATGCAACGAGCAAGTAAATGTCCCCAATGTGGTCCAAATGCTGCAACAATTGTTGCCGGTGCAAACAGCTCTTTCCACACAAATGTGATTGCTACTCCTATACACACAAGTAAAGGAAGATTTCTTGAGCCAAACGGAATTTCATAGTGAATATAGTGACGCTCTATAAAACTTCCAATCAGGAAACCAATAAATGCGCCACAGGCCTTAAAACAATCATTCATCATCTTCTGCGGATCAACCAGAAGGCTTCCGGATGCGTCATAATCCATCGGATATGGCTTTACCTGAATATATATCAGAGAAATAATAACAAAAATGACTCCTGCAAAAGTCAGAATATCTATCAGTTTTTCATTGCCTTCTATTTTCTTTGAAACTGCCAGAACAACGCAAATAATGATAATTGACTCTATAAAAGCAACCAAAACATCCTGAGGAGTATGCACTCCAAGGAAATTTCTCGAAAAAGCGGTAAGCAGAATCAAAACACCGCAAAGAATAGAAATTCCTTTTCGCTTATCTTTCTGCCAGGCTATGACAGTCCCATAATTTGTTGTTGCAGTTCTTGTGTGACCACTTGGAAAAGAATATCCGGTTGCCGCTACTTTGGAATCACCAGCAGGTTCAATTAAATCCGACCTTATCCATGGACGATAAGCACAAACCGTAAGTTTGATAAGTCCATTGATAATTTCTCCAAAGAAATGGTTGGTCAGAAAAATGTAGCCCCATCTCTTGTCAACTCCCCAAAAGATCACAAAGGGAAGAAAAGGCAAAATATCAACGGCAAACTTCGAAATGGCATTAAAAAACTCATCAAACAATCCTCCGGTAGCATTTCGAAGTTCCTGTAACCACAATAAGTATTGAATATCCATAGCGTTTTCTCCTTCTTATGTAATTGCGTATATATTTTTATTGTATCACGTTTTGTTATTGATGAGAAAACACCTTGAGAAAATGTAGCAAAATATTCAAATTGTTTCACTCCAGTTCCTTATATACAATGAAAGCATGCCGCAAGCGACATGCTTTCCTCAATCATAGTTGCATTTATGCAATCAATCCATTTTCCACGGATATGTATCTTAAAAGGATTGCTTTTATTCTTTTACCCAAGCTGTTCGATCAAATAGTTTTCATACCCTATCTCTTTGATAAGATTAAGGTGCTGTTTAACCCAACTGTAGTGTTCCTGCTCATCAACAATAAACTGCTCAATCATTTTTTTAGTAACGTAATCATCCTCAAACATAGAAAGACACTTGCTCATCTCCGGAAGCGCCTGCGCACTGTCCTTACAGTCATACTCCAACATTTCTTTTATATCAGTAATAATGGGGTATTCTTCAATAGCTACAACCGGTGTCTCACCCAGCTGAATAAGTCGTTCATTTACTTTTTTGGCTTCGTCCCACTCTTCATCTGACTCAGCCATAATCTTATCAGCAAGCTTTCCAAAGCCTCTCTGCTTAAGAAGCTGAGCATGAATAGAATGCTGCTGAGAATTTCCAAACCAACCTTTTGCAAAACCTTTAAGTAGCTCGATCTTTGTCATATAAATACCTCCTTTATGCAATTAATATTTCTATAACCCTTTTTAAACAGCACCATCCTATACTTAACGCTCTATCATTTTATTGTGCTATTTAATTGTTTGCAATTCATATCTTAAACCTTATTTTTTGTAAAAGCAATACACTAAATATTAAAAAAAGTATAAAATAATTTTTATATTGTTTTGAAAGGGGTAATAAATGTTACCAATTAAATTAGTCAGAAGTAAAAGAAAAACTTTATGTATAGAAGTAACCTCCGACTGCCGGGTTATAGTAAGGGCACCGCTACGAATCTCTGAAAAGGAAATAAACAACTTCATTGGCGAAAAAGCTGACTGGATTGAAAAAAACTTATCCAAAATGAATGAACGTCAGAAAATAAAGAAAATAAATGAAGAGAATTCAACGCCTCTAACCGAACAGGATATACGCCTGCTTACTACCAGAGCCAAACGAATAATCCCTGTTAAGGTAAAAAAATATGCAGACATAATCGGAGTTGATTATGGCCGCATAACGATCAGAATGCAAAAAAGCCGCTGGGGAAGCTGCAGTTTTAAAGGAAACCTCAATTTCAACTGTTTGCTAATGAACGCCCCGGAGGAAATACTGGACTATGTAATTGTACATGAGCTCTGTCACAGAAAAGAAATGAATCACTCTCCCAGATTCTGGGCTCATGTGGAATCTGTTTTGCCTGATTACAAAAAGTGCCGTAAGTGGCTTAAAGATCACGGAAATGAACTATATTTCTTTTGAAAGCTCGCTCTCTAAAAGCTCTGGATTTTCAATGAGCTTCTGAACAAGCCTTAATGATCTTCCATAATAAAAACCATCAGAAATTCTCTCATCCAGTGTGATTGCAAGATCAATCACTCTCTTCATGGTAACATTTCCGTCTTTGTCATAATAGGGCTTATATTTCTTGGTTCCAACTATGACAAATATGGAGTTTGTTCCCCAATTCATAAGATGATGATAACCGATATCCATTCCAAGAGATCCCAAATTGGTAAGTACTACAGAACACTGATAAGGATCTGTGGCAATCACAGACTTTGGCATCCAGCCGTGTCTGTCTAAAAATCTGGCTGCTGCTCCTATACAATGCTTGGCAGGAAGCTTCTTTATAAAATTCATAGCATCTGTGGATTCATCATCCTGAACTTTACACTTGGCTATCTGATCTCTGACTTTAAAGCTTATGCTTTCAAGGGTGTCGGTATCTTCTGCAACGATTCTGGCAAGAGTCTCATCTCCATCATCTCTGAATTCTTTTTTTACAGTAAATGCGGCAGTTATAGCGTTTCGCTGATACATAGTCTGATTTGCTATAAAGCGGTTCATCTGCGGACGATGTCTTAAGGTTTTTAGCATCGCTGCAATAATGATATCAAAAATGGCTACTCTGCTCTCAGGATGGTTTTCATTGTATTTCTTAATGTAATCTTCGGTTTTTGATATATCAACAGAAAGTTTCATATACGCTTCATTATCACATCTGTTTGGATACATAAGAGGCATAACATAATGCATAGCATCAATATCTCTTATCTGTACCCCATCAGATCTGTCGCCTAATCTTCTTTTTCCCAACTTAATATTCCTCCAAAACAGTAAAACTTCCAGAAACAAATATAATACAACTGCAGCCCATACATCGGTAAATGAGTGCTGCTTAACAAAGCAGACTGAAATACATATAAGAAATCCCCATATTGTTATAAAAGCCTTTTTCCATAACCTGACGCCATTCCACGTAATCCAGGCAGAAAGCACAGCCAATGTGTAACCTACATGAAGTGAGGGACATACTCCTGTAGGAGTATCTACCCCATATATTATCCCCAGGATCCATGTACAAAAATTGGTGTACTCAAAATGATCAGGACGAAGATATTGAACAGTTGGCCATACAATATACGTTATAACTGATATTATCTGCATTCCTACTATTATCTTCTGTGCCCTTAAAAAGCTCTCTATATCATAGAGCGCAAAAACAAGTAACGATCCTGCCATAAAAAAGTACCAGGAAACATAGAAAAGTACAAAGTACTCATTAAAAGGTATGATGTCATCCACAGGGCTATGAACTATATGGCATCTGCTTTCGGGGATCAGACGTTCCGTAACAAAATACATAAAAAAGTAAGCAATCCAACCGATAAGAAGCAGTAAATGTCTATATTCTTTACTTGTAATATTTGATAATCTAAGTTTTCTATAATCTACAACAGGTCTTTTCATGATTTTCTTTCATTAAACGGATAATTCTTTTTTGATACATTGGGATATGGTACAACCCTGTGCCTTAGCAGGCTATACGCAATCTCAGAAATACTCTCCTGCAGATATTTGCAGATTCTATCTGCCTCAACATCCACTTTAGAATCAGGGTCATACATAACAGGCTTTCCAAAAACAAGCTTTTTTAGTTCAGGGCAAACGTACATTGGAACAAAAGAAACTGCAACATTATTCTGCCTATAGTAATACTTGGCCACATGAACAAAGCCCCTTTGAAATTCATGAACAATGTTATTGTACTTTGTATAATCTTCCGGAAAAATAACTATAGCGGCGCCAGCTTTTAGCTTATCACAAGAAAGCTGAAAAGTCTTCAGCACACGCCTATCTCTATATACCGGAATCGTATCTGCATTGGTAAAAATGAGCTCTGAAAGCGGAGGAATGATATGGGAAAAAAGTTTAAAGAAAGGTCTTAAAAGAAGCGGCTTTTTTGACCAGAAATCCTTGTATGCATAGTCTGCAACTTTGTCCCTTTCCATCATTTCAGATATACACCAGGTGTAATGGTTTCCCGGAAAATATAGCTCAACTGCAAGAGGACCAAAGGCCTGTGAATGGTTTCCCACAATTACCGACGGTCCATGAGAAAGATTTTCAATACCTTCAACCTGATAAACAGGAAATACCGCTGATACTATTCTTTTTATAACGAGATAAAGAGAACTCTTCACTTCCAACTCCTCATATTCTTAATTCAAACCAACTAAAAAAGTATACAACTTTTTCAGTATATTAGCCATACATAATCCTTTAAGAAATCAGTCGAAATCAAACTTGTGGTATAATTGTTTTATAGACTACTAATGCTCTGTATTTCAAGAAACAATAATAGTGGAGATTTCTTCATGCTGAAAGTATGGCTAATTGACGCACTCCGTAACATTAAAGTAAGAATAGTATCCTGGCTTTCTATAGTCACAATAGTGTTTATTGGAACAACGCTCATTTTAGGCCTGTACTTCGGTTCATCTACTGTAAAAAAAGCCAGTTCTTCTTTTATATTGCAACAAAACTTCAAGGACTTTGATATATCCTGCAATATGGGAATTAAAGAAGATGAAATTGCCAAGATAAAAAGCTTTGATGGTGTAAATGAAGTGGAAGGGCAGATTTCCTTTCCAGGTGAATTGTCGCTAGATAATAAAAGCACAGGCGTTACTGTCCTTTCAACCACGGAAAAGATCAGCACTCCCACAGTAATTGAAGGAACGCTGCCTTCTTCTGAGTCCGAATGTATAGTTTCCTACAGCGCCCTGAACAAAATTGGGGCAAAAATTGGTGACGAAATTATAGTAAATATTGCATCTGCCAGATTCGATGGCATTATTTCCAATAAGAAATACAAAATAACAGGAATTGCTTCCCATCCGGATTATATGGTCAACATTTCTACAGATTATATTGTCCTTCCACTCTCATGCTTTAACACATCTACTCTGTCCTTTGACTACTCCAATGTCCTTATAGATGCTGATATTACAGAGGATACCTTCTCAACATCCTATAAAAAAAGAAGTACACAGATAAAGAGCTTATTGGAAGACCATATCTTTTCAATGTCAGATGAAAGGATCCTTACCCTTAATGAAGAACTTAACAATGAGTATGACAACGCAAAAGAAACAATTAATGAAGAACTCTCTAAAGCCAAAAGTGAGCTTGATAAGAACATTAACACTTTCAAATCCGGTATAGATACTGCCCGCATCACACTTGAAAATGGCGAAGAAGAATTAAATACTATCAAAGCCACCGCTGAAAAAGAGCTTGCAGAAGCAGCTGCAAAAATACAATCCGGCGAAGAAGAATACAATACGATGCTTACAGATGGTAAGTCTCAGCTCGAGCAGGCAGAAAAAGACATGGAAAAAGAGCTAAATGATGCAAAGTTTCAGCTCTTCGATGCCTTTTTGACTCTTGATGCTTCGGAAAAATATCTTAAAGAAAAAGAAGCTGAATACGCAGAAGGTCTTGAAAAGCTCGCTGAGGGAAAAGAAAAACTTAACGAGGGTTATGCAAAATACAATGAAACAACAAGCATGCTTGACAGTGTAATAAATGACAGCGTCATAGAAGAAACTATCAGCATTCTGGAATCCATTGAAGGAACTGAAGAAACTATTGAAATACTAAGAGATGCCGAAGGAAAAAATACTATTGAAAGATATCAGCAGCTTTTTGTGGCCTATGACAATGCCCCTGAAAGTTTTCACGATGCTTTTTCAAATATAGGTGATATAGATTACGCCATACAGCAGTTTTCCAATTTAGTAAACATCAAAGAGGAATTGGAAGAAGGTCAAAAGAAATACGATGACAGTTTGGAAATGTTAAATGAAGCCAGACAAATGCTAGACCAAGGCTGGTACGATCTCCAAAAAGGTCAGGAGAAACTTGAAGAGGGAAAAGCAGAACTGGCCAAAAGAGAACCTGAAGCAAGAAAGCAGCTTGAAGATGCCAAAAATGAATTTGAAGAAAAAAAGGCCGAAGGTGCAGCTAAGTTAGAAGAAGCAAGGAATACTCTTAGTTCTAAAAAAATAGATGCAGATGAAACAATAAAAACTCTTGAAGATAAGCTTTTACTTGCAAAAGATGAATATGCCGATCAAAAAGAAAAAGGTGAAAAAGCAATCATTGAAGCTACTTTAGAATATAACAATGCAAAAAAAGAAGCTGATAACAAACTTGCTGAATATATGCAGCAAATTGAAACAGCCAAAACAACACCATGTACATATGTTGTGCAATCTAGAGATGTAAATTTTCCTTATGTCCAGACTAAATCATACATGAAGGCTATTAACGGCTTTTTCGCTGCTTTTACACCTTTATATGCAAGCATAATTGCAATAGTTTGCTTTTTTACCATGACTATTATCATAGAGGAACAAACCAGCCAAATCGGCACTTGCAAAGCCTTCGGAATGCATGAATCGGAAATCATGCGAAAGTATATTATTTTTGGTGTATCAGCTGCTCTTTTAGGTGCCGGCACGGGCATAGCAGGAGGCTTTGCGATAGAGAAACTTCTTATCCATACCATGAGAAACAATTTAGCTTTTCCTCTAAGTGGCACAGGGCACAATATCCCAATGATCATACTACTGCCATCAATTGAGGTTCTTGTAACAGCTATAGCAGTCTTTTGGTCCTGTCACAAATATATACATTGCTCTGCTGTTGGACTTATAAATGGCAACGAGCCTGTTAAAAAATACGCAAAAAAAGCAGGAAAAAGCTTTACCAATGGTGTGTATTTTAAACTTATAATACGAAATCTTTTTACTGATATAGGCAGGGAAATTGTCTCAATAGTTACAATCGTAATATGCGTATTTGTAGTAGGATTTGGAATTGATATAAAGCTTGCCTACGAAGGAGCTCTAAGCCGCCAGATGTTTGATATATGGCATTATGATCTGTCTGTAACAGAATCAGGTACTATAACTGATGAAGAAAAAGAGTATTTGAAAGAAGCAATCTCTGAATATGAAACGCTTTATCTTCCTATCAGTGCTGGAGTTATCACCAAAGATAACTCTCAGATACTTACTACAATAATATGCGTCGATAACATGGAGAATTTTGAAAAGTTTTACACATTAAAAGATGAATATGGGAAAAACATCTCTCTTACTGATGATGGAGTACTGATAACAAAAGAGATGGAAGAAAAAAATGGACTTTCCAAAAATGACACTCTTCATTTGATAAGTGGGAATCTGAAAGACTCAGAAGTTAATGTTCAGGAAGCTTTTATGCTTTACGCGGGGAAAACCATTATTATGACAAGGGATTACTATGAAAAAGTATTTGGACAGGCTCCTGATCCAAATACCTATTATATAAAAACTACAGATCAATCCCCAAAGGAGCTTAAAGCCAAATTATCTGAAATTCCGGGCGTTTCAACTGTTGATCTCACAAAAGATTTGAGAGATGGAAATATGGCTGTAGTTAGCTTATATAACACAGTCGTTGCTATAGTAATAATATTCTCAGTACTTCTTACATTTATGATTCTTTTAAACTTAAGTAACATACTTGTAGCTCATAGAATGAGAGAACTTCTTACCATGCGCGTAAATGGCTTTTACAATTCACAGGTTATAGGATATCTTGTGCGTGAGATTCTCCTGACTAATATTTTGTCCATGGTCATTGCACTTACATTTGGAATACCACTTACAGGAATCATCATCAAAAGCCTCGAAACTGACGCCTTTATGTTTGTAAGAAGTCCCTTTGCTTTTGCCTGGGCGGCATCAGTCGTAATAAATGCCCTGTTCTCCATAGTGATAAACTATATTGCTTTTAAAAAAGTTAATTTGGTTCCTCTTACCAGCATAAACAAATACTGATTAAAAACTACCAGGAAAGATCTAAAGCGTGCACAGGCCACAGATTGACTCTGATACTTGATATTTTTCCATCTCTTACTCGTATGACTCTGTTAGCCATCTTGGCAATTTCTGCATTATGAGTAACCATAACCACTGCGGTGTGCCTCTTTGTAATAAGCTCTTCTATAAGCGCAAGAACCTCTTGCCCCGTTTCAAAATCAAGAGCCGCGGTAGGTTCATCTGCTAAAATGATTCTGGGGTTTTTTACTATTGCCCTTGCAATTGACACTCGCTGCTGTTGTCCTCCGCTCATCATTGAAGGATAATTGTTGGCACGGCTGCTAAGTCCAACCATATCAATAGCTTCTGCAGGATCAACAGGATCCTTGCATATTTCAGATATAAACTTAACATTTTCAAGAGCTGTAAGATTGGGCATAAGATTATATGACTGAAAAATAAAGCCAATATAATTTCTCCTGAATTCAACCAGCTCTTTTTCTGTTGGGCGGGAAAAATCCTTGCCATCAAGAGTTATCTCTCCTGTTGTAGGACTATCCATACCTCCGATTATATTAAGAAGCGTTGTTTTACCACAACCACTCTCTCCCAATATTACAAGCAGTTCATTTTCATAAACATCAAGATCTACTCCCTTAAGGACATGGGTTACATCCATTCCGGAAGGGTAATCTTTAGTAATACCTCGAAGAGTCATTATTGCTTTCTTGTCAGAATCTGCAACATAGGAATACCCATTTTCATTGATAAAAAGAGTGATGATTCCTGCAAAAGAATGAATAAGGGCTATATCCTCTTCCGGTATCTGATCCTTATCCATATTTACTATTTCAACACATCCAACTGTCTCTCTTCTATAAATCATAGGCATAAAAAAAGCATTGCTAATCTCTATGCCGGATATCTCATCCTTTCCTCCGGGGAACCGTTCGTCTTTTGAAGTGTCAGAAATATGTATAGCCTCCTTAGCCTTACATGCTTCGCCAATTATTCCATGGTCCTTTTCAACTGAAAAACCTGCAATATTATCCTTTCCAATAGAAACTATGCTGTTTATCAGCCCTGTATCATCATTTTTAAGCCATATTGCCCCTGAAGAAGCACCAATCTCTGAAACAAGTGCTTCAAATGCGTCTGTCAAAGCACTTTCCACATGCTCATCTTCAAGAAGCTGCATTATTTTCCATAGAACCTGTGTATTAATTCCTTTCATTCCATCACTCCTTCTATAGATTAATTGTACAAACTTTTTAACGGTATATCAAACACAACTTTAAAAAAGTGCCTGCGGCACCTCAACTCCCCTGCCCCTCACTCATGAGGGGTTAGGGTTGTTTTTTGCCCTAAATCCTTCATAATGATATCTATGAAACGTAATACACTACAGGAACTGTTCCGAGATCACTATGAAGAAA